>CANIEC010000037.1 GCA_947466085.1 Rhodospirillales bacterium
CGCGCTGTCGGCGGCGGCGGGCGCGGCGGGTGCCGACCGGTTGCTGCAGGACGGCGACCGGATCGAGTTCGGCCGCCGGGCGCTCGAAGTGCGCTCGACGCCCGGCCACACGTCGGGCTGCGTCACCTACGTTCTCGACGACGAGAGCATGGCCTTCACCGGCGACTGCATCCTGATCCGGGGCTCGGGTCGCACCGACTTCCAGCAGGGCGATCCGCGCGCCCTCTATCGCTCGGTCCGCTCGCGCATCTTTGCGCTGCCCGAGAGCTGCCTGCTCTATCCCGCGCACGACTATCGCGGTCTCACGGTCAGCAGCGTCGCCGAGGAGAAGCGGTTCAATCCGCGGCTGGGCGGCGAGGTCGGCGAAAGCGACTATGTCGGCTACATGAAGAACCTCGACCTGCCTCACCCGAAGAAGATCGACGAGGCGGTGCCCGCGAACCTGCGCTGCGGTCAGCCCGGCAACGAGACCCCGCCACCGGCCGAGCCCGGCTGGGCGCCCCTGCGCTTCACCTTCGGCGGCGTCTGGGAGGTCGAGCCGCACTGGCTCGAGGAGAATCTGTCGAAGGTGCAGGTCGTCGACGTGCGCGAGCCGGCCGAGTTTACCGGCCCGCTCGGTCATATCCGGGGCGCCACGCTGGTTCCCCTGGGCGAGCTGGCGGCGCGCGCGAAGGACCTGCCGAAGGACAAGCCGGTCGTCGCCGTCTGTCGCGCCGGCAGCCGCTCCGCCCATGCCACGGCGATCCTGCAGAAGGCGGGCCTGGCCGACGTCGCGAACCTCCCCGGCGGCATGCTGCGCTGGCGCGCCGAAGGGCGTGCCGTAGAAGGTGGGTCGGCCTGACCTGATACTGCTTCCTTGATGAATTTGTCTGGGGGGACTTGTGCCAGCCTCGTCGTCCGCGCCGGATGCTCGCTCGACATCAGCGCCCTGACCCGGGGCTGAGCGACCACCGCCGCCAGCAGCAGCTCGCGGTTCTTGCTGAAGGTGCTGGCGTTCCAGACCGGCGCGTCCGTCGAAAGGATCGAATACCGCGAGCTTGTTTTTCAGCACCCGGCTAACGGGCCGTTGAAATGGGCTTTTCAGAGGGACCGGCGAGCGACATCGACCCGCCCAACGGTATCAGGATACCTTATCCAGCGGTGCGACTCTCATTTCGACTGATTTGTTTATTTCGTTTGTTTCGTTGACGCGTCAGAATCCGGCTTTTCCAGCGGCCTGCTAAAGGCCGTAGAGCTTCGTCGGCGTGTCGATCAGGATGGTGCGTCGCATAGCCTCGCTCGGTACCCAGTCCTCGAAGGTTCTGAGCGTGATCGGATAGGTCGTGACGCGGTTGAGGTCGGTGTCGGTGTGCGGCCAGTCGCTGCCCCACATCAGGCGCTCGGGGCCGAAAGCGTCGAGCAGCATCGGGGCGGCCTGGCGGGCGCGCTCCGGGCCGACCCGATAGGCGCCGCACATCACGACGAAGACGCGGCCGGTTTTCGCACTCTCCAGCAGGACCTTGAAGCCGGGATCGCGCGCCGGACCCAGGGTGCGATCGAACATGCCGTAGTGCGGGATCACGATCTTGTGGCCGCCGTCGAGCAGGAGCGGCAGCATCTCGGGCAGGCGTTTGCTCTCGACATAGAGATGGATCGGCCAGTCCCGCTTCAGCGCCTCGCCCAGCATCTCGTGATAGGCCGACCATTGCGGTGTCGGCAGGCCGAAGATCGGGAAGCGCAGGCCGCGAACGCCGATCCGCGCCATCTCCTCCCACTCTTCGGGCCGCGTTTCGACCGATGGCGAGATCCACGGCACGCCGCGGAAGCGCTGCGGCTCGGCCTTGAGCGCCGCGAACAGGTAGGAATTGTCGTACCCCAGGAACGACGGCTGCAGCAGCACCGTGCGGCCGACGCCATTGGCTTCGGCCAGCTTCAGCAACGTCTCCCAGGACGCGTCGTAGGTCGGCGCATAACGCGCATCGACGGCGAGCTTCAGCCCGCGCACGAAGGCGTGGGTGTGCGCGTCGATCCAGGGAGGGGGCGCCGCGCGGGCCGGGAACGTCGCTGCCGCCAGCGCCATCGGCGCCAGCGCACGACGGGTGACCCTCACGGCGGCAGCGTCGCGTCGCGCGACGTCTCGCGGAAGGTGAGGAGCGTGGCGATGGAGATGGCGGCGGCGCCCATGAACAGCCAGGCCGGGCTCAGGTCCATCCCGGTGCGGGCGACCAGCCAGGCCGCGGTGAGCGGCGTCAGCCCGCCGATCACGCCGAAGGCGATGTTGTAGCCCAGCGAGATGGCCGTGCAGCGGACCCGGCCCGCCACCGCCTCGGTCAGGAGGGAGGGGATGATGCCGAGGCCCATGCCGGCCGGCACCACCAGAGCGAGTTGTCCCACCAGGATCAGCCTCGGATCGGGGTGATGCATCAGCCACAGGAACGGCATCGCGCCGACGAAGCCCAGGATCATCGCGGCGAACATCAGCGGTCGACGGCCCAGGCGGTCCGACAGCCAGCCGGACAGGAGCATCACCGGGAGCAGGAAGACCATGCTGACGGTATTGATCTCCAGGGCGCGCGCCGGTGCGATGCCATCGACAGTCTGAAGCCAGGTCACGACGTAGAGGAACATCAGGTAGAAGCCGACGGCATTGAAGACCGTGATGCCTGCCACGCGCATCACGGCGCGGCCGTGATGGCGCAGCGTCTCGATGAGAGGCGAGCCGTGGCCCGCCTTGGGCGGCGCCTCCTCGACGATGACCTGGCGGATCCACCAGCCGGCGACGCCGAGCAGCAGGCCGAGCAGGAACGGCACGCGCCAACCCCAGGTCGCCAGTGCCTCCGGCGGCAGGAGGGCGGCAAAGGCCGCACCGATTCCCGAGCCCAGGAGGAAGCCGCCGGTGGCGGCCAGCGAGCAGAAGCTGCCGACCAGGCCGCGCCGACCGGGCGGGGCCTGCTCGACCAGGAAGACCATCGAGGTCGTGGCCTCGCCGCCGACCGACAGGCCCTGGATCATGCGCAGCAGCGTGAGCAGGATGGGCGCCGCCATGCCGAGCGTCTCGTAGCCCGGCAGCAGGCCCACGAGGAAAGTGGGGAGCGCCATGGCGGCAATGGAGAAGGTCAGGGCGGCACGCCTTCCGAGCCGGTCGCCGATATGGCCGACCACAATGCCGCCCAGCGGGCGCATCAGATAGCCCAGCGCGAAGATGCCGAAGGCGGCCAGGACCTGCGCCACTGGATTCTCGGCGGGGAAGAAGACACGGCCGATCGTGGCGGCAAAGTAGCCGTAGATCGCGAAATCGTACCATTCGAGCAGGTTGCCGATGGTACCGGCCGCAACGATGCGGCGAGTGCTGGCGGGGGTCATCTTCCCCGACTATGCCATGAGAGCGCAGGCGGGCATTACTTCGGACTTTCGGCAGGCTGGCCGTCGGGCAACCCGGTCCTGTCACGAAAGGAAGCCGTCGCGACCAGGGAAATCGCCGCCGCCCCCATGATGAGGAAGGCGGGGCTGAGGTCGTTCCCCGTTCGGTGGATCAGCCAGGTCGCCGCAAGCGGCGCGAGCCCACCCAGGATGCCGGCCGGAAGATTGAAGCCGAGTGCCACCGCCGTGCAGCGGATCGGGGCGGGGGTCGCTTCCACCATGAAGGCCGGTTCGATGCCGAATACGATGCCGATGATCAGAACGAAGCCCAGTTCGCCGGCGAGGACCAGGATGGGATCGGCATGGTGCATGAGCCAGAACAGAGGGAACGCGCCCACCAGGGCCGCCGCCATCCCGCCGAGGAGCAGCTTCCGCCGGCCGATCCGGTCGCTCAACCAGCCTGCGGAAAGGTAGATCGGGAGAGCCGCAGCCATCGCGATCGAACTGAAGCCGAGGGCGCGCACCGGCGAGACACCATCGATGACCTGCAGCCAGCTCACCAGGTAGAGGAAGATGACGAAAAACGTCACGGTGCCCAGCGAACCCATGCACGCCAGGCGCGCCACCAGCCAGAGATGGTGGTTGAACACCTCCCGCACGGGGGTCTCCACAATAGCGGCGGCGTCCCGGGGCGGCTCGGGCACGCCCCGGCGCAGCCAGAGGCCCACCAACCCGACCGGAAGGCCGAGCAGGAACGGCAGCCTCCAGCCCCAGTCCTGCAGAACCTCCGGCGGCATCACGGCGGTGAGGAGCACACCGGATAGGGATCCGAGGAGGAGGCCGGCCGCGTTGCCGCCGGTCGCCATCGCGCCGGCCAGGCCACGCTTGCGCGCGCCCGCATGCTCGATCATGAAGATGAAGGCGGTCGGGCACTCGCCGCCAAGCGACAGGCCCTGCACCATGCGCAGAGCCGTCAGGAGCAGGGGCGCCGCCATTCCCAGGGTCTCGTAGCCGGGCAGGATACCGACGAGGAAGGTCGAGAAGGCCATCGCCGTCATCGAGACGGTGAGCGCGGCGCGCCGGCCGTAGCGGTCGCCGATGCTGCCCGACAGGAGGCTCCCCAGCGGCCGCATCAGGCAGCCGATCGCGAACACGCCGAAGGTGGAGAGCAACTGCGCCAGCGGATCCTGGTGCGGGAAGAAGGCCTGGCCGATGGTGATCGCGAAATAGCCGTAGATCGCGAAATCGAACCATTCGAGGACGTTGCCGATGGCGCCTGCGCCGATGATGCGGGTCTTCTCGGAAAACATTCTCGGCGCCAGGGCGATCGGTGTCAGTTGCCCTTCTTCTCGATGTTCCAGAAGACCGGAACGGGACTTGTGACGACGCCGCTCAGCCGGTCCGAGCGCGTCGCGGTCGGCAGCGTGTACTGGCCGAGCGGAACGTGCGTGCCGTAGGTGATGGCGCGCGCCTGCAGCTCGGCCGCGATCTTCTTGCGGCTCTCGAGGTCGGGTGCCCGCGCGAAGGCGTCGCGCAGCCTCTCGACCTCGGCGTCGCACGGCCAGCCGAAATTGGCCTTGTCGCACGAGGCGGTGAGCATGCTGTTGGTCAGAGGATTCATCATGTCGACCGACAGCCAGGCGGTCATGAAGCCGTTCCAGCCGCCATCCTGCGGCGGCGTCTTGCGCAGGCGCCGCGCGACGATGGCCTGGAAGTCGAGCGGCACCATCTGCACCTTGAAGCCACCCTTCTCGAGCAGGTCCTTGGCGATCGGTCCGGCATTGGTCAGCACGGCGATGTCGGTGGTGTGCAGCATCACGATCGGCGTGCCGTCATAGCCCGCCTCCTTCAGCAGCTCCCTCGACCTGGCGAAGTTTCCGCGCACCAGGCCTTCCATGCCGGCATTGGATTCGAGCGGCGTTCCGCAGACGAACATGGCATCGCAGGTCTGGTAATACTTCTCGTCGCCGATAACGCCCTGCAGGAACGCCTTCTGGTCGAAGGCGTATTCCGCGGCGCGGCGCACCTTCTCGTTGTCGAAGGGCGGGACGACGGTGTTCCAGCGGAAGACGTACTGGGCGCCGATCTTGTTGTAGACCTCGAGCCTGATGTTCTTGTTTGCCAGCAGCAGCGACTTCAGGTCGTGCGGCGGCGCTTCGATATAGTCGATCTCGCCGGCCAGCAGGGCGTTCACCGCGGTCTGGTGGTCGGGGATGGCCAGCCACTCGACCCGATCGACCTTGGCGACCTTGCCGCCGGCCAGGCCGGAGGCGGGCTCGGCGCGCGGCTTGTAGTCGGGGTTCTTCACATAGACGGTCTTGTCGCCGGGCTTCCACTCGTCGGCCTTGAAGATGAAGGGGCCGGAGCCGATGAACTCGGAGATCTGCTTGGCGGGATCGGTGTCGGCGATGCGCTTGGGCATCATCAGCGGAGTCGACCCGCCCGGCTTGGCCAGCGAATCGATCAGCAGCCCGTAGGGCTCCTTCAGCACGATCCTGAACGTCTTGTCGTTCACCGGTTCGAACGAGGAGACGAAGCTGAGCAGCTTCACGCCGGTCGAATCGCGCGCGCCCCAACGCTTCAGCGAGGCGATGCAGTCCTCGGCAGTGACCGGCTTGCCGTCATGCCACTTCAGCCCGTCGCGCAGCGTGAAGGTGTACGTGAGCTTGTCGTCGCTCAGGGTCCAGGCGTCGACCATCTGAGGCTGCGGCTGCAGCTTCTCGTCCATGGCGAACAGCGTGTCCCACACCATGTAGCCGTGGTTGCGCACGATGTTGGCAGTCGTCCAGACCGGGTCGAGGACCTTGAGGTCCGAGTGCATCACCGCCTTGATGGTCTTCGTCTGGGCGAAAGCGGGCGAGGCGAGGAGAAGGGCGACGGCGGAGCCGGCCGCGAACAGGTCGCGAAGGCGCATCGGATCAGGCCTGCCAGCGGGAGGTGGCGCGCTCGCCGGGCGCGATCTCGGCCTCGGACGGCGCCTGGACCTTCGACATGTGCCCGTAGCGCTGGGCGGCAAACCACAGCGCATAGTCGCCGAACTTGATCGGCGGATACTTGGCGGGCTTCTCGGCCGACTGGCAGGACGGCAGGCACTCGACCATCGTGTCGTGATCGGGATCGCAGAAAAACGGGATGGCGTAGCGGATCTGGCCCGAGACGTTGCGCACCCGATGCGGTGTCGACAGGAACCGCTCGTTGCTCCAGCGGTGCAGGATGTCGCCGCCGTTGACGACGAAGGCATTCTCGAGGCCGGGCGCCTCCATCCAGCGCCCGTCGGGCAGCAGGATCGACAGCCCTTGCACCTTGTTGGGCGGCAGCAGGGTCATGAAGCCGGAGTCGGTGTGCGGCACGAGGCTCTCGACGCTCTCGTCGGCGCCGTCGATCTGCGGATAGCGCGACATGCGCAGGATCATGTGTGGCTTGGCGAAACACGCATCGAAGTAGGTTTCCGGAAGATCGAGCGCCAGGGCGTAAAGCTTCACCAGCTTCTGGCAGAGTTTTTCGAGCGTGGAGATGTACTCGAGTGCCGTCTCGCGGAAGCCCGGCAGGTCGGCCGGCCACTTGTTCGGCGCATGGAAGCGGCGGCCCGAGATCACATCCGGATCGTTCGCGTCGCGCTCGCGGCGCAGGAAATAGGCCTCGTTCTGGCTGGGCTTCTTGCCCTGCGCGGCCGCGTTGGGCGGCGCCTTCTGGGCGATCGGCATGTAGCCGATATTGTGCTCGTCGACCTTGACGGCCAGTTTGGCGTCCATCGGCTGGGCATGAAAGCGTGCAGCGGCTTCATAGGTGGCATCGATCAGCTTCTGCGGCACGCCGTGGCCCGCGAGATAGTAGAAGCCGACATTCTCGAAGGCGTAGCGCAGTTCGGCCGCGGCCTTCTCGGCGGCGCCGGGAACGCCCGCGAGGTATGCCGAGACATCGATCAGCGGAATCTCGCCGCCGATCAGGGGAGGCGCGACGGGCTGCCCCTTTACGGGCTGGATGGATGGCTGCATCGACGACCTCCGAAAACGATACGCGAACGCTAACACGCGCGCCGCAAGCCGTGCAAAAAGCAAGCCGTGTCCGTTTCGCAGGAGTGCTAGAGTTCTGGCGGCCGCCCGTACCCTGCGGTCCCAGGAAAGGTCGATTTCGTGCAGCCCATCTGGATCTCGCTCATGGCTTGCGGGGTCATGCTCCTCGGCGCGGGCATCGGTGCCTTGCTGCGCCGCTCGCTGCCGGACCATCATCTCGACGACCATGCCCGGGACATAGTCCGATTGGGCGCCGGTCTGGTGGGCACCATCGCGGCGCTGGTCCTCGGCCTTCTCATCAACTCGGCGAACAGCAGCTACGAGGCCCAGCGCGGCGAAGTCCGCCAGATTGCTGCCAACCTCATCCTGCTCGACGCGGTGCTCGATCAGTATGGTCCTGAAGCGAAGCCGCTCCGCGTGCTGCTACGGGATGCCGCCAACCAGATGGTCGACAGGATCTGGAATGGCCCGGACGCCAAGGTTCGTGGCGCGCTCTACGGCAGCGGGACGCTGGCGTCGCAGGTCTACGCTGATCTCCATGCCCTGCCTGGCGGTACCGCCGTGAAATCGTCTCTCGTCGCACAGGCCCTCCAGCTTGCAGTTCCGATCTCGCAGGCCAGGCTCGCGCTCTATGAGCAGTCGAGGTCCGGGTTGCCGGTGCCGACCCTCGTCGTCCTGATTTTCTGGCTCACGGTGCTGTTCGCCAGCTATTGCCTGTTCTCGCCGGTGAATCCGACATCGGCCGTGGCGCTCGTGCTGGTCGCCCTTTCGGCGTCGGCGGCCCTGTTCCTCATCATCGAGATGGTCCAGCCGTTCTCCGGCCTCATGCAGATCTCGAGCCTGCCGATCCGTGCCGCCCTGCCGCCGCTCGCGCCGTGAGGGCGGCCGCTGGATCTCAGCGTTCCGGCTGCCTCAACGCACGCCGGATGAGTTCCGGAGTCGACGTCGCGCCCAGCTTCAGCATCGCACGGGCGCGATGGATCTCGACGGTGCGGTGGCTGATGCCCAGCGCCCGCGCGATGAACTTGTTGGCGGCACCTTCGAGCACCTGGACCAGCACCTCGGTCTCGCGGCGCGTGAGCGATTCGAGGGCGGGCTGCGGAAGTCGTCGCAACAGTTCGGCGCCGGTATAGGTCGTGGAGGGCAAGTCGAGCGGCTTGCCGGCGATCTCGGACAGACGCAGGCGCGCCGTGCTGCCGATGATGCGGCAGGCGGTGACGACCGGCTTGCCGCTGGTGCGCGCGACCTGCTGGGCCATTTCGCCGGTATAGCCGACCGAGTTCATGACGATCAGGTCGGCACCGGATACGCGGTCGATCGCCTGCGTGAGGTCGGAACCCTGGCTGCCGCCGATGGTCGCCAGGGAGCTTTTCAGCATCGTACCGTAGTCGCTCTCGCTCGCGGCCGACTGCTGGCTTGCCAGGGGGAATATGATGCCGATCCGCGAGTTGCTGGCGACCAGCGCGGAGATCCAGGCGTCGAGCGCGTCCTGGCCGTGAACGAGCGGGGTCCGCGTCGAAAGCCGCGCCCGCATGCCGGTCATCGCCAGGATGAGGAGATCGTAGTCGCGGCCGTCGAGCTCTGCGACCAACGCCTCGGTGCGGCTCGTCACGAAGCCGGCTTCCAGGATGACGTGCCGGCCGTCCCGCAACTGGGTGAGATAGCTCAGCTCGTCGCCGCGCGGCGCCATGCTGGCGATCAGCGCATCGGAGTCGTGGTCGAGGGCGCCGAATTCATCACACTCGGCTTCGCCCAGCAGGGGGCCGATTTCCTGCATCACGTCGGGACGCGGGGCATGGCCCATCGTGATCATGGCGATGCGCGGTGTGCGCCTGGTCCCCACCTGTTGTCTCCCCATACGTGTTCGCACGTATTGATGCTTGCCTGTCCAGTCCATAGACATGCCTGAACACGGGGCAGGATGTCATGCGGGCTGGAATTCATCACGCGACGAAACACGCCGCGTCGATGGTCCCGATCTTGCAAGGCGTCGCTCCGGCGGACCACGTCTGACCGACAACAGCGACCTCGCCCGAAGCACTGGCCCATGCCCCTGACCGACATCACTCTCGACGACATCGAATCGCTGGCTGTTGGCGCCTGGGTCCTCGGCACTGGCGGTGGCGGCAGCCCGTATCTCGGCCTGCTCAACATGCGCGCCCTCTACAAGGAGGGCTATCGCGTCCAGCTGATGCCGGCCTCCGAGCTGGCCGATGACGACTGGGTCGCCGCCGTTTCCAACATGGGCGCGCCCCTGGTCGGACAGGAACGCCTCACCGACAGCCGCACCATCGCCCGCGCCGTCGACCTGATGGAGCGCCACACGCGCTATCGCTTCCGCGGGATCATGTCGCTCGAGATCGGCGGCGGCAATTCGATCCAGCCGCTGATGGCGGCCGCGCACCTGAAACGCCCGGTGATCGACTCCGACATGATGGGCCGCGCCTATCCCGAGGCGCAGATGACGTCGGTCGCGGTCGGTGATCTCGAGCCCTGTCCCCTGACCACCGTCGACGTGCGCGGGCTCGAATCGGTCGTGGAGAAGGTGCCGACCTGGAAATGGATGGAGCGGGTCAGCCGCAAGATCTGCGTTGAATACGGTTCCATCGCCTCGACCTGCAAGGCGCCGCGCACCGGCGCCGAGGTGAAGAAGTGGGGCATCCACGGCACCACGACCAAGGCCATCGCCATCGGTCATGCCGTGCGCGAGGCCCAGCGCAGGCATGAGGATCCGATTGCGGCCATCCTGTCGGTCGAACCGGGCAAGGTCCTCTACAAGGGCAAGGTCGTCGACGTCGAGCGGCGAGCCACCGAGGGCTTCCTGCGTGGCCGCACCCGCTTCGACGGGATGGACGAATGGCGCGGCGCCGCCATGGAGATCAACTTCCAGAACGAATGGATCGTGGCCTGGCTCGACGGCAAGCCGATCGCGATGTCGCCCGACCTGATCTGCGTGCTGGATTCCGTGTCGGGCGAGGCGGTCGGCACCGAGACCATCCGTTACGGCCAGCGCGTGACGGTGATTGCGTTGCCGCCCCCGCCCGTCTTTCTCAGTCCCAAGGGTCTCCAGCATGTGGGACCCAGGGCCTTCGGCTACGACATCGAGTTCAAGAGCGTCTTCGCTTGAGCCGGCGCGAGATCACCGAGGACGACATCGAATCGCTCGCCGTCGGCGCCTGGGTCCTGGGTACCGGCGGCGGCGGCAATCCCTACCTGTCGCGGCTCAACATGCGGGCGCTCTATCGCGAGGGCCGTCGTGTTCAGCTCATGCCCGCGTCGGACCTGGATGACGACGACTGGGTCGGCGTCATCGCCAACATGGGCGCGCCGCTCGTCGGTATCGAGCGGCTGACCGATCATGAAACCATCGCCCGTGCCGCCCGCCTCATGGAGCGTCACACGAACCGCCGGTTCGACGCCGTGATGGGGATGGAGATCGGCGGCGGCAACGGCGTGCGGCCGCTCATGGTCGCGGCCCATCTCGGCGTTCCGGTGATCGATTCGGATACGATGGGCCGGGCCTACCCCGAGGCTCAGATGACCTCCGTGGCGGTGGGCGGCCTCCGGCCCTGTCCATTGACGGTGGTCGACGTGCGCGGCTTCGAGTCCATCGTCGATACCGTGCCGTCCTGGAAGTGGGCGGAGCGTATCGCCCGCAAGATCTGCGTCGAATACGGCTCCACGGCGCCGACCTGCCAGCCGCCACGGACCGGCGCCGAGGTCAAGGAGTGGGGCATCCATGGCACCACCACCAAGGCGATCGCGATCGGCCATGCCGTGCGAGAGGCACAGCGGACTCACGACGATCCGGTGGCAGCCATCCTTTCCGTCGAGCCGGGCCGGCTGCTCTACAAGGGCAAGGTCGTCGACGTCGAACGGCGGGCGACGGAAGGCTTCCTGCGGGGCGTCGTCCGATTTGAAGGCATGGACGACTGGCGCGGATCGGCCCTTCGCATCAACTTCCAGAATGAATGGATCGTGGCCTCGCGCGATGACGGGCCGCTCGCCATGACGCCCGACCTTATCTGTGTCCTCGACTCGGTATCGGGCGAGGCGGTCGGCACGGAAACGATTCGCTACGGGCAGCGCGTGACGGTGATCGCGTTGCCTGGGCCCGACATCTTCCTCACCCCCGAAGGGCTGGCACATGTCGGGCCGCGGGCTTTTGGCTATGATCTCGACTTCAGGAGCGTGTTCGCGTCATGAGACGAATCGGTATCGATGTCGGCGGCACCAACACCGACGCTGTCCTCATCGAGGAGGGCAAGGTCGTCGGCGCGGTCAAGGCGCCGACCAGCCAGGATGTGACGACGGGCATCCTCGACTCGCTGAAGAAGCTCGGCGGGACCGGCGTCCTGAAGGGCGACGACGGGAAGCCCAAGAAGATCGACGGCGTGATGATCGGCACCACGCATTTCATCAATGCCGTGGTCCAGCGCCGGCATCTCTCCAAGGTGGCGGCGCTGCGGCTCGGCCTGCCCTCGGGTGCGTCCTTGCCGCCGTTCTGCGACTGGCCCGAGGATCTTGGTGAGTTGGTGCGCGGCGGCGTCTGGATGGTCGAGGGCGGCCACGAGTATGACGGCCGCCCGTTCATGCCGCTCGACGAGGCGGCCGTGCTGAAAGCGGCTCACGAGATGAAGGCCGCCGGCCTGCGCGCCGTCGGCATCTCCTCGGTGTTCTCGCCGCTCGATTCCAGCCATGAGAAGCGCGCGGCCGAACTGGTCGCCTCAATCATTCCGGATGCCGCCATCACCTGCTCGTCCGATCTCGGCCGGATCGGCCTGCTGGAACGCGAGAATGCCGGCCTGCTCAACGCGGCCCTGGCCGACCTGTCGCGCGACACGATCGCTGCCTTCGAGAAGGCGATCCGCGATTCCGGCATCGCCGCGCCGCTGTTCATCACCCAGAACGACGGCACCGTGGCGGAAGCCAGCCAGGCGCGGCGCCTGCCGGTCTACAGCTTCGCCTCGGGCGCGACCAACTCAATGCGGGGTGCGGCCTATCTCTCGGGCCTGAGCGACGCGATGGTGATCGATGTCGGCGGCACAACGACCGACGTAGGCCAGCTCAAGCTCGGCTTCCCGCGTGAGGCCAATTCGGTCGTGAAGGTGGGCGGCGTGCGCACGCTCTTCCGCATGCCCGACCTGTTGTCGATTGGCCTTGGTGGCGGCAGCCATGTGGTGCTCGATCCGCTTTCCATCGGCCCGGTCTCGGTGGGCTATCGCCTGCTGACCGACGCCATCGCCTTTGGGGGCGCGCAGCTCACCACCACCGACGTGGCGGTTGCGGCCGGCGTGCTCGATCTCGGCGACAAGACCAAGGTCGCCCATCTCGATGCAGCGACCTGCGCCCGCGTCTTTTCCGAGGCGGCACGCCTTGCCGAGGAGGCGGTCGACCGAATGAAGACAGAGGCGGGCGATGTGCCGCTGATCGCCGTCGGCGGCGGCGCGTTCCTGATCCCTGAGAAAATGGCGGGCGTCTCGCAGGTGATCCATGTCGAGCATGGCGATTGCGCCAATGCCGTGGGCGCCGCGATCGCGCAGGTCTCGGGCGAATGCGACCAGATCTTCAAGGACATGACCAGGGTCGAGGCGATCGACGCGGCGCAGGATATCGCCAACGACCGTGCCGTGGCGGCCGGCGCCGACCGGGCGACCCTGCACACGATCGAGAGCGAGGACATGCCGATCGCCTACCTGCCCGGCAACTCGGTGCGCGTGCGTGTCCGGGTCGTGGGCGACGTCGCGGCCACCGCGTGACCGTGACGGCATGACGAACGCCGCCCGCCCGTCACCGATCGCCTGGCTGATCGCCCCGGCCGGGCTGCTGTTCGTCCTGTTCTTCGTGCTGCCGTTCGCGGTGATGACCGCGATGTCGTTCTATTCCGGCAATCCCGTCACCAATCCGAACGCCTTCCTGACGACGCGGCACTACGAGCGCTTCATCTTCGATACGGCCGGCATCTTCCACGAGGCGCTGTGGTCGACCCTGCGCATCGGCCTGATCACGACCGTCATCTCGCTGCTGATCGGCTATCCGCTGGCGCACTGGATGGCGCGCATGCAGTCCCGGCTCGGTCACGCGCTGGTGCTGATGGCGGTGATCGCCCCGATGCTGACCGGCATCGTCGTGCGCACCTTCGCCTGGATGACGATCCTGCAGGACAAGGGCGTGATCAACACGACGCTCATGCAGTGGGGCCTGATCGAGAAGCCGCTGCCGCTGATGTACAACGAGTTCGGCACGATCGTGGCCCTGGTCCATATCTATGTGCCGTTCATGGTCCTGACCCTGACCGGCGTGATCGGGCGCATCGACGAGCGGCTGGAGCAGGCGGCGCGCAGCCTGGGCGCCGGCCGCCTGCGCGCCTTCGTCGAGGTGACCCTGCCGCTCAGCCTGCCCGGCATCCTGGCGGGCTCGCTGCTGGTCTTCGCGCTGTCGATCAGCGCCTATGTCACGCCTTCGCTGATGGGCGGCACCGACGTTCTGACCTTGCCGATGCTGATCGCCCAGCAGGTCGGCACCAGCTTCAACCCGAACTTCGCGGGCGCGCTCGGCGTCATCCTGCTGCTGGTCTCGCTCGCCATCGTCGTGGCCTACAACCGCATCCTCGCGCGGCTGGCGGGCGGACAGGGAATGGCATGAGCGCCGCTCCGAACCGCCGGCCGTTCGACGCGGGCCGCGCCGCCTATCTTGCGCTGAACGCGCTTCTGCTCGCGTTCCTGCTGCTGCCCATCGCGATCGTGCTGGTGTTCGCGCTGAACCCGACGCCGTACATTTCCTTCCCGCCGGTCGGCGTCAGCCTGCGCTGGTTCGAGAAGTTCTTCGGCAGTGCGGAGTTCATGAATGCGCTCTGGCTGTCACTGTGGGTTGCGTCCGTGGTGCTGGTCCTGTCGATCGTGATCGGTGCCGCCTGCGCGCTCGCGCTGGCGCGCGGCAACCTGCCGGGACGGGCGGTGATGACCGCCTTCTTCATGTCGCCCCTGATGGTGCCGGCGATTCTCACCGGCCTGGCGCTGTTCCAGGCCTATCTCCTGTCGGGGATCGGCCGCCCGGTCTGGGGCCTGATCGCCGCCCACACGCTGGTCGCGGTGCCCTACGTCATCCGCACGACCCTGGCTGTCCTGCACAATTTCGACCGCCGCATCGAGGAGGCCGCCGCGGTGCTGGGCGCCAGCCCGACGCGGGTCTTCTTCGAGGTCACCCTGCCGTTGATCCGGCCGGGCGTGTTCGCCGGCGGCGTCTTCGCCTTCATCGTGTCGTTTGACCAGTTCCCGGTTTCGCTGTTCCTGGTGGTGCCGAAGGGCGAGACGCTGCCGGTGGTGCTGTTCAACTACATGAAATTCGACCTCGACGGCGCCATCGCGGCGGCCTCGATGGTCTCGATCTTGCTCGCATTGTCGGTGGTTCTGGTGCTGGAGAGGCTGATTGGCCTCAAGGCTTACGTTAAGCTGTGATGGGAACGAACAGGGGGTTGCCATGATTTCACGTCGCAAAGCGTTGCGTACCGGTGCGGGGCTCGCGGCCCTGGCCACGGTGGGTGCACCGTCGATCCTTCATGCCCAGACCAAGACGCTCAAGATCACGACCTGGGGCGGCAAGTGGGGCGAGGTGATGAAGGCCACGGTGCTGCCGGCCTTCGAGAAGGAGTTCAAGTGCACGGTGTCGGCCGACCAGGCCTTCCCGTTCCTGCCCAAGCTGCAGGTCAGCTCGAAGAACGATCCGATCTACGACGTGCTCCACACCAACTCGAACGAGCAGTGGAATGCCGTCGTCGAGGGGCTGGTGATGAACAAGATCACCGCCAAGGAAGTGCCCAACATCGCCGACGTCTATCCCTATGCCGTGAGCGACAAGATCGTGGGTGTCACGATCTTCACCAGCGCCATCGGGCTGGGATTCCGCACGGACAAGGGCTTGACCAAGCCGACCTCGTGGAAGGACCTCGCCGATCCCAAGCTTGCCGGCGCGCGCGGCGGCTACCTGATCCCGGTGAACAGCCTCGGCCAGGCCCATCTGATGATGCTGGGCAAGGTCTACGGCAAGGGCCTCACCGATCTCGACGCCGCCTACAAGGCGCTCGAGGCACTGAAGCCGATCAAGCTGGTCGATTTCACGGGCCAGATGGAAAAGATGCTGCTGTCGGCCGAGGTGTCGATGGGCGTCATCCACGACTCGGGCGTCTATCGCTACGAAGGCGCGAACATGCAGCCCGTCGACTTCGCCAGCCCCTCCGAGGGCGTGCTGGCGCTGGAGCAGGTGCTGAACGTCACGCCGGGCTCGAAGGTCAAGGAACTGGCCTTTGCCTATATCGACTACATGCTGCGTCCCGACGTGCAGAAGATGCTGGCCGAGGCGGTGTGGTATTCTCCGGCCAACCAGAAGGTGAAGCTCGAGGCCAAGTACGACGCCAAGCTCCTCACCACGCCGGAGAAGGTGGCGACGCTGATCCAGCCCGACTGGAAATGGTACAATGCGCGCCGCGAAGACATCGACGCCCGCGTCACCAAGATCCTGAAGGGCTGACGGACCAGCGTGCGTACGTGACCTCCGCGGCCATCAAGCTCGACCAGGTGACCAAGACGTTCGACGGCCGCGTCATGGCCGTCGACGCGGTCACGCTCGACATCGCCGCCGGCGAGTTCTTCTCGCTGCTGGGACCCTCGGGCTGCGGCAAGACGACGAGCCTGCGCATGATCGCGGGGTTCGAGCATCCCGACTCGGGCCGCGTCCATGTCGGCGGCAAGGACATCACCGACCTGCCGGTCCACCGGCGCGACATGGGCATGGTCTTCCAGTCGTACGCGCTGTTCCCGCACCGGACAGTCGCGGAGAACGTGGCCTTCGGCTTGCGCATGCGCGAGGTGCCCAGGCCGGAGATCGAGCGGCGGGTCGCGGCGGCACTGGCTCAGGTGGCGCTGACGGGCTTCGAGAGCCGCAAGCCCGGCCAGCTCTCGGGCGGCCAGCAGCAGCGGGTGGCGCTGGCCCGCGCGCTGGTCGTCGAACCGCCGGTGCTCCTTTGCGACGAACCGCTGGGCGCGCTCGACCGCAAGCTGCGGCAGCAGATGCAGTTCGAACTCAAGGAGCTGCAGAAGCGCCTGGGCGTCACCCTGGTCTTCGTGACCCATGACCAGGAGGAGGCGCTGGCCATGAGCGACCGCATTGCCGTGATGAACGGCGGCAAGGTCGAGCAGGTCGGCACGCCGACCGAGATCTACGAGCGGCCGCGCACGCGGTTCGTCGCCGACTTCATCGGCGAGATCAATATCCTGGAAGGGGGTGGCCCGCTCCGCGCGCTGCGCCCCGAGAAGATCCGGCTGGTCGCGCCCGACGGCGCCCGTCTCGCCGGTACGGTCGAAACGGCCAATTACCTCGGCGGATCGACGCTGTTGCGCGTCCAGCCCACCACCGGTCCGTCGATGCTGGTACGCGAGACACATGCCGGCGAGCGGGCTTCGCGGACGCCGGGCGATGCGGTGGGTCTCACCTGGAACGACAGCGACGCCGTCGCGCTGGAGAGCTGAACATGTGCACCCTGGGCATCGTCACCATCGGGCAGGCACCGCGCGACGACATCGTCGAGCTGTTTGCCGCCCAGGCGCCGGCCGGAACCAAGGTGATCCTGCGCGGCGCGCTCGACGGTCTCAGCGACGCCGAGGTCGATGCATTGCCGCCGCTCAATGGCGCCGACACGCTCTACACGAGGCTGCGCGGCGGCCGCGACGTGAAGATTTCCAAGCAGGCCGTGATCGCCCGATCGCCGGAGACACTGGCCAAGCTGCGCGCCGATGGGTGCGACGCCATCGTCTATGCCTGCACGGGCGAGTTTCCCGCAATGGACGGCGATGCCGGCGTCCTTTTCCCGTCGCGGGTGCTGAGCGGCATTGCCGAAGGGCTGTTGCCGCGCGGGCGGCTCGGCCTGCTGGTTCCCTTCGCCGAGCAGGGCGAGAAGCTCGCCACCAAATGGGCGCGCAGCGGCGTGGCCGTCACGGTCGAGGCGCTCGTGCCCAGCGCCGGGCCGGAAGAGGCGGCCGCGGTCGCGGGCCGTCTGGCCGCGACCAGGCCCGACCTCGTGGCGCTCGACTGCATGAGCTACGGGCCTGCCACCAAGGCTGCGGTCAAGGCCGTGGTGAAGGTGCCGACATTGCTCGCCATCACGGCCACCGGCCGCGTCCTCCGCGAACTGCTCGACTGAAGTCCTACTCGTTGCCGACGGTGAAGGGGATCTCGCCGTCGAACCTGGATTCACCACCTACTACCCAATGAAGGCTGTATCGCCCGGGCTGGAGGGTAGGCGCGCGCGCAAAAAGCACGTCGGGCGCCGACTCCAGCCGCGGGTGCAGAACCTCGACGATCCTGCCGTCCTGTTTGATCGAGAGGCGGGAATCCTCATGGTCCACCGGACGGTTGAAGCGGACATAGAAGCCGCTGCTGCGCGGGCCGATCACCGCGTTCGCCGTAGGCGCGGAGTCGAGCACGCGCACATCCTGGGCGTTCGCCGCGCCGGCGCCGAGGACGCCGACGGCCGCACCTGCAAGAAGAGATTGTCGTCGGGTCACCATGATTGCGAACCTCATCGCATGCCGGCGCTTCCCTGCCCAGCGCGCATGTGCTGCATCCTAGTTGCGCTCCATCACGCGCTCCAGTCGTCGCGTCAGGAACCAGGTGAGCGCGAGGAAAGCCACGAGCATGGCGATCCCGAAGACCGAAAGCGCATCGGTCATGGTCTTTTCCGAGACGAAGCCGAAACCGTAGCCGGCCGAGACGGCGATGCCCGCCCACAGGCCGGCCGCGATGAAGTTCAGCACCAGGAAGCGCGGCCAGCTCAAGGTGGAGGCGCCGTAGGCGAAGCCCGCGACGTTGCGAATGATGCGCGGATAGCGATGGATCAGGATCATCCAGACATGGTGGCGGGCCGCCAGCCGTGCGGCCGTCTCGACGGCGCGCTGAAGGCGCGGGATGCCGCGCAGCCAGCGTGTCCCGAAGCGCCGGCCGATCCAGAAGCGCAGGACGTCGCCTGCGAACGTGCCGGCCCAGCAGGCCGCCAGTGCCTGCTCATAGCCCAGCGCACCGGCCTGCGCGGCGTAGCCGGCGAAAAGGGCCAGCAGGAGGCTGTTGGCCATCGAGTAAACGGTGAGGAAACTGTAGGCGGCGTCGCCGTGCTGGCGAATGAAATCCAGGAAGGAAGCTAGGTCGCCGTCGAGCATCCGCCCTGCCTACAACGAAAAAGGCGGCCCCGCGAGGGGCCGCCTTTCCTTGCTACCGTCGAGATGACGGGTTTAGATCGGGCGGCCGGGCCAGCGATAGCCGGGGGCCGGCAGCGGAATCTTCGCCGAGATCAGTGCGTCCTCGAGAGTCGGGATGCCACCGGCATAGTCGCCGGCTTCGCACTTCGCCATGGCGGCGGCCTCAGGCGCACCGATCACCGACGTCCGATACTCGCGCCACTTGTCGCTCAGCGCCTTGCAGTACGAGCGCGGGTCGGAGAACACCGTGCTCACCGTGGCCTGGCCACCGACCGAGATCTCGACGCGGCGGTTCTGCGGCTCGCGGACATTGTCGCCGGTCTGCACGAGCAGTCCTTCTTCGCCACGGCCGTTGACCGAGATGGCCGTCGCCGGCACGCCCTCGCGGACGAGCTGTTCCTTGACCGAGTTCGCGCGGCGCAGCGACAGCGCCATGTTGTACTGCGGCGAGCCCGACGTGTCCGTATGCCCGGTCGCCACGATATTGGCGCTGCCACGGGTCTTGTAGGCCTGCGCGGCCTGACGGACCGTGTCGACGGCCTGGGCGGTCAGGTTCGAGCGGTCCCAATCGAAGAAGACCATGAAGGTCTGCGCCTGGACCGGCGGCGGCGGCGGGGGAGGCGGCGGCGGAGGCGGCTCCGACGCACAAGCGCCCAACAGGAATGTCGCCGCGGCGACGACCAGGAGTTTTCTGAGCATGGAATGGTTTCCCTCGATTTTCGGATCTAAACCCACGGCGGGTCTGTCCGAGGGCTTAAACGCGGTGGCCCCGAGGAAGTTCCGGTGCCATGCACAAAGAACTTTCCGTCGTCCGGATCAGTAGTCCCACTCCGCCTTGACGCCGACCCGCCCGCTGGAATTCGCTCCGATGTCGCCCTCGACCTTGATGTTGTCGAAAACGTCGAGCTGCACCACGCCGCGGCTGGAATTGCCAGCCGCCCCCTGCCGGGCTCCGACATAGACCCCCGGTGCCACGTAGCGCCCCGCTTCGAGGGACACTCCACTGGCCGCGGCGCCCGTGGGCTCCCTCTTGGAGGAAGACGCCGAGCCGATGCTCAGCTGGTCGAGCCCCAGCCCCTTGCGCAGCCGGCTCAACGCACCCTCGCCGGGAGACTGGCCGGTCAGTTCGGCGAGCGCCTGGGCGACCTGCAGGAGCTCCGACGCGCCGAGCTGGGAGGCCGGCTTCCCGAAGATGAGGAGGGCCATCGCCTCGTCTGGCGGCATGGAGGGCGTGGACGTGATTTCGAGCTTCGGCTCGCGGGCGGTTCCGGTGATCGCGACCCCGATCGTGGCCGAATTCGCCGTCGTGGTTGCGAGGAAGTCGAGGCGCGGGTCGATCGTATTGAGGTTGTCCAGGGTCACGACGCCCTTGGAGAAGGTGAGCCGGCGGCTGCCCAGACTGAACGTGCCGCGCCGCATCGTGAAACCACCGATCACCGCGGGGGCGCTCGGGCTGCCGCCGACGGTGAGCTGGCCGCCCATCTCGGCGTCGAGGCCGCGACCGCGCACGAAGATCGCCTGGGGCGCCCGCACGTCGAGCCCCAGCTTGATCGGCGTGGCGTCTGGCGGAGGCGGGGCCTTCGGGGACGTCCGGCGCTGCACCGGCTGTGTGGCCGACACGGGGGCGCCCGGCTTGTTGATCTCTCGCACGTCGAGGGTGGGGAAAGACGCGGTCTGGCCGCCGCCGACCGAGATTTCGGCCCGATCGATGGTGACGGGCCCGGAGATCTCGATACCCGAGGAGGTCGTCCCCGTGACCTTGAGCGTGCTGGAGACCGTCGCCACCATGTCGGGCCGGCTGACCAGCAACGCGCGCTGCGTCGCCACCCCGAGGTCGAGCACGAGACCGCGTTCGGCATCGACCCGCATCGAGCCGCTGCCGTTCACGGTGCCAGTACCCGCCCGGAAGGTGAGCCGCTCTACCTGAAGCGTGTCGCCCTGGAGGACGAAGCGGCCCTGGCCGCCGCTCAGTTTCAGGCCCGCTTCCGGCATGGTCAGCGCACCGCCCTCGAAGTCGATCGCACCGGTGCCGGTGATCTGCGTGCCGTTGATGGACACCGACAGGTTGGGCCGGAGCCGGCCGCTCACGTTGCGGATGTCGTTGCCCAGGAGGGGCGCAAAAGGCGCGATGTCGATCGAGCCTCCCAGGTCGATCTTGGCGGCGACAGGCCCGGCGCCTCGGGGCACGGTTCCGGTGCCTTTCACCGTCAAGTTCGTGTTGCCGCCAGCGGCCAGCCGCGCGTCGAGGCTCGCCTGCTGGCCGATGAGGGAGGCGGTTCCCTGCAGCGACAGCGCCGGGATCAGCGCGGCGTCGGGCCGTCGCACGCGGACACCGGCGGCGCTGTAGCTCGCCTCCAGCCGGGGGGCGCTCATCGCACCGGTTGCCCGAACCTTTGCCTGCAGCGTGCCTTCCAGGGCAGTCCCTGGCGCGAACGTGTCGATCAACGTAAGGGGCAGGCCCGCAATTTCGGTTTGCAGGTCGCTCGCCACGGGATCGAGCGTGCCGCGCACGGCCACCCGGCCGGCGCCGACGCTCAGGTTCGTCGGATCGATCACGATGCGTGCACCAGCCAGGGTGATCCTGGTTGGCGCGTTCAGGCCAAGCGGGATGTCGCGATAACGGCCGGTGAATTTCGACAGGGCGACGCGGATATCGTCAGCCAGGAACTCGATCTTGGCCGCGACATCGGCGGACAGTTCCGGTCCCGAACCCTGGAGGGCGAGGTCGATTCCGCTCGCGCGATCGCCCCTGGCTGTCGCCTTCAGGGTGGACAGCCCGCCGGCGCCGCGCAGGCGGGTCGCGTCGAGCGTCAGGCTCGTGGCC
Source organism: Rhodospirillales bacterium (assembly GCA_947466085.1). GTDB lineage: Bacteria > Pseudomonadota > Alphaproteobacteria > Reyranellales > Reyranellaceae > Reyranella. The sequence continues at coordinate 21,423 of CANIEC010000037.1, forward strand.
GCACGGCCGGCCGGGTCGTCGACATGTCCCTTGAGGTCGAGCGTTCCAGCGCCCAGGCCCTGACCCGCAAGGTTGGTGCCCGTCACCGAGACGTCGAGCCGGCCGGCGGGGGCATTCGGATCGGCCGTGACTTCCGCAACGAGCGAGCCCGCGAAGCCCAGAGCGGCCAGCGCCTCGATGTCCTTGAGCTGGGGAATTGCCAGGCGCGCGTGCCCGGTCGTCCGCGTCTGGGCAATGGCAAGATTGGTGACGTCGAGCAGGGCGGTCGACCAGCGTCCCGTGAGGTTCGGCACCGAGAGGCCGGCGGCCTCTTCATGCGAGAATTTCCCGTCGAGCGACAGGGGCTGGCCCGCGACGTCACCGTCGGCCTGAAGCGAGCCCGTCAGCTTGCCGCCGGGGGCCAGCGATACGGAGGTGTCGAGCACGAGGCGCCGCGAGGTGATTTTCTGGTAGGCGACATCACGGCTCTCGACCTTGAGCTTCAGCGAGGTTTCGGGGCCGCCGAAATCCACGGTCGCCGCAGCGGTCGCAGCGCCCTGGACCTCGGCACGGAAGGTCGCCAGCCGGGGCAGATCGAGGGCGAGGTCGAGGGTGCCCGCCTGCTCGCGGCCACGGCCGGACACGGTGAGCGTGCCGCTGTCGCTTCCGAGCTTCGCGTCCCGGATCGTCCAGGCGCCGTCGGGTGCGAGGGTGGCGTTGCCGGCGAGACTGACGGTGGCCACCAGACCCTGCGGCACGTCGGGCGCGCCGAAATCGTCGATACGACCCTGCCAACGGGCGGAGAGATTGCCCTTGTCGATGCCCGCCGTGAGGTCGACCTGCGCCTTGCCGCTCAGCGTTCGGCCGGCCATCGCGGACAGCGGCGCGAGGCTCGGCAGTTCGACCTTCGCACGCACCTCGCCCTTGTCGTCCGCCGGGACGTAGTCCCCGTCGCCTTTCAGGCGCAGGAGCGGCATGCCAACCTCGAACGAACGAACCCTTATCTTGCCGCCGACAAAATCCGAGACCGTGGCATCGACCGTGACGGTGCCGGGTTGCGGCAGGCGGGGATCGAGCGTGGCAAGCTTCAGATCCTGGACCGTGCCCCGCACGCGGATCGTGCCGGTGAGCTTGCCGTCCGCCTCGAGATGCAGCCCCTGCCAGGCGACGCCCTGTGCAGGGACGTCGATCGGGCCGGCGTCGAGGCTGGACTGGAAACCGGTGTCGCTCCCATCGGGCATCCATTTCAGACTGCCCTTCGTGGTCGCCACGTCGCCGGCCTTGGCCGTCAGTTCGGCCGTGCCGTCCCGTTCGTCGCCCCGGGCCGAGAGCTTCAGGGAGATGTCCGGCAGATCGGGCCGCTGCATCAGCGCCGCCACGATGCCGCCGGACGCCTCGTCGAGCGTGATGTCGGCTGCGATCCTGCGGGGTGACCGCTCCAGCCGCAGGTCGGCGGTGAGCTTGCCCTTGGGGCCTTCCAGACGGTCGGCCGCGAGCCGGGCGCTGATTTCGCCGAGGTCGCGGGCGACCGCCGCCTCGCCCCCGATCTTCCAGTGTGAATCGATACCGCCGAGAGCGGCCGCGAGATGCAGGTCGTCGATCCGCAGGGCCCGCAGGTCGATGTCGAAGGGGAGCCGGAGGCCGCCGGTCGTGGGCGTGCTTTGCTGATTCTCTTCCTGCGGCACGCGCAGCACGGCGATCTTTGCGGCGGACAGGAGCTCGACACCCAGCCTGCGCTTCAACAGCGGTGCGAAAGACCAGGACAGGCGCGCATCCTCGACCTGCAGCCACGGGCCCGTGCGGTCGGCGATTTCGACGCGTGCCACGCGCAGGTCTGTCGGCACGAAGCCGTCGATGCCGGTGATGCGGATCCGTTGATCGGGCGAGGAGGCGAGGTTGGAGGCCACGGAGGCCAGCAACCGCTTGCCCGGTGCGGTCTGCAGGCCGGCAAAGGCGAGGCCGAGAAGCGCCACGACGGCGACCAGCCCATAGGCCGCGATGCGGAGCGCGCGCATCAGAAAGCCTGCCCCAGGCTGACATAGAGGCCGAAGGGCGGATCGCTTGGCCGGCGGTTCAGCGGCAACCCGACATCGGCGCGGATCGGCCCGAAGTCGGTGTAGTAGCGGACGCCGACGCCGGCGCCGACCCTCGGCGCCAACTGCGAGAAGTTCGGCAGGACGTCAGGGTAGGCGCTGCCGGTGTCTACGAAGGCGACGGCGCCGAACGCCTTGCCGATGCGCTGGCGCAGTTCGACGCTGGCCTCGACCACACTCGCGCCGCCCAGCGGGTTGCCGTAGGCGTCGAGCGGTCCGGCGGTCTGGTAGACAAAGCCGCGGACCGAGCCGCCGCCGCCGGCATAAAAGAGCTTGTCGGGCGGGATGCCGCCGATGCTGGTGGTGGGCTCGATGCCGAACGAAGCGCGCGTCGCCAGCACGGTACGGCCGGGCTCGGCAATGTCCCAGTAGTGACGGCCGGTCAGGCGCAGGATGGTGAACATGTCGCCGCCAGGTCCGGTATCGCCCCACGGCTGGACGTTGAACTCGATGCGATAGCCGCGCGTCGGGTCGAGATCGCTGTTGGCGCGATTATAGAGCACCGTCCCCTGCAGGCCGAGCATGCGATAGCTCTGGGTGATACCGTTGCGGGTGATGTCCGCGATCTCGGCTGCCAGGCCGACGCGTGCCTGCCAGTGCGGTGAGAAGGTGCGGTCGAAGCCGCCATAGAAGGTGGCGGCCTTTCTCGTATAGGCAGGGACCACTTCACGCAGCGCCGCCGCTTCCATCCGCAGATCCTGTCCCGGCAACCACCAGTCGGGTTTGCGGAAGGCGGCGCGGAAGGCAAAGCCGGTGTCCAGGATCGCGTAGCCCTGGCCGATGTGGTTGACCTCACCCGACAGGCGCAGGCTCTCGGCCTGGCTGAACAGGTTGCGGTGAACCCAGAATCCCTCGACCGCAAAGCCGAGCTGGGTCTCGTAGCTCAAGCCGAAGCCGAACGAGCGCTGCAGCCGGTCCGTCAGCTCGGCCTCGATCGGCAGCTCGCCATTGGCGTCGAGTTCCGTCGCGGGTTTCAGGCGTACCGCGTTGAACGTGCCGAGCGAGGTGAGCTTGCCGCGCAGCTCCTCGACCTTGGCCGGCGAGTAGGGCTCGCCCTCCTTGAACGGCACGCGGCGCTGAAGCCAGACCGTGTCGACCTTCTCGGTGCCGGTGAAGCGGACCGGACCCATCCTGGCCAGCGGGCCGGGCTCCGCCACGAAGGTGATCTCGGCCTCGCGCGTGGCGTGATCGACGATGACCTCTCGGTCCTTGATGGCGGCCAGGGCGTGGCCCTGCTTGCGCAACTCGTCCAGCAGCTTGTTCTGGGCGGCGATGATGGCGGCGGCATCGGCGGGGTCACCGGGCGCGATGCCGAGCTCCGCGCGGTCGATGCCGGGCAGCGACTGCTGGGCCCCGGGTGGACGGATGGCAAGAGAGCCGATGCGATAGCGTGGACCTGTATCGATCGTGACGTCGACGGTCGCCGCTTCGGTGTCCGGACGCGCTTCGAGGACCTCCAGGGCGGAGGCGTCGGCGATCGGTCGGCCGTCGATCGTGGCATTGATGGTCGCGTCGTAGAAACCACGCGACCGCAGGGCCGTGTTGAACTGGGCGGCAATCGCCTGCGCGCCCTGCAATATGCCCAGCGCATCACCCGTCAGGGGCTGCTGCTTCTGGAAGTCTTCCGACAGCTCCTTGAGATCGGACGCCATGCGCTCGTCTCCGGCCACCGCTAGAACGACCTTGCCGTTTCGCGCATCGGCCGCGCGAGACCACAGCCCCGCCGATGCCGCCCATATAATCGAGATGAGGCAGCATATGCGCGCCCAGCGCAGGAACTCGCGATTCAGAAAGGCCATGCCACGCGACACATACAACGCGCTGCCGACAAAAGGGATGCGCCTGCGATCTCTAGTCGTCCCTGGGCCCCGATCGAACGCGGTCGCTCACGGGATGAGAACGGGATCGAGCTGGGCGTAACGCCGCTGCTGATCGGTGAAGACGACCATGAAGAGTTGCCGGAAGAGCTGCTCGATGCGCGGATCGGCCGGCCCGCTCGCCTGTGTCCATGCGGTGGTAAAGGACATGGCCCGGTCGTTCCGGCAATAGATCGCATAGACATAGAATCGACCCGGCGTGCCCGGCTTGAAGCGCGCCGGTTCCCCGGCGCAGACGGGATCGGCATTGAGATCGTTGGCGGGATCGAACACCAGGACCAGCCGGTAGTCGGGGCTGGCCGGCGGAATCGGGCGGTCGTAGGTGAAGGTGAGCGCCGGTCGAGGCTTGGCCGCCTGCATCGCCGGCAGGAGGTCGCGTGCCACCACACCGGGATCGACGCCGGGGAAGGCGTTGCCCGCCAGGATCACCGGGAAATTCCGGCCGTCGGTGGCGGCAAAGAAATCGCGATAGTCATACTGCGGCGCGTAGTAGACGCCGCCGATCGTGGCGGCGACCGCAAGGGCGGGCAGCGCGACGAGACCCGCGAGCACGGCGCCGATCCTGGTGGTGAGGCGCATCGAGAACTCCTGTGGACTGGACGCCAAGCTAGGGTCGCGACGTTCGCCCCAGCAAATCAGGCCTTCGTGAACGGTCCCGGCCACGGTTGCGGGGGTTTTCGAGTCCTTGCGTTCATGCCACACAAGAAGCCGAAATCTTCTGGAGGACAGCTCAATGGCATCGCCGCTTTTCGACCTTACCGGCAAGGTCGCCGTCGTCACCGGCTCGAGCAAGGGCATCGGCAAGTCGATCGCCCTGCACCTCGCGCTTCAGGGCGCCAGGGTCGTGGTCTCGAGCCGCAAGGCACCGGCCTGTGAGGAAGCGGCGGCGGAGATCAAGGCGGCCGGCGGCGAGGCGATCGTCATCCCCTGCAACATCTCCGACAAGTCGCAGTGCGAGAATCTGATCACCGAGACCCGCAAGCAGCTCGGCCCGGTCGACATCCTCGTCTGCAACGCCGCCTCGAACCCCTATTACGGGCCGAACGAGAAGCTGCCCGACGACGTGTTCATGAAGGTGATGCACAACAACATCCTGTCGAGCATGTGGCTGATCAACTTCTGCCTGCCCGACATGCGCGCCAAGAAGGACGGCTCGATCATCATCGTCTCGTCGATCGGCGGCGTGCGCGGCACCCCGGTGATCGGCGCCTACGGCATCTCCAAGGCCGCCGACATGCAGCTCGCGCGCAACCTCGCCGTCGAGTACGGCAAGGACAATATCCGCGTGAACACGATCGCCCCGGGTCTGGTGAAGACCGACTTCGCCAAGGCGCTGTGGGACGACCCGAAGTATCTCGCCGTCCGCCTCAAGGGCGCCCCGCTCGGGCGCATCGGCGAGCCGGACGATATCGGCGGCATTGCGGTGATGCTGGCCGGCAAGGCCGGCGCCTTCATCACCGGGCAGACGATCATCGCCGACGCCGGCGTGACCATCGGCAGCGGCGGCTAGACGCTCCGTACGGAAGCGCGGGAGGGCTGGGGATGAGCCTCTACCAGGTCCAGAAGCTGATCTATCAGCTCAACCGCGACCCGCGCGCGCGGCAGCGCTATGCCAACGAGCGCGATGCCGTGCTCGGCGAATACGATCTCACCCAGGAGGAGATCGGCGCCCTGCGGAAGCCCGATATCGGGCTTCTCTACGTGCTGGGCGTCAACGGCCAGCTCCTGATGCACTTCGCGGCGCTGCACCGCATCGAGTGGACCGACTATCTCGAGCGCATGCGGCAGGGGCTTCGAGAGCACGGGCCGGTGCGCGAGGGCGTCTATGCCGCCACCGGCTATGAAGGCGTCGAGGCGCACGATGCGCGCCTCAAGGCGGAACGGGAGACACGCTGATGCCCCTCGTCTATTGCGGCGCCTGCAGCCACGCCCCCGGCATCACCGGCCGCGCCGAGCGTGCCGACACCCAGACGCGGCAGGCGCTGGAGACTGCGTTCCGTCGCATGGGCGATGAGATGCGGGCCACCCGACCCGACGCGCTGGTGGTGATCGCGGCCGAACACTTCGCCAACTTCTTCATGAACAACATGCCGGCCTTCGCGATCGGCATGGCCGACAGCTACGAGGGCCCCATCGAGGACGAGGCGTTCCTGCGCATCGGGCGCACGACCGTGCCGGGCAATAGGGCCCTGTCGCGCCGGCTGATCGAGAACGTCATGCAGACGGTCGACGTGGCCTATGCCGAGGAATGGAAGTTCGACCACGGCATCTCTGTGCCATTGCACTTCCTGACCCCCGACTACGACCTGCCGATCGTGCCGGCCAACATCAACTGCCAAGGCCCGCCGCTCGCGCCGCTGGCCCGCGCCTGGGCCTTCGGCGAGGCGCTGCGGCGGGCGGCCGACTCGGTTCCGGAACGCATCGCCCTGATCGGCACCGGCGGCCTCTCGCACTGGCCTGCCACGCCGGACTCCGGAAAGATCAACCAGGAATGGGACCGCGAGTTCCTGCGTCGCTGGTCTGCCAACGACCGCGAGGCGCTTCTCTCCTACACCGACGCCGAAATCTATCGTGAGGCCGGCCAGGGCGGCTTCGAGATCCGGACGTTCATCGCCGCTGCGGCTGCGGCCGGGGGAGCGAAGGGACGGATCGACTTCTGCGAACCGGTCCCGATCTTCGCGGTGAGCTGCACGCTCGGCAGCTTTGAGTTTCCTCCCGCCCAACAAAACACTTCGTCGTCCTGAGCGGAGCCGGCCGAAGGGCGGTGCAGTCGAAGGACCTTTTTTCTGACGCACGGCGCGTTGAAACGAAAAGAGGTCCTTCGACTTCGCGCCTTCGGCGCTCCGCTCAGGACGACGGGGATAACTACGTCGCCGACTTCTTCTTGAACGTCACCACCAGCACGTCGCGATAGGCGGGCTGGGCCGGGTTCTCCGGCTGGACCGGGGTCACGCCGTGGTAGCAGCGGGAATCGTCGACGAGCGCGGCATCGAGCGGATCGGTGAGGGTGAAGCTGCCCAGCGCGCGCTTGTCCAGATCGTGGACCGTCGTCGTGCCGCTGGCGATGTTGCGGCGGTTGATCAGCAGCACCAGCACATAGTCGACGCCGTCGCGATGCATGCCCTCGGGTGTCGGCTTGCCGGCCTCGCCGGTCCTGGCCTCGATGCGGAACTGGTGGACCTCGACGTGCCACTTCTTCGCATCGGGTGCGAGGCGGCCGAACAGGGCGCGGCAGTATTCGAGGATGGTGCGCATCGAGGAACCGCTGCCGATCTCCTCGGTCACAGGCTTGAACCAGCGCTCGATACCGCCGTTCAGCGTGTTGTAGTCGCGCCCCTGATAGTGCGGCTGGTGGGCCCCGCGCACGATGGCCCCCTGACGCTCAGCCGCGTAGACGCCGAAGCGCCGCCTGCGGTAGCGGCCGCCATCGCCCATGTAGGTGTCGACTTCGAGATCGTTCCAGCTCTCGGCGAAGGCCGTCCAGTCGGCAAGCGACCCGAAACGGCCGAGGGCCGTTCGCATGTCGGAGGCTTCGACGAAGGCATAACCCGCCCGTTCCACGGCGGCGCGGATGCCCGAGGCGTTCTGCAGGCCGGTACCGATTTCACTCATATTGGTTACCTTAGCATTACGGTGCCATCATTCCGCATCTGAGGCGCATGAACGTTTCTAGGGATTGGCGCAGCGCTTGCAGACACCCGCCCGCGCGGGGTAGGGGCGCCGACAGGGAGATCGACCGATGCCGTATGCGACGACCGACGATGGCGTGAAGCTCTATTTCGAGGAGACGGGAGCCGGGGCGCCCATCGTCTTCGTGCACGAATTCGCCGCGGATCATCGTTCGTGGGAAATGCAGATGCGCCACTTCGGCCAGCGCTATCGCTGCATCACCTACGGCGCGCGCGGCTACCCGCCCTCCGACGTGCCGGAGAAGCCTGAGAGCTACAGCCAGAACCGCGCCACCGACGACATCCTGGCGGTGATGGATCATCTCGGGATCGACAAGGCGCATGTAGTCGGCCTCTCGATGGGCGGTTTCGCCAGCCTCCATTTCGGCTTCCGCCATCCCACACGGGCGCGCTCCCTGGTCGTGGCCGGGGTCGGCTATGGCGCGGAGAAGCACGAGCAGGCGAAGTTCAAGGCCGAGGTCGGCATCGTGGCCAGGTCGCTCACCGAGGAGGGCATGGCGGCCTTCGCCGAGAAGTACGCCTACGGCCCGACGCGCGTTCAGTTCGAGAACAAGGATCCGCGCGGCTTCGCCGAGTTCAAGAAGGCGCTGGCCGAGCATTCGGCGCTGGGGTCGGCCAACACCCAGCTCGGCTGCCAGGGCGAGCGGCCTTCGCTCTATGACCTGGTCGACAGGATGCGCGCGATGACGGTCCCGACGCTGGTGCTGACCGGCGACGAGGACTGGCCCTGTCTCGCGCCCTCGATGCTGATGAAGCGCGAGATCCCGTCGGCGGCGCTGGCGGTGATGCCGAACTGCGGCCACACGATCAACCTCGAGGATCCCGACCAGTTCAACCGGATCGTCGGCGACTTCATCGTCCAGGTCGAAGCCGGCCGCTGGCCCAAGCGCGACCCGCGCGCGGTCTCGGGCTCGATCACGGGGATGAAGTCCTAAGAGAAGACGAAAGGTCCTTCGCTGCGCTCAGGATGACAATAGTGTTGGAAGTAGCGCAGTGCGCCAATTCAGAAAATGTTGTCATCCTGAGCGCAGCGAAGGACCTTTGCTCGGTGTGCCTACGCGGTTAAGCCACCGTCGCACACGAATTCCGAGCCGGTCGAAAACGTCGACTCGTCCGACAGCAGGAACAGGATCATGTGCGCCACCTCGTCGGCCTGGCCGAGGCGGCCGAGCGGGTGGAGTTCCTCCAGCGCCTGGCGGCCGCTCATGTTGCCGACGTTGGTGTCGAGCCTTGGCGCGATCATCGGCGTATCGATGTAGCCGGGATGCACGGAATTACAGCGGATGTTGTACTTCAGCTGGGCACAGTGCAGCGCCACGTTTTTGGTGAGGGTGCGCACCGCGCCCTTGGAGGCGCAGTAGGCCATGGCGTAGGACGCGCCGCGCAGGCCCAGCACCGAGGAGATGTTGACGATCGAGCCACCGCCCGACGCCTTCATCGCCGGGATGGCGTGCTTGCAGCCGAGGAACGTGCCCAGCGAGTTGATGTCGTTGACGCGACGGTATTCCGCCAGGGTGCAGTCCTCGATCGAGTTGCGCACGCCGACGCCGGCCGCGTTCAGCAGCCCGTGCAGCGCGCCGAACTTTTCGACGGCAGCCGCAACGGCGGCCTGCCAGCTCTCTTCCTGAACCACGTCGAGCGGCACGAAATGCGCGGCGTCGCCCAATTCGGCCGCCAGCGCGCGGCCCCTGGCCTCGTCGCGGTCGGCCAGCACGGCCTTGCCGCCCTCGCGAACGACCATGCGGGCGGTCGCGGCACCGATGCCCGAAGCACCGCCGCTTATCAGGACGACCTTGTTCTCAAGACGGGGCAAGGAGCGACCTCCTCATAAGGCCGGCGGTGACCCCGCCGTCGGAGGTGAACTCCGCGCCGGTGACGAAGGACGAGCGGTCCGAGGCCAGCCACAGGACGAGCTCGCCCAGGTCCCGCGGCTCGGCCATGCGGCCGATCGGATGGCGGGAACCGAGGAAGGCCTTGCCCTGTTCGTGGCCGACCGCCTGCCACAGCGGATTGAAGATCGGCGTGTCGACGCCGCCCGGATGAACGGAATTGCAGCGGATGCCGTATTTCTGTTCGGCGCAGTAGAGCGCGACGCTCTTGCTGAGCAGCCGCACCGCGCCCTTGCTGGCGGTGTAGGCGGTGGGACCGGCGCCGCCGACCAGGCCGGCGATCGAGGAGATGTTGACGATCGAGCCCCCGGGGGCCGTCTTGCCTGCACCGAGATGCTTCATGCCCTGGATGGCGTACTTGCAACCGAGGAACACGCCTTCGGAATTGATCGCCTGGACATGTTGCCAGTTCTCGACGGTCGTGGTCTCGGGATTCCCGGCCCCGCCGGAGATGCCGGCATTGTTGACCATGATGTCGAGCCGGCCTTCGCGCTGGAGGATGTCGGCCAGCAGGGACTGCCAGGACTCCTCCGACACGACGTCGTGCGTTACGAAGCGGCCGACCCGAGTCTCTTTGGAGCCCTCGGCCAGGTCGGCCACGATCACGGTGGCACCCGCGGCGGCGAGCAGGGCGGCCGAGGCGGCGCCGATGCCCGAACCGCCGCCGGTGACGACCGCCACTCTCCCGGAAAGTTCATCGCTCATAACGAGGGGAGCATAGCGGCAAAACGTGTGCTGCGTTAGCGTATCGTCGTGGAGGATTGCATGGAGAAGTGGACGAGAATTCTCGGATGTGTGGTCGCGCCGGTCGTCCTGGCCGCCTGCACGCAGACTGCGGGCGGGCCCCCGCCGGGCATGACGGCGGCGCAGGGCGCGGCCTATTGCACGAAGCTCACGACGGTCTACAGCGAATATGTCGCCGGCCTTCCTACGTCGATGGGCGGCGTCGGCAGGGGCGGTGGACAGTCCGACATCGACGCCCGTGTCGCGGTGGCGCAGTGCCAGGACGGCAATACCGCCGCGGGCATTCCGGTGCTGCAGCGGGAGCTGCGCAACAACAAGGTCGAGGTGCCGCCCCCGTGAGAACTCCCATGCACATGACCCGGGTTGCCGGACTGATTCTCCTGCCGCTGCTGGCGGCGGCCTGCACCCAGACGGCGAGCGGTCCGCCGCCCGGCATGACGGCGGCCCAGGCCGCCGCCTACTGCACCAAGCTCAGCTGGGCCTATGGCGAGTATGTCGCGAGCGGCATGGGCGACAGCGCCGGCGACCAGGACAACACCGACGCCGACATCACGGCGCGCGTGGCGATCGCCCAATGCCACGAGGGCCAGACCGGCGCTGCCATTCCGGTGCTGCAGCAGGAGCTCCGCCGCAACAAGGTGCCGGTGCCGCCGGTCTGACGCCCGGTTTGGTGTCGGCCATAGAAAAACCCGGACGGTCGCCCGTCCGGGTTTTGTGTTTGTGGCGGCGGCCGACGACTAGAAGGCCAAGCCTTCCTTGATCACGACCCAGCGGCCGTTCTTGACCTGCTGCACCTGCGTGATCGTGTTCGCGAGGTGGTTGGTCTTGGAGAACTTGCTGGGCGGCGAGTTGAAGATGTCGAGGTACGGATCGCCCGACTCGAGCGCGTCGAGCATCTTCTGGCCCGTCAGGTCCTTGCCGGCGAGCTTGGCATAGTGCGCGAACGTCATGACGGCGTTGTAGCCGATGACGGACTGCGTGTTGGCGTCGGTGCCGAACATCTTCTTGTAGGCCTCGACCCAGTCCTTGACCTTGCCCTTGGCCGTGTCGGCATAGGGAGTCTCGAAGGCGCCGGCGGCATAGAAGCCCTCGACCACGTCCTTGCCGAGCGTGATCGTGTCGGGGATGTTGGTCGGCGTCGCGCCGAGGAAGGTGACGTCCCAGCCGAGCTTCTTGGCCTCGGCGATGGCGCCGATCGTCTCGCGCAGGATGGTGCCCAGCACGACCAGGTCGCAGCCGTCGGACTTCATCTTGGCGACCTGGGCGCTGAAATCGGAGGCGCCGCGCTTGTAGGTCGTGATCGACGCGGGCTTCAGCTTCATGGCGTCGAGCTGCTGGGTGAAGCCGTCGAGCACGTTCTTGCCGTACTCGTCATCCTGGTACATCAGGCAGGGCTTCGTGGGCTTCTTCCACTCGACCATGTACTTCACGGCCGCGCGGGTGCTCTCGACATAGGGCAGCAGGTTGCTGAACTTCAGCCGTTCCTGCGGCTTGCCGGGGTCGAACTTGTAGGTGAACTCGGCGGCGGTCAGCGGGAAGAGCTGGAGCACGCCCGCGTCGAACAGGATGTCCTGCGCGGCGATCACGGGCGCGGAGCCCATGCCGCCGATCATGGCGAACACCTTGTCCTTCTCGATCATCTTCTGGCTGGCGAGCACGGCCTTCTTCGGGTCGTAGGCGCTGTCCTCGATGATCAGCTTCAGCTTGCGGCCGTTGATGCCGCCCGCCGCGTTGATTTCCTCGACGGCGAGCTTCATGCCGTTGGCGACGGGGACGCCCCAGGTCTTGATCGGACCGGAGAGATCCTGATGCGTGCCGATCACGATCTCGGTCGGCGTGATGCCCTGGTTGGTGACTTTGGTTTGCGCGAGAGCCGGCATCACCGCCAGCGTCGTCGTGCAGGCAAGCGTTACCGCGAATGCCCTGAGATGCATTATCCGTTTCCTCCACTGCTGCGCTCTTCTGACGTTGCGGCGGGTGGCGCACACGACCCGGTCCGTCGTCGCTTGCTGCGACTTCCTGCCAAGTAGAGCAGTTTCGCAGCGGTTATGCACGGCGAAATGGAGGTTTCCGGAGTGTAAAAGAAAAGGCCCGGGGGACGCCCGGGCCTTTGTCGTGGAAGGGGTTGCCCTCGATTCTTGACATCGCGCTTCGGCACCACCCGGCGGCCGTTCGCGGCCCCGCCGCTCCGCGGTTCGTTTGATTCGTTTATTTCGTTTGTTTTGTTAATTCGCCAGGGCTTCGACTTTCTCAACGGCCTGCCAGGCGGGCGTGATGCCCTGGTTGGTGACCTTGATCTGCTGCGTCACCGCCGGCAGGGCGGCGAGGCCCGGTACGCCGCCCAGCAGGGTGGCCCTTTGCCGAACGAACGGATCGCTACTCTTTGCTCCACTACGCTTTCAGGAACTCCATGAACTCAGGCCGCGCTCGCTCAGGCAGCTTGCGGCCGGTACATGGCGTCGATCTGATCCTTGTACTTCGTGTTCACGAACGACCGCTTCAGCTTCATCGTCGGCGTCAGCTCCTCGTCCTCGGGGGTGAGCTGCTGCTCGATCAGATAGAAGCGCTTGATCGTCTCGACGCGGGCGAAGTTGGCGTTCACCCTCTCGATCTCCGACCAGATC
>CANIEC010000038.1 GCA_947466085.1 Rhodospirillales bacterium
CAGACCATCCTGACGGCCTTCCAGCAGGTCGAGGATGCGCTCGCCCAGCAGCGGATCCTCGTGCTGCAGGAGCGGGTGCAGCGCGCCGCCGTTGCCGCCGCCCGCGAAGCCGAGCGCCTCTCCCTCAATCAGTATCGTGTCGGTACCGTTCCCTACACCACCGTCGTGCAGACGCAGGCCGCGGCGCTCTCCGCCGAGCAGGCGCTGCTCACCATCCGCCTCAACCGGCTGATCGCCAGCGCCAACCTCGTCAAGGCGCTGGGGGGCGGATGGCGACAGGAGGATCTGCCGCCGCCGGTGCCGATCGGCGGCCTGAAGCAGGCCAACCCGGCGCCGCCCGCGTTCCCGCCGCCCACCGCGCAGACGGTCTCCTCCCCCGGGCGATAGAGAAAATTTTGCTGTAGCGCTGGTGGCCGGGAGGTTGAATCCATGGTCCGCCAGTCGGACGTCGACAGCCATTCCCTTTGACTGCGGCGCCCGCTGCGATGAGGTTGGCCGGTCCCCGCAACCCAGCAGGCCGATCATGACCAACTCCCGCCATCCCGAGACCCTGTCGCTGCATGCCGGCTGGCGCGCCGACGCCACGACCGGCTCGGTCGCCGTGCCGATCCACCAGACCACCTCCTATCAGTTCCGCGACACCGAGCATGCGTCGAACCTGTTCGCGCTGAAGGAGCTCGGCAACATCTACACCCGCATCGGCAATCCGACGCTCGACGTGCTGGAGCAGCGCGTCGCGGCCCTCGAGGGCGGTGTCGCGGCGCTGGCCGTGAGCTCGGGGCAGGCGGCCTCAGCCTTCGCGATCCAGAATCTGGCGAAAGCGGGCGACAATGTCGTGAGCTCGACCGACCTCTATGGCGGCACGTGGAACCTGTTCGCCCACACGCTGAAGGATCAGGGGATCGAGGTCCGCTTCGTCGATCCGGCCGATCCGCAGGCCTTTGCCCGCGCCACCGACGAGCGCACCCGCGCCTACTATGCCGAGACGCTGCCCAACCCGAAGCTCGCGGTCTTCCCGATCAGGGAAGTGGCCGATATCGGCCGCCCGCTCGGCATTCCGCTGATCGTCGACAACACGGCGGCGCCGCTGCTCGCGCGGCCGTTCGATCACGGCGCGGCGGTCGTCGTCTATTCCGGCACCAAGTATCTCGGAGGCCACGGCACCTCGATCGCCGGCCTGATCGTCGATGGCGGCAATTTCGACTGGGCCGCGCATCCGAAGCGTCAGCCCGCGCTGAACACACCGGACCCCAGCTATCATGGCGCCGTCTGGGTCGAGGCGGTGAAGGCGATCGGCCCGGTGGCCTACATCATCAAGGCCCGCACGACCCTGCTGCGCGATCTCGGATCGGCGCTGTCGCCGTTCAATGCCTTCCTGATCCTGCAGGGCATCGAGACGGTGACCCTGCGCATGGAACGCCATGTGAAGAACGCCCAGGCGGTCGCCGACTTCCTCGCCAAGCGGCCCGAGGTCGCGAAGGTCATCCACCCGTCGCAGCAGACCGGCGAGAGCCGGCGACGCGCCGACACCTATCTCAAGGGTGGCTATGGCGGGCTGGTCGGCTTCGAGCTGGCGGCCGGCCGCGAGGCGGGTCGCCGCTTCATCGATTCGCTGAAGCTGCTCTATCACGTCGCCAACATCGGCGACGCGCGGAGCCTGGCGATCCATCCGGCCTCGACCACGCACTCCCAGCTCTCGCCCGAGGAGCAGCTCGCGACCGGCGTCTCGGACGGCTATGTGAGGCTGTCGATCGGCCTAGAGCACATCGACGACATCCTCGCCGACCTGTCGCAGGCGCTCGACGCCGCCGGCAAGTAGAGCGCGGCCCGGCTCAGCCGGGCGTCCATTCGGTGACGTGCGCGGCCCGGTCGGGCCGCGCGGAGATCGGCGCGTTCGTCGCTACGGGTGTCCCGGCGGTCAGGAAGCCGACGAGGCGCGACGGCGATTCGAAGCCCAGCAACCGGTTGACGCCGGGATCGTAGGTATTCGGGCCGGTCACCCACATGCCGCCGTAGCCCAGCATGTGCAGCGCGTTCAGCATGTTCATCGCGGCGGCTCCGGCGGCCAGCAGCTGCTCGATCTCGGGGATGTTGCCCGGCCTCACGACGGCGCCGACGGCGATCAGCATCGGCGTGCGGCGGACCCAGGCGCGGTAGCGCTCGGCAAGGGTGGCGGCAGTCGCCGGATCGCGCACCGCGGCGGCCTCGCCCAGCTTTTCGCCGAAGACGAGGCGTGCCTCGCCGCGAATGACGACGAAGCGCCAGGGCCGCAACCGCCCATGGTCGGGCGCGCGCAGGCCCGCATCGAGGATCAGGTCGAGGTCGGCGCCGTCGGGGGCCGGCTCCTGCAGGGGACCCACCGAACGGCGGGACAGCAACTGGTCGAGGGCGAGCAGACGAGGCGCGCGCGCAAGGGTGATGTCAGGCATGGCAGCACCGAATCCTAAATGCGAATGAGTGTCAATAGTAGTTCTCGTTCAGCGAACCAAGGTGGCCCAGGCAGCGAAAGCGAGGAACGGCAGCGCGATCAGATCGGCAACGGCGATGACCCTCAGCGCGCCGTCGGGGTTGCCGTACAGCGCATAGAAGGCGAGGAAGCCCACGACATTGATCGCCGCGGCCAGCAGCGCGGCGGGTCGAATCGGCACCCACCAGCAGGCCCACAGGCAGAGGATGCCGACCAGCGCCAGCAGCAGCGCGCGATGGCGCATCAGCACCAGCATCGTCGTGTCGGTCGGCGCGATGCCGTAGAGGCGTGACAGTGTTTCGGGCAGGAACACCGGCGCGACGGGCAACAGGTGAATGACGCCGACGACGGCGAAGGCGAGCGGCAGGGCAATGGAGATCCACATGTTCCAGAGCTTCTGCCACCGGCGCGGTTGGCGGCAACTACCTGCAAGGTAGTAAGTTCACGCCGCCGCCACCGTCGTCCTCTGAATCAGCGGGGCAAAGCGGAACGCGGCTCCAGCCGGTTCTAGGCATTGATCGTGGCGATCGAGACCGAGAGGAAGGCGACGTCCTCCTTGCTGAAGTGCCGGCGCACCGCTTGGTAGGCTTCGTTCGAGACGCTGCGGCAGACGAGGCGCGTCAGCGTCTCCGCCCAGGTAAGCCCCCGCGCGTTCCTGCTCCGAGAAGATGCCGGCCTCTTCCCATGTTGCCACCAGATCGAGCTTCTCCTGCGGCACGCCGAGCTTGTGTGCGACGTTGAGATGGATCTGCAGGCAGAAGGCGCAGTTGTTGAACTGCGAAACGTGCAGCTTCACCAGCTCGATGATCTGCTTGTCGATCCCGGAGTCGTCGGTCTGCCGGCCCATGGCGATCAGCGACGGTTGGGCGACGGGTGCGATCCTGGCAAAGGCATCGTAAGTGAGGCGGGGTTGGAACATCGGCGACTCCGAATATCAGAATGCTGATGGTTGCTGCAGACCGCTGCTTGGCAAGGCCCGGGAGCGCTGCCTACCGTGCCACGACCCTGAAGGAGGGAATGCCATGGATCTGGGACTAGCCAACAAGCATGCGCTCATCACCGGCTCGACCGCCGGCATCGGCTACGCCATCGCCAAGGGACTCGCCACCGAAGGAGCGAGCGTGGTGATCACGGGCCGCGGGCAGGCGGGCGTCGACGACGCGCTGAAGCGGTTGAGGGAAGCCGTGCCGGACGCCAAGGCCACGGGTATCGCGGCGGACTGTGCGACGGCGGAGGGTGCGGCGCTTGTGTTCGGCAAGGTGCCGCAGATCGACATCCTGGTGAACAATCTCGGAATCTATGGCCGCAAGCCCGCCTTCGAGATCGACGACGGCGAATGGCAGCGCTTCTTCGAGGTCAACGTCATGAGTGGGGTGCGCTTCACGCGCCACTACGCGCCTGGAATGGCCGGGCGCGGCTGGGGACGTATCGTCTTCGTCTCGAGCGAATCGGCGCTGAACATTCCCCGGGAGATGATCCACTACGGCATGACGAAAACCGCGCAGCTTTCCCTGTCGCGCGGCTTCGCCATGGAACTCGCGGGCACGGGTGTCACCGTGAACGCCTTGTTGCCCGGTCCGACCCACACCGAGAACACCGACCGGATGCGCGCCGAGCGGGCCCAGGCCACGGGCGTGAGTGTCGCGGAGATCGAGGCGGGCTTCCTGCGCGACTTTCGCCCGACCTCGCTGATCCGGCGCTTCACCTCGTCGGAGGAGGTGGCAGCGCTGGGCGTCTATCTCTGCAGCGAAGCCGCGTCCGGCACTTCGGGCGCGGCGATGCGTGTCGATGGCGGCGTGGTGAACCAGATCATGTGAGGCTCAGTTCACGTCGAGCTTCAGGCCTTCCTTGTCGATGACGCCCTTCCATTGCGCGATCTGCGCGGTGACGAAGGCGTTGAACTGCTCGGGCGTGCCGTAGGCGGGGAAGCCCGCCATGGTCTTGATGCGCTCCAGGGTCTTCGGGTCGGTGAGCCACGCCTTCATCTGGGCGTTGAGCGAATCGACGATGGGCTTGGGCGTGTTGGCCGGCAGGAAGACGCCGAACCAGGTCGACACATCGAAGGGCTTCAGTTCCGGCATGGTCTCGCTGATCGGGATCAGGTCGGGGGTGAGGGGGTTGCGCTGCGCCGACGTGAGGCCGAGCGCCCGAAGCTTGCCGGCGCGCACGAACTCGATGGCCGTCGTCAGATTGTCGAAGAAGAACTGGGTGACGCCCGCCGTCAGGTCGGTCAGCGCCGGCGCCGCGCCGCGATAGGGAATGTGCTCGGCTTTCGTGCCCGTGAGCTGCAGGAACCAGGCGCCGCACAGGTGGGGCGACTGGCCGGTGCCGGACGAGGCGTAGGAGGCCTTGCCGTTCTGCGCCTTCAGCCAGGCCACGAACTCCGGCACCGTCGTCGCCGGGACCGACGGGTGCACCACCAGCACGTTGGGCGCGGTGATGGCGTTGGACACCGGGATCAGGCTGGCCTGCGTGTAGGGCATGTTGCGGTAGAGCGAGTAGGCGATCGACTGCGGGCCGATGTTGCCCATCAGGATCGTGTTTCCGTCGGGGGCCGCCTTGGCGACCTCGGTCGAGCCGATGACGCCGCCGGCGCCCGACTTGTTGTCGACGACGCAGGACTGGCCCCAGGCTTCGGTCAGAAACGCCGCCAGCAGGCGGCCGGCGATGTCGGTGGTGCCGCCGGGCGCGGCCGGCACGACGATGCGGACGTTCTGGGTCGGCTTCCACGCGGCCTGGGCCTGCAGACCCCGGGGCAGCAGGGCGGCCGCAGGCAGGGCGGCCGCGGCGCCCAAGGCGGCGCGGCGGGACAGATTACGGCTCATGATTTCCTCCCTCGATTCGTGATTGTTACGGACCACCTAGCATGGCCGCGCTGGCAAATCCGCCACAATTCCCGTATCTATTCGACGCGCGGTCGCCCCCGAACCGCCGGGCTTTTCCGGCGGTTTGTCCCTCTCTTTCAACGGGTCCGCGCCAAGGAGGAATATCTTGAAGAGGCGCACTTTCGTCTCCGGCTCGGTCGCGCTTGCCGCCGGTGTCCTGGCCGCCCCGGCCATCGCTGCCACGATCAAGCCCTACAGCTGGGATCTAAACCCGCCGATGGACTCGCGCGAGAACTTCATCGCCTGGGGCAAGGCCCGCGGTGAGGATCCCGTTGCCCTCGGCCAGCGCTGGGACCGCTTCCAGGCCCTGATCCGGAACAAGGACATCTGGGGTCAGGCGACGATGCGCGCCTTCCTGCTCACCCCGCGCGAAGAGTTCGCCGCGATCAGCCCGGCGATTGCCAAGCGCGGCTACGAGCATGCCTTCCTCGACATCGGCTACGGCGTGACCATGTCCGGCCCGCACGTCCAGGGCCGCATGACCAACGTCATCGACGTCAAGCGCGGTGAGAAGGTGCTCGAGATTGGCACCGGTTCGGGTGTGCAGTCGGCCTACATCGCCAACCTCACCGAGAATGCCTACACGATCGAGATCATCGCGCCGCTCGCCCAGCGCACGCGGGGCCTGTACGACAAGCTGATCGACAAGGGCTACACCGAGTACAAGCACATCAAGACCAAGGCCGCCGACGGCTTCTACGGCTGGGAAGAGGCTGCGCCGTTCGACAAGATCATCGTGACCTGCGGCATCGACCACGTGCCGCCGCCGCTGCTGCAGCAGCTCAAGTCCGGTGGCCTGATGGTGATTCCGGTCGGCCCGCCGGGCGCGCAGCGCGTGCTCAAGGTGACCAAGACGCAGGGCGCCGACGGCTCCATCACCACGAGCCGCGAGGACATCTACGGCGGCAAGATCGTGCCGTTCGTCCCCTTCACCAAGCTCGACGGCGACAAGATCGTCGGCACGCACAACCGCTGAGGTTGTGCGGACGGCGTCTCGGCATCGGTGTCATCCCGAGCGAAGCGAGGGACCTTTCGCGGACAGCAAGGGTCCCTCGGCCTGCGGCCTCGGGATGACAATCAAGGTCGGAGCGGCTGAAGGTCGCCCCCTCTAGAGATCGCATAAAGCGATCCAACAAAAACAACGGAGATCCCCCTTGTCCGTCACGGTCGATCTCGATCACCGCCCGCCGCTCTCCTTCTATCTTTCCGTAGGCCTGGTCGCCGGCAGCATCATCGCGCTGCAGATCGGCATCATGCGCGTGTTCTCCGTCGGCAGCTGGGCCCATTTCGGCTCGCTGGTGGTGAGCCTCGCCATGTTCGGCTTCGGCCTCACCAGCGCCGTGATGTGCGTCGGCAAGAGCTGGTTCGAGCGCCACTGGATCGGATCCGTGAAAGGCGCGCTGCTGGCCTTCGGCCCGCTGATGGTGGTGTGCAACCTCGCCGCCCAGCAGGTGCCGTTCAACGCGATCTTCCTGATCTCCGATCCGGTTCAGAAGTGGCGCCTGTTCGCCAACTTCGTGCTCTATTTCCTGCCGTTCCTGGCGGGCGCCCTGTATCTCGGCGTCATCTTCCTGAAGGCCAAGAAAACCTTCAGCCGCGTCTACTTCGCCGATCTCGTCGGCTCGGGCCTGTGCGGCCTCACCGTGCTGCTGGCGATGTATGCCTGGCGGCCCGACGACCTGATCATGGCGCCGCTGCTGCTGTGGCTGGCCGGCGGCATCCTGTGGTTCGTCGCGCTCGGCGATCGCCGCGGCACGATGGCCATCGTCGTCGTCGCCATCCTGTCGGCGGCCGCGCACCATTTTGCGCCGCAGGTGCTGGGCATCCCCAAGCTCGCCGTGTCGGACTACAAGGGTGTTTCCTACGCCCGCAAGTTCCCCGACGCCAAGCGCGTCTACGAGCGTGCCTCGCCGTTCGGCTACATCGAGGTCTATTCCAGCTCGTATCTGCACTTCGCGCCCGGCCAGTCCGACAATGCGGCCTTCAACCTCGAGAAGATGCCGTCGAACGCCTATCTCGGTCTCTACATCGATTCCGAGGGTCCGGCCGGCATCATCAAGGATCTGCCGGCCGAGCAGACGGCGTACTTCAAGTACCTGCCGATGTACTACCCCTACCTGCTGAAGAAGGACCCGAAGACCTTCGTGGTCCAGTTCGGCGGCGGCATCTCGACGGCGGTGGCGCTGAAGTCGGGCTCCAGCCAGGTCACGGTGGCCGAGGGTAACCCGGCGCTGCTGTCCGCCTTCCGCGAGGACAAGTTCCTGCGCGACTTCACCGGCGACGTCCTGAACAACCCGAAGGTCAACGTCATCGACTATGACGGCCGCCTCTACGTCGCCCATACGAAGAACCGCTACGACGTGATCGACCTGTCGCTGGCCGATTCGGCCGGCCTGTCGAGCCCCGGCGGCTTCTCGATCGTCGAGAAGTATTCCTACAGCCGCGAGGCGATGAGCGCCTACATGCGCGCCCTGACGCCGGGCGGCATCCTGTCGGTGACCTTGTGGAACAAGGAAGAGCCGCCCAAATCGGTGCTGAAGCTCTATGCGACGATGGCCGCCGCGGCCCGCGACATCGATGGCGGCAAGGACATCGCCCAGAAGTTCTACGTCGTCTCGTCCTATCTCTCGACCGCCACCGTGCTCTACAAGCGCGACGGTTTCACGCCGGCCGAGATCAAGCTGCTCAACGCCCACACCAAGGCGATGTCGTTCGACGAGATCTACTATCCCGGCTTCAAGGTCGACGAGTCGGCCCTGCCGCAGATCCTGTCGGACTATCGCGACCAGTTCTTCTTCGCTGGCCACGCGACCGATCCGACCGCGCCGGCCGAGACGGAGCCCAACGACAAGCCGCCCCCCGGAGCGACGACAGGGGTGGCTCCCGGGGCAACCGAAGCCAAGGCCGACGGCCCGCCGCCGGCGCCGGTCGTGCCGGCCACCGTGCTCGGCCGCCTCGCGTGGCATTATCTGATCAACGGTGGCTGGCAGAAGGAAGTGGCAGACAAATATGTCTTCGACACCCGCATCCTGACCAACCACCAGCCGTACTTCGCCGCCTACATCAAGGTGCCGGACCTGCTGAAGTTCACCGACCGGCTCGAGCTGGTGCAGGACGAGTGGGGCTACCTGCTGCTGTGGGCGACGCTCGGCATCGCCACGGTCTTCGCACTGACGCTCGTGCTGTTTCCGGTCGTGTTCGGCTGGCGCACCATCTTCAGCCGCTATCCCGGCAAGGCCGGCACGATGCTGTACTTCCTGTGTCTCGGCCTGGGCTACATCATCGTCGAGGTGGGCATGATCTCCCACTTCATCCTGGCGCTCTCCAACGCCACGGTCTCGGCCTCGGTGCTGATCACCGGCATGCTGGTCTTCTCCGGCATCGGCAGCTTCTTCTCCGAGCGCTATCTCGACCGGGCGCGCTCGTTCATGCCGAAGGTGTTCCTCGCGATCTTCGCGATCCTGGCGACCTATGCCTTCACCATCGACTACGCGCTCGACTGGATCGGCACGCTGCCCTACGCGCTGCGCATCCTGCTCTGCCTGCTGATCGTCTTCCCGCCGGCCTTCCTCATGGGCTTCCCCATGCCGACGGCGATGACGCTGCTCGGGCGCCTGGGCAAGGATCACATGTTCCTGTGGGCGTGGGGCATCAACGGCTGCTTCTCGGTGATCGGCGCCGCGCTGGTGCCGATCGTGGCGACCAGCTTCGGCCTCCCGGCCGTGGTGCTGGTCGGCGCCTTCGCCTATCTGATCGCGCTGCCGGCCTTCTTCTCGGTCATCATGCCGCTCCAGCCCCAGGCGACGGGGGCAGGGCGCTCCGCCGTCGCGTGAAGCGGCGGGCGCTGCTGCTGGGGGCTCTCCTGATGCCGACCGCCGCGCACGCCCAGCCCAGGAAACCCAGCAAGCGGCAGGCGACCAAGCCTGCCGCGAAACCCGCGCCGGTGCATGCCGCAAAGCCGGCGGCACCCGCGCCGCCGCCCGGCCTGAAAGAGGCGAAGACGCAGCTCGTGGCGTTCGACGCCTCGCCCTTCCCCTATCGCGGCTTCATCCCCGACACGACCAAGCCCTTCCTTGACGCCCGCGACGGCAAGCGGCGCGGCCACACGACCGGCCGCGGCGACGTCTATTGGGAGGAGACGACCTATAGCGACCGCCGCTCGCTGCTCTACCTGCCGCAGGGCTTCGATCCGTCGCGGCCGGTGATGATCCTGCTGTTCCTCCATGGTCAGGGCGCCACCCTCGAGCGCGACGTGGTGCTGCGCCAGGCGGTGCCGCGGCAGGTCGACGAGTCGGGCAAGAACATCGCGCTGGTCGCGCCGCAGCTCGCCGTCGACGCCCTCGATTCGAGCGCCGGCAATTTCTGGCGGGGCGGACATTTCGCCAAGTATCTCGACGAGGCGGCGGAACGGCTGATGCGCCTCTATGGCCACCGTAGCGCCGGCCGGGGCTTCAATCTGGCGCCGGTGACGATCGCCGCCTATAGCGGCGGCTACCTGTCGGCCGCCTATGCGCTGGAGCGCGGCGGCGCCAACCATCGCGTGAACGGGCTGATCCTGCTGGATGCGCTCTATGGCGAGGAGCCGAAATTCGCCGCCTGGTTCGCCGCCCGTCGCCGGCAGGCCTTCCTGCTGAGTGGCTTCACCGACTCGACGAGGGAGGAGAACGCCACCCTGCAGGCGCTGCTGACCAAGCGGCGCATCTCCTTCACACGCACGGTTCCGAAGGCGCTGACGCCGGGCACGGCGTGCTTCGTGGGTCCCACGGGCGGGCTCGACATGCATGGCGATTTTGTTACGCGCGCGTGGCAGCCGGACCCTTTGAAGCAGGCGCTTTCCCTGATTCCCGGATACGAGCCGGTTCATGGTAAAAAGAACGCATGAACGATCCGCTTCGTCAGGAACTCCTCGACATCTTCGTCGGCCGCGCCACGCGCCGCTACGGCCTCTCCGACATCAACCAGCTGCAACATGCCCTGCAGGCGGCGGCGCTGGCCGAGGCCGATGGTGCGCCACCGGCAACCGTTCTGGCTTCGCTGCTGCACGATGTCGGACACATGATCCACGGGCTGGGCGAAGATCCCGCCTCGCGCGGCGTCGACGACGTTCACGAGGAGCTGGGCGCGCAATGGCTGGCCGAGCGCTTCGGTCCCGCGGTCAGCGAGCCGGTTCGCCTGCATGTGACGGCCAAGCGTTATCTCTGCACCGTCGAGTCCGACTATTTCGGCAAGCTGGCGCCCGACTCGGTACGCAGTCTCGAACTCCAGGGCGGCCTGATGTCGCCGGATGAGGTCGAAGCCTTCCGCGCCAATCCCTATCACGCCGAGGCGGTGCGGCTGCGCCGCTACGACGAAGAAGCCAAGGACCCGCGCGCCAGCACGCCCGACTTCGACCATTACCTCCGCCACGTTCCGGCCTGCCGAAAGTAACCACCTCCCCATTCAAATGGGGAGGTGCCCCGTCTTGCGGGGCGGAGGGGTCAAAATTGCCTCTCTGCCCATGACCCCTCCGTCCCCTTCGGGGACACCTCCCCCGATGACGGGGGAGGAGAAGTGAAGAAGCCGCATGATCTCTCGAACCGAAGTCGAGGCCGCCTGGGGCCTGATCCGTCCGCATGTGCGCCGCACGCCGGTCATCGAACTTGTTGCCGACTCGCTGGGCGTGACGGCAGCGCTGGCGCTCAAGCTCGAATCGCTCCAGGTCAGCGGCACGTTCAAGGGACGCGGCGCGTTCCACAAATTGCTGGCCTCCAAGGTGCCGGCCGCCGGCATCATCGCCGCCTCGGGCGGCAATCACGGCGCTGCCGCGGCCTATGCCGCGCGCGCCCTGGGCCACAAGGCCGAGATCTTCGTGCCGATGATCGCCTCGCCGGCAAAGGTCGCGCGGCTGCGCAGCTACGGCGCGGTCGTGAATCAGGTCGGTGCCGTCTACGCCGAAGCCCGCGCCGCCTCCGAAGCGCGCGCCGCCGAAACCGGTGCACTCATGGTGCCGGCTTATGAGGACGAGGTCGTGTTCGCCGGCGCCGGGAGCGTCGCGCTGGAATTCGCCGAGCAGGCGGAGTTCGACACCTTGCTGGTCGCCGTCGGCGGCGGCGGCCTGATCGCCGGCTGTGCCGCCGCGATCGGTGCATCCAAGAAGATCGTGGCTGTCGAGACCGAAGGCACGCCGACCCTGCACGAGGCGCTGAAGGCCGGAAAGCCGGTCGATGTCGCGATCTCCGGCATCGCCGCCGACGCGCTGGGCGCCAGCCGCATCGGCACCCCGAACTTCGAGCTCGCGCGTGCGCTGGTCCGCAGCTCCGTGCTGGTCACCGACGAGGCCGTGCGCGAGACGCAGCGTGCGCTTTGGGACGAGCTGCGCATCGTCGCCGAACCGGCCGGCGCGACCGGCCTCGCTGCCCTGCGTGCTGGCGCCTATCGTCCCGCGCCCGGCGAGCGCGTTGCCACATTGATCTGCGGCGCCAACACCGATCCGGGATCGGTGGCCTAGCCCTTTCCATTCGCTGGTATCCCGAGGAGTATCGCGATCAGGTAGGGGAGCAGCTCAAATGGCAAAGAACACCAACGGCAAGCCGGTCGCCGTGATCATCGGCGCCACGTCGAAATGGCAGGCCGATGGCCGTAACACCAGGCTAGCCCATGGCAAGGCGGTGGACGACAGCGATCTGCCGGTCGGCGTGCGCTGGGGCATCGGCGGCGCCATTGCCCAGAAGTTCGCGGCCGAGGAGTTCTTCGTCGTGCTGACGACCCGAACGGCCGCCAACGCATCGACGCTCGAGGCGGCGATCCGCACGCAGGGCGGCGACTGCACCATCGTCGAGCTCGATCTCTCGCGGCAAGAGTCGGTCGCCGCGGCCTTCGCCACGATCCGTAACGACGCTGGAGATCCGCACGTCGTGGTCTACAACGCGGGCTATCTCGAAGGCCGCGACCTGCCGCCCGAGAAGGAGCTGCTCGAGCACATCCCAGTGGAGATGTTCGACACCGCCCAGCACATCGCCAGCCGCGGCCCGTTCCTGGTCGCCAAGGAAGTCCTGCCGGCGATGCGCAAGCGCGGCGAGGGCTCCTTCTTCTTTTCCAACAATTCGAGCTCGTTGCGCGGGCGAAAGCGGATGACGGGCCAGTCGCTCTACTATCCGCGGGTGATGATGCGCACACTGGCCCAGGTCCTCACTGAGGAATATTCTGAGCATGGCGTGCACGTCGCCAATGTCGTGATCGACGGCCTCATTGATTCGCCCGGCACTCACGCGTTGCCGCGTGCCCGGCAGAATCCCGAGCAAGTGATGAACCCGGTGAAGATCGCCGAGGCCTTCTACTACCTTCACACGCAGGACCGGTCGGTCTGGACGCACGAGCTACAGCTGACGCCGTTCTCGACCAAGCCGAGCTACTGAGGAGGAAGCGATGTCGTCCGCGATCAGCGCACAGATCAGCTCGCACCTGGCCATACGCAAGGAATGGCTCGATCGTCGCCGGGAGGACCCGCTCGATCCCGCCTTGCCGATCGTCGATCCGCACCATCACCTGATCGACCGGCCGGAGAGCGGCACATACCTGATGTCGGACCTGCTGGAGGATATCGGCAGCGGCCACAGCATCGTCGCCACCGTCTATCTGGAGTGGCTGTCGATGTATCGCGCCGGCGGGCCTGAGGAGATGCGGCCGGTGGGCGAGATCGAGTTCGCGAACGGGGTCGCGTCGATGAGCGCCAGTGGCGGCTACGGCAAGCCACGCCTCTGCGCCGGCATCGTGGGTTATGCCGACCTCATGCTGGGCGCAAGGGTGGCCGAGGTCCTCGAGGCGATGATCGCGGTGGGCGGTGGGCGGTTTCGTGGCATCCGCTATATCGCGTCCAGCGATCCGGACCAGGCGCAGTGGGGCGCCACATTCGTCCGGCCGCAGGGGCTGTTGCTCGACAAGCGCGTGCGCGAGGGCTTCGCGCAACTGGCGCCGCTCGGTCTCAGCTTCGACGCCTGGGCCTTCCATCCCCAACTCGGCGATGTGGTCGACCTGGCGCGCGCTTTTCCGGCGACACCGATCGTGATGAACCATGTCGGCGGCCCGATCGGACTTGGCCGCTACA
The DNA here is from genome assembly GCA_947466085.1 of Rhodospirillales bacterium. Classification (GTDB taxonomy): domain Bacteria; phylum Pseudomonadota; class Alphaproteobacteria; order Reyranellales; family Reyranellaceae; genus Reyranella. The sequence continues at coordinate 13,436 of CANIEC010000038.1, forward strand.
AGGGCAAGCGCGACGAGGTGTTCGCCGACTGGAGCGCCCGTATCCGCGAGCTGGCGGCGTGCCCCAACGTTCACGTGAAGCTCGGCGGTCTCGGCATGAAGATGTTCGGCTTCGACGTCCATGAAGGCGAGCTGCCGCCCAGCTCGGAGCAGCTCGCCGCCGCCTGGCGGCCTTATGTGGAGACCTGCATTGCTGCGTTCGGCCCCAGCCGTGCGATGTTCGAAAGCAACTTCCCTGTCGACAAGGGCTCGTACGGCTACGGCGTATTCTGGAACGCCTGCAAGAGGCTGGCACAGGGCGCGAGTGCGGCGGAGAAGGCCGACCTGTTCCACGACACGGCATCGAGGTTCTATCGGCTCGGTCTTTGACTGTTTCGTCGGAAGCACGACCACGAAGGCGGACTCAACCGACCGCACGAGTCTCCTGGCCTCCTGAGGCTGAAGCGCGGCGTCGCTCCGTGCCTACTTCGTGACTTCCGTCACCACCGCGCGGTTGGCCTTGCCGGCGCCGTCGCTGAAATCGTAGCGGATGGCGAACTTGTCGGCAGGCGAGATCCACCAGCGCGAGATGGTGCGCTGCCCCTTGTCGCCGGTCTCGTGCATCTCGATCAGGAACGTGTCGATCATCTTCTCGCCGGGCCCGGTGCGCCGCTCGTAGCGCGCCACGGCGAGCGTGTAGGTCCAGGTGCCGCCGCCCACCCTGTAGCTCGCCTCGATCTTCTTGCCGACCTCGAGCGGCCACAGGCGCTCGGGCCGCAGCGCCGCGAGGAAGGCGGTGAGGTCGGCGCCGTCGGCCGAAGGATTGTCGAACAGCAGCGCGCGCAGCTTGAAGGGCTTCCCGCCCACCCGGTCCATGGTGCAGTCCGTGCCGTCGCGGCCGCGCGCCACGACCTTGACCCCGCTGTCATAGGTGAAGGTCGTGCCCGGGTCGGGGCAGGCGAACTCCATGGTCTGGGCGGACGCGGCACCGGAAAAGGCACCGGCGGCAAGCAGGGTGGCGAAGAAGGCGGGCAGTCTCATGGCCCGGATCATAGCCAAATCAGACGAAATGGCACGCGGCCTGCGCGCCGTTGGCGACGGGACGCAGGACCGGCTTCTCGACCCGGCAGCGGTCCTGGGCCATCGGGCAGCGTGAATTGAAGGGACAGCCGGGCGGCGGGTTCAGCGGACTCGGCAGCTCGCCCTGCAGGACGGTGCGCTGGCGGGCGCGGGCGAGCTTCGGGTTGGCGATCGGCGCCGCCGCCAGCAGGGCCCGGGTGTAGGGATGTTGCGGGCTCTTCCAGATCTGGTCGCGGCCGCCGACCTCGAACAGCATGCCGAGATACATCACTGCCACCCGGTCGGCGATGTGCTCGACCACGCTGAGATCGTGGCTGATGAACAGGTAGGAGACGCCGAACTGGCTCTTCAGGTCCTCCAGCAGGTTGATCACCTGCGCGCGCACCGAGACGTCGAGCGCCGAGACCGGCTCGTCGCAGATGATCAGCTTGGGGCTGAGCGCCAGGGCGCGGGCGATGCCGATGCGCTGGCGCTGGCCGCCGGAGAATTCGTGCGGGTAGCGCTGCTTGGCGTCGCTCGGCAGGCCGACCCAGCGCAGCAGGGTCTCGACCCGCTCGGCCGTCGCCTCGGGCTTCCAGCCGGCCAGGACCATCGGCTGGGCCACCGAGCGGCCCACGGTCGAGCGCGGGTTGAGCGAGCCGTAGGGGTCCTGGAAGATCATCTGCACCTTGCGGCGCATGTCGGTGAGCTGCGCGCGATTGAGCGGCGCAATGTCGACGCCCTCGACTACGATCGCGCCGCCGCTGACCGGCACCAGCTTCATGATCGCCTTGCCCAAGGTCGACTTGCCGCACCCGGACTCGCCCACGAGGCCCAGGGTTTCCCCGACGGCGAGGTCGAGGCTGACGCCGTTGACGGCGCGCACGACGCCGCCCGCGGTGTTGAACTGCACGCGCACGTCGCGCAGGGAAAGCAGCGACATGGTCAGCCTCCCTGCGCCGCGAAGCAGGCGACGAGGCGGCCCGGGCCGGGAACCGTGAGAGCGGGCTTCTCGGTGAGACAGCGGTCCATCACCCGCTTGCAGCGCGGCGCGAAGGCGCAGCCCTGCGGCAGGGCGTTGAGCGGCGGCACCATGCCGGGAATGTCGGCCAGCCGCTCGGCGCGCTCGGCGCCCGGCGTCGGCGTCGCGCCGATCAGGCCCACCGTGTAGGGGTGCAGCGGATTCTCGAACAGCTCGTCGACCGACGCCTCCTCGACCTTGCGGCCGGCATACATGACCACGACCCGGTCGGCCGTCTCGGCGACGACGCCGAGATCGTGGGTGATGAAGATCATCGCCATGCCGGCATCGGCCTGCAGCTTCTTCAGGAGCGCCAGCACCTGCGCCTGCACCGTGACATCGAGCGCCGTGGTCGGCTCGTCGGCGATCAGCACCGACGGGCTGCAGGCGATCGCCATGGCGATCACGACCCGCTGGCACATGCCGCCGGAGAGCTGGTGCGGGTAGGCGTCGAGCCGGCGCGCCGCGTCCGGCATGCCGACCAGCTCCAGCAGCTCGTGGGCGCGCACGCGGGCCTGGCCGCGGCCGAGCTCGGTATGGGTCATCAGCACTTCGACGATCTGCTTCTCGACCGTGGTGACCGGGTTGAGCGAGCTGATCGGGTCCTGGAAGATCATGCCGATCTCCTTGCCCCGGATGCCGAGCATGGCCTCCTCGGGCAGGGGCACGATGTCCCGTCCGTTGAGCTTCACCTGGCCGCCGACGATGCGGGCCGGCGGATCGGGCAGCAGTCGCATGACCGAGAGTGCCGACAGCGACTTGCCGCAGCCGGACTCTCCGACCAGGGCCACGGTCTCGCCGGCGCCGACGGAGAGGCTGAGCCCGTCGACCGCCTTCATCTCGCCGCGGCGGGTGAAGAGCGTGGTGCGGAGGTCGGTGATCTCCAGCGGAAGGGCCTGGCCGCTCATCACCGGTCCCTCAGCTTCGGATTGAGCGCGTCGTTCAGCCCGTCGCCCACCAGGTTGAGGCAGAGCACGGTGATCATGATCGCGATGCCCGGGATGGCGCAGATGTACCAGGAGCTGCGGATGAGCTGGCGTCCGTCGCCGACCAGCCGCCCCCAGCTCGCGACATTGGGATCGCCCAGGCCGAGGAAGGAGACGGCCGATTCGAACAGGATGGCGCCGGCGACGACCAGCGAGGAGAGCACGATCACCGGTGGGAGCGCGTTGGGCAGGATCTCCGAGACAATGATCCGCAAGTCGCTCATGCCCATCGAGCGGCAGGCCTGCACGAACTCGCGGTCGCGCAGCGACAGGAATTCCGCCCGCGTCATGCGCGCGATCGGCGTCCAGCTCACGATGCCGATGGCGATCACGATGTTGGTCAGGGTCGAGCCCAGGATGACCACGATGGTGAGCACGAAGATCAGGTTCGGGATGGTCTGGAACAGCTCGGCCACGCGCATGGAGATCTCGTCGACCCAGCCGCCGAAATAGCCGGCGATGGCGCCGACGCCCACGCCGATGATCGTGGCGACCGCCGAGGCGAACAGGCCGATCAGAAGCGTCGCTCGCGCGCCGTGCACGATCATCGAGAGGATGTCGCGGCCCAGCGAATCGGTGCCCAGCGGGAACTCGGGGTCCTCGCCGGGCCACAGTTCGGGCAGGCCGACGATGCGCAGCGGGTCGGTCGGGAAGAAGACCGAGGCGAACACCGCCATGAGCGCGACGACCAGGATCAGGCAGGCGCCGACCAGGGCGCCGCGATTGCGGGCGAAGCGGCCCACGAACTCAAAGCGGGGAAACTCGAAGCGTTGCATCAGCGGATCTCGATGCGCGGATCGAGCCACATGTAGATGAGGTCGACCGCGATGTTGGCGGCGATGACCACCAGCGAGCCCAGCACCATGATGCTGAGCACGACCGGGTAGTTGCGCGAACTCACGCTGTCGAACAGCAGCGAGCCGACGCCGGGCCAGCTGAACACGCTCTCGATCACGACGCTGCCGGCCAGCACGGTGCCCATCTGCACGCCGAGGATCGTGACCACCGGCAGCAGCGCGTTGCGCAGCACGTGGTGGATCGTGACCTTGTTGCGGCTCAGCCCCTTGGCGCGGGCCGTGCGCACGAAGTCGAGCTGCGCCACCTCGAGCATCGAGGAGCGCATGACGCGGGTATAGATCGCGGCATAGAACAGGCCCAATGCCAGGGTCGGCAGGATCAGGTGGCGCAGGATATCCAGCACGCCGGCCCAGGTTCCGCTCGAGGCGCCGCCGATCTTCATCATGCCGCCGACCGGCAGCCAGCCGAGCTTCACCGAGAACAGCACGATCATCATGATCCCGAGCCAGAAGCTGGGCGCGGCGTAGAAGAACATGGCGGCGATCGAGACCAGGCTGTCCCAGAAGGTGCGGACCTTCATCGAGGCGACGACGCCTGCTGCCACGCCGATCGAGACCGCCAGCGCGATGCTCGAGACCATCAACAGGACCGTCGCCGGCAGGTGGATCCAGATCGCCTGGATGACCGGCATGTTCTGGCGGTAGGAGAAGCCGAAGTCGAAATGCAGCAGCGCCCAGATGTACTTCAGCAGCTGCATCCACACCGGATCGTCCAGCCCGTAGGTCTTGCGCAGCAGGGCGACCGTCGCCGGGTCGCTCACCTGGTTCTCGGCCGTCATCAGTTCGAGGAAGCTGCCCGGCGCCATCTGGATCAGGCAGAAATTGATGATCACCACGCCCAGCATCAGCGGGACGGCCTGGATCAGCCGTCGCCGCAGGAGTCGGAGCGCCGCCGTGCGCCGGGCGGAGCCGCGAAGGGCGGGCGTCGGCGAGACTAGCTCGCCAGCCATAGGTCTCCCCAGCTTGCCGCGAGGAAGTTCGGGTCGTTGGAGTGGTTCTGTACCTTGGTGCTGGCCAGGGTGATCGACTCCAGCTCGACCAGCGGCAGCAGCGGGGCTTCCTGGGTGGTGATCTTCTGGAACTCGAAGACCAGCGCCTTGCGCTTCGCCGGATCGGTTTCGACCTTGATCCTGTCGACAAGCTTGTCGACGTCGGGATTGGAATAGCCCGAGGCGTTGCGGAAGGGCACGCCCTTCAGGATCCCATCGGTCGTGAAGTACTGCGTGGTCGACGGCACCGGCTCGGAAGGATTGGCCTGGTTTGAGATCGCCAGGTCGAAATCGTAGTCGGTGTAGATGCGCTTGATGGAACTCGGACGGTCCGGAACCGTGAGATTGATGCCGACGCCGACATCCTCGAGCACCTGCTTTACGTAGGCGCCGACCTTGCCGTTCTCCGGGAACCAGCCGGCTGCCAGCAGGTTCAGGGTGAAACGCTTGCCATCGGCCTTCTTCGGGAAGCCGGCCGCATCGAGCAGGGCAGCGGCCTTTTTCGGATCGAAGCCGGTCTTGAACGTGTCGGCGGTGAAGAACTCCTTGTTGGGGGAGTAGATCGGGCTCGTGCCCGGCCGCGCATAGCCATAGTAGACCGTCTTGGCGATGAACTCGCGATTGATCGCATGGAACATCGCCTGCCTGACCTCGCGCTTGGCGAAGACCGGATTGCGCATGTTGCATTCGAGCGTCGTCGACCAGACCGCTTCCTCGTAGCCCTTGGGGGTGGCGACGAACTTGCCGGTTGCGGTCAGGCGCTTGATGTCCGGCGGCGCGACCGGGTTGAAGACGCCGATATGGATGTCACCCGCTTCCATCGCCGCGGCGCGGCCGGCCGGGTCGCGCACGTAGCGGATGATCAGGCGGTCGAGATAGGGCTCGTCCTTCTTCCAGTAGTTCTCGTTCTTCACATATTCGAAGTGGCTGCCGCGCACCCACTCCTTGAACTTCCACGGACCGGTGGCGATCGGTGCGTTGTTCGCCGGATTGGTGACCGGATCGCTGCCGGCATAGACATGCTTCGGCACGATGTAGGCGACCGGCGAGCACAGGGTCGACGCGAAGAAGAACTCCGGCGTCGGATTGTTGTACTTGAAGACCACCGTATCGGCGTCCGGCGACTCGATGCCCGCGAAGTCGGTGAGCGCCGACGCGACGGCATACTTCTTCCAGATCTCGCTGACGGAATAGATGACGTCGTCGACCGTCATGTCCTTGCCGTCATGGAACTTCACGCCCTTGCGGATCTTCACCGTGTAGGACTTGAAGTCGGCCGACGGCTTCCACGATTCGGCCAGCACGCCTTCAAACGCGCCGTCCATCTTGCGCAGGGCCAGCCGCTCGAACAGCTTGGACGAGGAGAAAGTCGGGCTCGAGCCGCCGCCGGCCGGCACGTAGCAGGCCTGCGGCTCGCCACCGCCCCAGGTCGCCACCAGGGTGCCGCCCCGTTTGGGCGTTCCCTGTGCGAAAGATTGTCCCGAGGTGCCGACCAGACCCGTAGCAACGATACCCGCACCGAAAACGCGGCGTGAAACCTTGATCGTCATGAAATCCTCCGTTCCCCAATCCCCAAGTCAGCCCAAGCAAACTTCATACCGTGTGGCCTAGGCAGGCAGTGTCGAGTAGGTCGCGCGACCGATCGCCAGCAGCACCATCTTGTCGTTGAACACGTCGACGTCGACGACGCCGACGCTTTTGCCATTGCGCCGGACCGTGGCCGTCGTGATGAGCTTGGTCTTGATCGCGGGACGCAGGTAGTCGACCCGGAAGTTGATGGTCGGCAGGCCACGCCGCAGCGCCATGATCAGCGCATAGTCGCCAACCGTGTCGATGACCGCCGCAAGCGGGCCGCCGTGCCACTGGCCGGTGCCCTTGCCGCGTTCGAATTCGGGGCGCATCTCGCATTCCATCGTGACGCGTTCCTTCGCCGGATCCGCTTCGGTGACCTTGAGGCCGAGGAAGGAAATGAACGGCGAATGATCGAGCATCGCCTGCAGTTCGGCGTCGCTCAGGGGCTGGAGCTTGTCGCTCATGGCGCCACCACGATCTTGCCGAACACTTCGCGATCCTCGATCACGCGCAGCGCCTCGCGCGCCTCGGACAGCGGGAAGACCTTGTCGACCAGCACCTTGAGCTTGCCGCTCTGCACCAGTTCCAGGAGCTTCTCGATGTCGCTGCGCATCCAGCCGTTGGAGCCCAGGATCTTGAGCTCGAAGGTCCAGATGAAGCGGATGTCCTCGGTCGGCGCGTAGCCGGCGGTGGCGCCGCAGGTCAGCAGCCGTCCGCCGACCTTCAGCGTCTTCAGCGAATTCACCCAGGTGTCGCCGCCGGTGTAGTTGACGACGACATCGACGCCCTGGTCGGTGCCGTTGCCGCGCCGCGTCGGCTTGCCGTACATCGCGAAGATCTCCTTCATGAAATCCTTCTCGATGTAGTTGATCGTCCTGTCGGCGCCGAGCTCCGCCAGGCGCTTGGCCTTGGCGTCGGTGCCGGCACAGGCGATCACTTCGCAGCCGGCCAGCTTGGCGAGCTGCAGGCAGCAGACGCCGACGCCGCCCGAGGCGCCCAGGATCAGCACCTTCTCGCCCTTGGCGACATGGCCGTTGGTGACCATCATGCGCAACGCGGTGCCGTAGGCCACGGGCAGCGCCGCAGCATCGGCGTAGCTCACGCCGTCGGGAATCTTGATCAGCTGGTGGGCGCGCGCCTTGCACAGTTCGGCCAGGCCGCCATGCACCGTCTCGCCCATCAGGCCGCCTTCGACCCGGTTGATCGGATCGACCAGGACGCGGTCGCCCTTCTTCCAGCCGGTGACGCCGGGGCCGACCTCGGCGATTTCGCCGGCAACGTCGAGCCCCATGATGGCGGGCATCGGCACCTTGATGCCCGGCATGCCGCGGCGGGTGAAGACGTCGTGGTAGTTCAGCGACGAGGCTTTCACGGCGACGATCACGTCGCCCTCGCCGGGCGTCGGGTCGGGGAAGTTGGTCTCGAAGACGAGGCGGTCCGGGCCGCCATGTTCACGGACGACAGCAGCTTTCATTGTTATACTTCTCCAGTTGGGATTTGCTTCGCGAGGACGCGCTTGTCGATCTTGTTGGTGCCGGCCAGCGGCATCTCGTCGACGAACAGCACGCGTCGCGGATGCTGGTAGGCGGGCGCATTGGCCAGGGCGTAGGTCTTCACCGCCTGCTCGTCGAGCTCGGCACCGGCCGCCCTGACGACGAAGGCGATCGGCTTGTGGCCCTTGAGCTCGTCGGGAACGGGAATCACCGCGGCCTGGTGGATGCCGGGATGCCGCTCGAGCATCTTCTCGACCTCGCCGGGATAGATGTTCTCGCCGCCGCAGACGAACATGTCGTCGACCCGGCCGACAAAATAGAAGAAGCCGTTCTCGTCGCGCCGGAAGACGTCGCTGGTCCGGTAATAGCCGTCCGGCGTCATGACCTCGGCGGTCTTGGCGGGCAGCTTGTGATAGTGCGTCATCAGCGCGCCGCACTTCATCTGGAGCTCACCTTCGTCCTGCACTTCCCTGCCGTCGCGCACGAGGCGGAGTTGAACCTCGGGATGCGGATAGCCCGTCGAGAGTACCGGCTGCGGCAGGCCCTCGGGATGAGGGCCGAACACGACGGGGCCGGCCTCGGTGGTGCCGTAGCCGTTGCTGACCACAGCCTTTGGAAACACCGCGTGCACCTGGTCGATCAACGATTGGGTAACGGGCGCCGAGCCCATGCGGACGGCCTCGACGGCCGAGAGATCGGCGCTGGCCAGCAGTTCGCGCTCGCGCAGCATCATCGCGATCATGGTCGGCACGGAGGTCAGGAAGGCCACGCGATGCCTGGCGGCGGCCTCGACGTAGCCGCGGGTCGTGAACTGCGGCAGCAGCACCACGGTGTCGCCCTGCGAGAAGGTGGTCTGGCACATGGCGAGCCCGTTCATGTGATAGAGCGGCGCTGCCACGAGCGCGCGCTGGCCGAGCGGCCCCGGCCGGCGCACCCGCTGGCTGATCGCCCAGAGGTGCGAATAGTGCGACAGCACCACGCCTTTGGGCCGGCCCGTCGACCCCGACGTGTAGAGGAACATCGCCGGCTCCTCGGGCTTCATGGGAAACGGCGTGAACGGCCCTTCGTCGAGCAGGCTCTCGAAGTCCCTGTCGAAGGAGAGTTTCGGCACGTCGTCGGGCGCCAGCGGCAGCCGCGCATCGTCGCCGATCACCAGCTTGGCGTCGCAGTCGCCCACGACATAGGCAACCGTCTCGGCGGGCAGTTTGTAGTTCACCGGCACGGAGACGAGGCCGGCCTGCATCGTGCCGAGGAAGGTCAGCAGGTACTCGGCGCGGTTGGCCGAGAGGATCGCGACACGGTCGCCGCGCTGCAGGCCGCGCTTCAGGAGCCCGCGCGCGACCGCGCCGCTCAGCCGCTGGATGTCGCCATAGGTGTAGCTGCGTTCGCCGCCGTTACCGCCCGCGTCGATCAGCGCCAGGCTGTCCGCCGGCACGTCGCGCGAAATTGCATCGCCCTGGTTGTCGTACTTGATCGTCACCATGAAGAGAGTCCCGAGAGTGCCTGGTCGGTGAGCTTCAGCCCGTAGTCGAGCGTGTCCTTGCGCCATTGGCCGTCGAACGGGCAAAAAGCGTCCATCATGTCGGCCTGCAGGGTGGCGCGCACGTCCGGATCGAGCCCGTGCTGCCGCCGCAGCCACTGATCCAGCCGCAGCACGCGGCGCATGTTGACGCCGCGCGTGCCGAATTCGATCACCGCGCCGCACATGTCGCGATTGCCGAGGAAGCGCTGCACGCCGTGAAAGACCAGGCCGGTATAGTTCGGCCGTTCCATGCCATGCGGCCGCACGCCGTCGACATTGTCCTTGCCCCACCAGTCGCAGGCGCGCGCGAACAGCGGACCCGCGGGATCGTTGAAGCAGAGGAAGAACGGCTTGCCGTACTCGCCGATGCCGGTGTGCCAGTCGATGAAGGCCACGCGCTCGGCGTCGGCCAGGGTTTCGGCGACGATGGTCTCCAGCGTCCGGTTGGACCATTCGCGGTCCTTGCCGCCGAACATCAGCCCGTCCGGATGCGCGTACTGGCCGCGCGCCAGCGTATCGAACAGCACGTCGCGGCCCTTGCTCTCGGCGAAGCGGTCGAGCACGCCGCCAATCCGTTCGTTCTCCGCGGCGGTCCATTCGCGGATCAGCAGATCGGCATGAAGCGTTTCGTAGTGCGGGTTGGCCGGCGCCGCGCCCGCCTCGCGGTCGATGAAGTTGCGGTTGAGATCGACGTTGTTCTCGGTCGTCCGCGTGAAGTGCGCGAATCCGTAGGGATTGAGCCCATGCACCAGCACCACGCCGACACCGGCGGGCAGCCGCGCCGCGCCGCCCGCGTTCAGCCAGCCGATCTGCACGGCCGATCCGGAGAAGCCCTCCTGGCCGTGCGTGCCGCTCAGGAACAGCGCCTGCCGCGCCGCCTTCCGGTCGCCGAAGCAGGCGACGTCGATCGCCAGAGGGCCGCCGTCGGGCGCCTTCTTCGCGGGGTGCAGGAACGAGCGCACCTCGCCTTGCGCGGCGGTCGCTGCCTTCAGGAACTTCGCACGCGCGTTGGCATAGCTTGCGGCGAAGCAATCGTAATATTCCATGGCGTCCCTTCTCGGCCGCTCCCCAGCAGCCCTGACGATTGCCCTTCAGACTATTCGATGAACTCCAACACCGCGTTCAACGCCTGTTTGGCCGGCACGACGACCCGTCCCGCGTCGGCAATCACCCCGCCGATGCCGCCGTCCTGCAAGGCACGTGCCGCCTTCGCCGCCGACAGCGTGCGGAAAGTGAGGCCGGCCATATAGGCCTTGCGGCCCTCGGCATCCGGCACGGCATCTCCGAACTGCGCCTTCAGCTCGTCCTCGGTCACGATGTCGACCCGCGAATTGCCGACCACGACCGACTTGCCGCCCCTGATGTCGCGCACCGCCTCCGGTCCGAACATGTCGGCATAGAGCTTCGAGGCCGCCGCGGGATCTGGCTCGACGATCAGGAAGCGCACGATGGCGACCGTGCCGTTGGCGTGGTGACGCCACTCGTCGCGCCATACCACGTCGCGGGTGAAATGATGGCAGTAGTAGACGCGCCCGTACGGCACGACGCCGGCCTTCATGCGGACCGTGCGGAAGCGCGCGTCGCGCATCTCGTCGCCGACCTTCACGGGTCGCGTGAATTCGACGGGCGGGTCGACGGGGACGCCCGCCTTGCTCAGCGCCTCGTAGGTGACGGCGGAATCTTCCGCGCCGAAGACGAGACCGTTCAAGCCGAAGGGAAAGGTGAGCAGATCGAGGCGCCCCGACGTCGCCTCCTTCGGAATGGCGATCAGTTCGAGATAGTCCGTGCCGAACATGGCGAGGTGGTTCATCGACCCCAGCGAATGATAGCCGCGCTCGGTGAGCGAAAACCCCAGACGCGTGTAGACGTCGGCCGCATGGTCCATGTCGTTGCGGGCGTTGATGACCACGTGATCTAGCGTCGCTACGGGCAGCTTCATCTCATTTCCCCTCTTGCCATTCACAGCGTCGCCCATCTTGGCACAGCGGGCACGTCAGGAATTCTTATATTAGGGGGCGATACTTTCATGTGCGAAAACCGTTTCCAAGTTTCGCAGGCGAGGCAGAAATGAAATCCTATTTCGGGCCGCGCCGGTGAACATCGTTTTGTGGCCTGCGATTTGCCGCTGCGCTCATGCCAGTCCATTGCGCGAAATGACCTCGCGATAGAAGGCGGCGCTGAGCTTGGGCGTACGCTTCTGCGTCGCGTAGTCGACGTGGACGAGGCCGAATCGCGTCGCGTAACCGTCGGCCCATTCGAAATTGTCGAGCAGGCTCCACAGGAAGTAGCCGCGGACCGGAACGCCTTCCGCCGTCGCCCGCTGCAGGTGCATCAGGCAGTTGCGCAGGTACATCACGCGGTCGACGTCGTGGACCCTGCCGTCCGGCGTCGGCTCGTCGGCCGCCGATGCGCCGTTCTCGGTGATGAAGATGTCCTTCACCTGCCAGAGCCGGGCGGCGTGGCAGGGCGCCCAGTACAGCGCCTCCGGCCCCAGCAGGAGCCAGGACGAGGCCATGTGCGGATGCGACGACGGGAAGGGCACCGGGGTGAATCCCGGCGCCGCCTCGCTCGCCAGCACATACTGGCTGGGTGCGTAGACGTTCAGGCCGACGAAATCGACCTTGCTGGAGATGATCTTCAGCTCTTCGTCGGTGAAGCGCGGCGCGTCGCGGCCCGTCTTCGCGAGATAGGCGTCGGTGTAGCGGCCCTCCATCATCACCGTGAGGTAGGGCGCGTTCAACTCCCGCGTCGCCCGCTCGGCGGCCCTGATGTTCTCGGCCGTCTCGACGGCAGGCAGCGCCGTGGCGATGTTTTCGGCAGGGCCCACCTTGGTGCCACGGCGTCCGCTGGCGCGCACGGCCTGCACGGCGAGGCCATGCGCCAGCACCGCATGGTGACGGACCTGGTTCAGCCGGCCGGGCGGCAGCTTGAGGCCAGGGGCGAAGTTCGCGGTCTCGTGGCCCTGCTCGACGAAGGTCTGCATCTCGTTGATGGTGAACACTTGGCGTACGCGGTCGGTGAGCCGGCCGGCGACGTAGGCCGCGTAGTCGCCGAACGCCCGGGCGGTGTCGCGCGATTCCCAACCGCCGCCGTCCTGCAGCGCCTGCGGCAGATCCCAGTGATAGAGCGTGGCGTAGGGCTCGATGCCGGCGGCGAGCAGCGCATCGACCAGCCGGTCGTAGAAATCGAGCCCCTTGGGATTGGCGGTGCCTCTTCCCTCGGGGAAGACGCGCGGCCAGGCGATCGAGAAACGATAGGCTCGGGCGCCCATCGACTTCATCAGCGCCACGTCTTCCTTGTAGCGATTGTAATGGTCGACGCTGACATCCCCCGTCGAGCCGTCGCGGATCCGGCCCGGCTCGCGGGTGAAGGTGTCCCAGATCGAGGGGCCGCGGCCGTCCTCGCGGGCGGCGCCCTCGACCTGATAGGCCGAGGTCGCCGTGCCCCAGCGAAAGCCCGGGGGAAAGCCCGTCGCGGACCGGCGCGGGCCCTGGGGCGTGTGGGCCGAACCATAGGCCGTTGCGGCCAGGGCGGACGCGCCCCCCGCAGTCAGGAGAGCGCGGCGGCGGATTGGTTTGAAGGGCATCGGCGCGAGCGGCTCCGGTCGGTCATCGACCGCACCCAAGCATCCCCCATGCCAGCCTGCTCTGCGCGGTCAGGTTTCAGTTTTCAGGTGCTTTCGTTACTCAGCACGTCGCCGAACAGCTTCCATGTCTCGCCGTCGAAGGCCGAGAGGCGGACCGACTGGATGGGATAGAAGTCCGTCGGACTGGTGTTGATGGTGATGCCCGGCAGCAGCATCGGCACGACCAGTTTTTTCATGCTGGCGGCCTGCTTCATCAGATTCTCGCGCGTGAGGTTGTCGCCGCAGGCTTCGAGGCAGTGCTTCATGGTGGCGGAGACGGCATACGCATAGGTGTTGCCCGAGTCGGCGGGGTTGGCGTCGGGCAGGTACTTCTTCATCCACGCGTCCCATTCCTTGTAGTCCGCGTCGTTGACCCACTGCTTGTCGGTGGCGTCCTTGAGGTAGGCGGCCGTGATGATGCCCTTGCTGTTCTCGAACCCGGCGGGCTTCAGCACGGCGGCAACGGATGCAGAGACATTGGCGAGATAGTGGTCGGGCTTCCAGCCGAGGTCGGCGACCTTGCGGATGGCCTGCGCCGCCGCTTTCGGCGCGCAGTCGTTGAAGAAGACGTTCGCGCCGGAACTCTTGATCTGGATGATCTGGCTGTCGACGGTGGGATCGGTGACCTCGTAGCTCACCTTTGCGGTGACGTACTTTTCGTTCTCCTTGCCGAGCCCCGCCAGGAAGCCGCCGACATAGTCCTTACCCGAATCGTCGTTCTGGTAGATCATGCCGATCCGCAGGTCCTTGAGATTGTCCTTGTGCTTGGCCAGGACGTGCTTGGCGTAGATCGCGGCCTCGGTGTGATAGTCGGGCTGCCAGCCCATGGTCCACGGGAACTCCTTGGGCATGCCCCACTTCGAGGCGCCGGTCGCCACGAAGAGCTGCGGCACCTTCTTCTGGTTCAGGTACTTCTGCACGACCGTGTTGGTCGGCGTGCCGAGCAGCTGGAAGATCGCGAAGACCTTGTCGTCCTCGACGAGCTTGCGCACCATCTCGACGGTCTTGGGCGGCGAGAAGCCGTCGTCGTAGGTGATGAAGTTGATCTTGCGGCCGTTGATGCCGCCGGCGTCGTTCACCATCTTCCAGTAGGCCTCGATCGCCTTGCCGATGGTGCCGTAGGCCGAGAGCGGCCCGCTGTAGGGGTTGGTGTGGCCGAGCTTGATCTCCTTGTCGGTCACGCCCGGATCGTACTTCTTCTGGGCGCGCACGATGTAGGGAGCGAACGCGAACGCGGCACTGCCAGCCGCGAAAACGCGGCGACGCATCTTGGTCATTTGTTTCCTCCAGTCGTCGTTATTAGAGCAGGTGGCCTGCTCGTTCTGCCTTGGTACGCAGGTAATTCTCGTTGTGCCCGTTGGACGGGAAGGAGTGCGGGACGCGCGCCGCGACCTCGATGCCGTAGCGCTCGAGCTGGGCGATCTTCTCCGGATTGTTGGTCATCAGCCGCACGCGCTGGATGCCCATGCGCGACAGCATGGTGGCGGCGGGGGCATAGATGCGCTCGTCGGCGTCGAAACCGAGCTGCTCGTTGGCGTCGATCGTATCGAACCCGTCGTCCTGCAGCTCGTAGGCACGCAGCTTGTTGACGAGGCCGATGCCGCGGCCTTCCTGAGCGAGATAGAGCAGCACGCCCGATCCCTGCCGGGCGATCTCGGCGATGGCGCTGCGCAGCTGCACGCCGCAATCGCAGCGCAGCGAGCCCAGCAGATCGCCGGTGAAGCATTCCGAATGGAGGCGGATCAGGACCGGCTCGGTCGGATCGATCTCGCCGACGACGATGGCGAGATGCTCCTTGCCGCCGTCGCTGGGACGCCAGGCGAGGATGCGGGCATTCTCGGCCCCCTCGAGCGGCACATGCGCCTGCGCGACCTGCTGCAGCGTCCGCGACGCGGTTTCCTCGTAGGCCGACACGTCGGCGGCATCGACATAGACGAGATCCTGCTCGCGCGCCCAGTCGCGCCGCTTGTTGCCGGGATCGCGGGTCAGCGGTCCGAGGACGACCGCCGGCAGGAGGCGCGACAGCTTGGCGAGCTCGATCGCCGCCTGCGCGATGCCGGGGGCATGGCTGGCCACCGGCCGGGACAGGTGGCGGAGGGCCACGTGACGCCCGATCCGGTCGCTCTCGTGCGGCCGCAGGATGACGTCGACGGGGACGCCCTCCGGCAGGTCGATGGTGATCGGCTTGTTGGTCTCGCCCATGCCGCCCGCGATATGCGGGGGAATGTCCATGCCGATCGCCTCGGCACGGCGCCGCGTCGTGACCAGCACCGGCGGGTTCTGGGCCAGGCCCTGCAGGCGCTGCAGGGCGCGCGGGCCCCAGGATTCGGCGGCGATGACGAGGCCGCCGGCGCCGTCCTCGCCGCGCAGCACAACGATTCCGCCGCGGCGAAGCTCCGCCATGGCGCGTTCGACGGCGGCGACTGCAGCCGCGCTGCGGGAGTGGGCCGGATTGGAATTCATGACACTCACGGTATCACGCCACGGGATTTCGCCGAAGTGAACCACTTTTGTGCCCAGATCGTACCGGATAGAGTGTATTTCGAGATGGCTGGCAGGTACCGAACGCATGTCCGTGAACAATCGTGGCAAGAAAATCCTGCTGGTCGATGATGACCAGGCGTTGCGCACGGTGCTCGCCGAGCAGCTCGATCTCTATGACGGCTTCACCACCATCCAGGTCAGCACCGCGGCCGAAGGGCTGGAAAAGGCCAAACTCGCCCATTACGACGCCATCCTGCTCGACATAGGCCTTCCCGACATGGACGGCCGCGAGCTTTGCAAGCTGATGCGTCGCGAGGGCGTGCGGGCGCCGATCATCATGCTGACCGCAGCCGACAGCGATGCCGACACGATCCTGGGCCTGGAATCGGGCGCGAACGACTATGTGATCAAGCCGTTTCGCATCAACGTCCTGCTGGCCCGGCTGCGCGCCCATCTGCGCCAGCACGAGCGCAGCGAGGATGCCGTCATGTCGATCGGCCCCTACGAATTCCACCCTGCGGGCAAGCTGCTGCTGGAGAAGGGCGGGAAGAAGAAGGTCCGCCTGACCGACAAGGAAGCCTCGATCCTGAAGTACCTGTTCCGCGCCGGCGACCGGCCGGTGGCCCGCGACATCCTGCTGAACGAAGTATGGGGCTACAATGCCGGCGTGACGACCCACACGCTGGAAACCCACATCTACCGCCTGCGCCAGAAGATCGAGAAGGACCCGGCCAGCGCCGCGATCCTGATCACCGACCGGGGGGGCTACCGGCTCCAGCCCTGAGGGACTTGCCAGTATATGAACGAGGCGTCATCTTTCGGGTAACAAATCGCCAGAACCGCCCTGGGAGGGTGATGCCATGACCACGCAACGGATCTACGCGCTGCCCGTCGACGTGACGCAGTGGAAGTTCGACGGTGCGACCGACCTCCTGTTCAACTGGGAATATGACGACGGTTCGGCGCCGCTGCTCGAGCTCTACGAGAAGGGCAAGCAGCAGCAGTGGGATGCGAGCACGCGACTCGACTGGTCGCTCGAGCTCAACCCCGACAATCCGATGGAGCTGAAGGACGAGGCGATCTCGATCTACGGCACCGATCACTGGAACAAGATGAACGAGAAGGAGCGGAGCTGGCTCAGGCTCCATCTCCAGGCCAATTCGATCTCGCAGTTCATGCATGGCGAGCAGGGCGCCCTGATCGCCAGCGCCAAGATCGTCGGCACCGTTCCCGACATGAACGCCAAGTTCTACGCCGCCACGCAGGTGATGGACGAGGCGCGTCACGTCGAGGCCTACAAGCGGCTGCTGCACGAGAAGTTCAAGGTCGCCTATCCGATCAACAAGGCACTGCAGACCCTGCTCGAGCAGACGCTGACCGATCGCCGCTGGGACATGACCTATCTCGGCATGCAGGTGCTGATCGAGGGTCTCGCGCTCGCCGCCTTCCAGTCGATCCGCGACAAGGCCGGCAACACGCTGGCCGGCGCGGTGAACGCCTATGTCATGCAGGACGAGGCGCGCCACGTCTCCTTCGGGCGGCTGGCGCTGCGCGAATACTATCCGCACCTGTCGGAGGCCGAGCGCGACGAGCGCGAGGAGTTCGTGGTCGAGGCGCTCTACTTCATGCGCGACCGCTTCAACCAGTCCGAGGTCTGGGAGCGGCTCGGCCTGCCGGCCAAGGTGCTGGACGACATCCACTACAATTCCAAGCAGATGCAGTCCTTCCGCGGCCGCCTGTTCAGCCGCGTCGTGCCGACCGTGAAGGATATCGGCCTGTGGGGGCCGCGGGTGCAGAAGGCCTTCGCCGACATGGGCGTGATGGACTATGCCAAGATCGACGTGGTCGAGGTCCTGGCCAACGATGGCCGGGTGGCCGAGGAGTTCGACCGGAAGATGTTCGTCGAGAAGGCGATAGCGGCGGCGTAAGTGGAAACGTCCGCCTCCCCATTCAGATGGGGAGGTGTCGGCGTCTTGCGCCGACGGAGGGGTCAGAGATGCGGCGTCAACGCGCATGACCCCATCGCCCCGTATGACGGGGCACTTCCCCATCTGAATAGGGAAGAAATCAAAGCAGCGGCAGCATCAGGATCAGCAGCGCGGCGGGGACGAGCAGCGGCCAGGCGAGCACCGGCAGCAGTAGCCCGCCGATCACGGCGCCCACCAGGTAGCCCGTCCAGGTCAGCGCCAGCAGCCCGGTGTTGAGCGCCGAGGGCGGGGATATCGCGGCGCCGCGCCACAGCCGGTCGACGGCCGCGTCGGCGGTGCGGGCCAGGGTACTGGTCACGACGACGGTGCTGACCGAATGGCCGGCGAAGCTGGTGATCGTCGAGGCCTGCAGTCCCATCGCGAAGGCGACGATCATCACCGCAGTCTGCTCGCCCACGGGAAGGAAGCCGACGGCCGCGAGGAGTGCCGCTTCGAGCAGGATGCCGGCCGCGGGCCCCTTGAACAGGCGCAGCATCGCGCGGGCGAGCATGGCGCCGGGGAAGAACGCGACCAGCGGCGTGAGATGGTTCCACGCGCCGAGATGGTTGCCCTTGGCGATGTCGATGCCGGCCAGCACCGTGTTGCCGGTCATGTTGGCCGCGAACACACCGCCCATGGTGACGTAGCCCACGGCGTCGGCGATGCCGGCGACCACGGTCAGGATGGTCGCCTGGGCGAGGGGACGGGCGCTGATCGCTACACCACGTCGTAGGTGATCTCGACCTCGGCCCCGAAACAGTGGCCCTGGCAGGTCAGGATCCAGTCATTGGCGAGATCCTCGGGCGTATAGATGTCGTTCTTGGCCAGGATGACCTTGCCCTTGATGCGCTTGGCCGCGCAGGAGGCGCAGAAGCCCTCTTCGCAGGACGAGAGCGGGTTGAGCCCGCCGGCGCGCGCCGCCTCGAGGATGGTCTGGCCTTTCGCATAGGCCACCTTGTGCACCTTGCCCTCGAAATGGATCGTGATCTCGCTCGGGATCACGTCGCCTTCCTCGCTGGGCTCGATCGGGATCGCATCGTTGCCCGAGGCCTCGAACCGCTCGATGCGCACCTTGTCGTGCGGCATGCCGTGCTCGAACAGCGTCTCCTCGACCAGCTTCATGAAGGGGCCGGGGCCGCAGAGATAGACGTCGCCCGCCTCGAAGCCCTTCATGGCGGCGACGATCTCCTCGGGCTTGATGATGCCCTGCGTCGCATCGAGGTGATGGACGACTTCCAGCCGGCCGGGATGGGCCGCCAGGAGCGCCTCGAACTCGGCGTCGAAGATGACGGATTGCCTGTCGCGGTTGGCGTAGAACAGGCGGATGCGGCGCGGTCCCTTCAGGGCGCTCTTGATCAGCGACATCATGGGCGTGATGCCGCTGCCGCCGCCGAACAGCAGGAGCGGGGCATCGCCCTCGCCCAGCACGAAGCGGCCGGCCGGCGGCAGGACGTCGATCGTGCCGCCCTCCTTCACCGAGTCGTGGAACCAGTTGGAGCCCTTGCCGCCGGCGACCCGCTTGATCGTGACCTTCGGCAGCCCATCGGTCTCGGGGGCGCTGGACAGGGAATAGCAGCGGTTGAAGGCGCCGTCGGCGTGGGGGACGCGGAAGGTCAGGAACTGGCCGGCACGGTAGCGGTACGTCTCGGCCAGGGCGGGCGGAATCTCGAGGACGAAGGAGCGGGCGTCCGGCGTTTCCTGGATGATCTTGGCGATGCGCAGCTGATTATAGGACATCAAAAACCCGTCTTCAGATGCCCGATTTCCGGGCGGACTCTCCTAGCAGACTGTGCTAGCGTCCGCCGAGAAAAATGAGCGGAGCGTCATTGTTCCGACGCTCCATAGGGATGGGACAAGGTTCAGGGCCAGGAGGCAAGAGCCGATGACAACGCAAAAAATTTATCAGCTGCCGGTCGAAATCACGAACTGGAAGTTCGATGGCGCCACCGAGATCGCCTTCAACTGGGAATACGAGGACGGCTCGGCCGACCTGCTGAACCTTTACGAGAAGGGCAAGCAGCAGCAGTGGGACACCAGCACCCGTATCGACTGGTCCCAGGAGCTGTTCGAAGGCAACCCGATGGGCATGGCCGACGAGACGATCCCGATCTACGGCTCGCCCTTCTGGGACAAGATGACCGACAAGGAGAAGGACTGGCTGCGCTTCAACCTGCAGTGCCATTCCATCTGCCAGTTCATGCACGGCGAGCAGGGCGCGCTGATCGCCACCGCCAAGATCGTCAACACCGTGCCGGACATGAACGCCAAGTTCTATGCCGCGACCCAGGTGATGGACGAGGCCCGCCACGTCGAGAGCTACAAGCGTCTGATCCACGAGAAGTTCAAGTCGGCCTATCCGATCACGGACTCGCTGAAGAACCTGCTCGAGCAGACGCTGACCGACCGCCGCTGGGACATGACCTATCTCGGCATGCAGGTCCTGATCGAAGGCCTGGCGCTCGCCGCCTTCCAGCGCATCCGCGACACCGCCAAGAACAACCTGGCCGGCTCCGTGAACGCCTATGTCATGCAGGACGAGGCGCGGCACGTCACCTTCGGCCGCATGGCGCTGCGAGAATACTATCCGCACCTCTCCGATGCCGAGCGCGCCGAGCGTGAGGAGTTCGTCGTCGAGGCGCTCTACTTCATGCGTGACCGTTTCAACCAGGGCGAAGTCTGGATGCGGTCCGGCCTGCCGGTGAAGGAGATGCTGGAGCACGCCTACCACTCGGGCGCCATGCAGCAGTTCCGCACCCGCCTCTTCACCCGCATCGTGCCGATCCTCAAGGAGATCGGCCTGTTCGGGCCGAAGGTGCAGAAGGCGCTGGGCGACATGGGCGTGCTGGGCTACGCCGAGATCGACATCGAGAAGCTGATCGGCAACGACCTCAAGGTCGCCGAGGACTTCGACGCCAAGAAGTTCGTGCACGAGCAGATCGCCGCCGAGTAGCGCAGCGATCGCATTCGGACTCGGGAAGGGGGCCTCACGGCCCCCTTTCTTTTGTCTTCTCCCGTCATCTCGACCGGAGCCGCGCGTAGCGCGGCGGAGTGGAGAGATCTTCTCTCCACGACTTGCCGGCTTTTGGTGGCACGAAGGTCTCTCCGCTTCGCGCCTGTGGCGCTCCGGTCGAGACGACGGCTACTTCTGATTTTTTACCGACACGCCTCGATGCGCGGCGGCGC
>CANIEC010000039.1 GCA_947466085.1 Rhodospirillales bacterium
CTCGGTATCCTTCGACCTGCTGCCCGCGACCGGCTTCACGCCGATGTCCGAAGGGCTGTGGGACAATCTCGAATCGATGATCCTGCCGTCGCTCACCCTGGGGCTGATCGAGTGGACGGTGCTGATGCGCGTGCTGCGCTCGGACCTGCTGACCACGCTGAAGGAGGACTTCATCCTGCTGGCGCGGGCCAAGGGCCTGCCGCCGTGGCGGGTCCTGCTGCAGCATGCGTTGCGTCCCTCGTCCTTCACCCTGATCACCATTCTCGGCCTCAACATCGGCGGCCTGATCGGTGGTGCGGTAATCGTGGAGCAGATCTTCGCCCTGCCCGGCGTCGGCCGTCTGCTGCTGGGCGGCATCTTCAACCGCGACCTGATCCTCGTGCAGGGCACCGTGGCCTTCATCGCGGTGGGCTTCGTGGTCATCAACTTCCTGGTCGACATGCTCTACGCCGTGCTCGACCCGAGGGTTCGCCATGTCCGCTTCCGCAGCTAAAGGCGCGGTCGTTGCCGCGACACAGCCGCGTCGCCGCTGGCACTGGGCGCTCGCCCTGCCGCTCGGCTGGCTGATGCTCGTGGTCGTCCTCGCGATCACCGCCGACTGGATCGGGCTGCCCGATCCGTCGGCGCAGGAACTGATCCTGCGCCGCAAGCCGCCCTCGGCCGAATTCCTGCTGGGCACCGACAATCTCGGGCGCGACATGCTCTCGCGCGTGATCTACGGCGCCCGCACCTCGCTGATCGTCGGCATCTGCGCGCCCATCCTGGGCTTGCTCGTCGGCGGCGCGATCGGCATGAGCGCCGGCTATTTCCGCGGCAAGGTCGACATGCTGGCGGTTGGCTTCATCGACATCCTGCTGGCCTTCCCGTCGCTGGTGCTGGCGCTCACCTTCACCGCCTATCTCGGACAGAGCCTGTTCAACGTCACCCTGGCACTGGGCATCCTGTCGATCCCGGCGGCCGCGCGCGTGGCGCGGGCCAACACGCTGGCCTGGGCAAACCGCGACTTCGTGCTGGCGGCCCGCACCATCGGCGCCAGCGACTGGCGCATCCTGACGCGCGAGATCCTGCCCAACCTCCTGCCGCCGATGTTCGCCTTCTGGCTGGTGGCGATCAGCGTGATCATCGTGGCCGAAGGCGCGCTGTCCTTCCTGGGACTGGGCATCCCGGCGCCGCAGCCGAGCTGGGGCGGCATGATCGCCGACGGGCGCGAGGCGCTCGACGTGGCGCCTCACACCGCGCTGATCCCGGCGGCGGTGATGTTCGCCACCGTCCTGTCGCTCAACTTCGTGGGCGACATGGTGCGCAACATGGTCGATCCGCGGAGGTCGGCGCTGTGAACGGCCCGTCGAACACGCCGCTCCTGTCGGTGCGCAACGCCCAGGTGAACTTCTCCACGGCGCGCGGTCCCCTGCGCGCCGTCGACGGCGTCTCGTTCGACCTGCACGCGGGGCGCACGCTCGGCATCGTGGGCGAGTCCGGATCCGGCAAGTCGGTGCTCGTGCGCTCGCTGATCGGCCTGGTGGGCGAGAGCTCGGGCGCCGGTGTGGCCGGCCAGGTCCTGTTCGAGGGGCGCGATCTTCGCGGCCTGTCTCCCCGCGAGTTCCGCAGCGTCCTGGGCACCGAGATCGGCATCGTGTTCCAGGATCCGATGACCTCGCTCAACCCGGTGATGAAGATCGGCCGCCAGATCGGGGAGGGGCTGCGCCTCAACCGCGGGCTGGATTCGAAGGCGGCCGCGCGCCGCGCCGTCGAGCTGCTGAACGAGGTCGGCATCCCCGAGCCCGAACGCCGTGCACAGCAGTATCCGCATGAAATGTCGGGTGGCATGCGCCAGCGCGTGGCCATCGCCATCGCCATTGCCTGCGCGCCCAAGCTCCTGATCGCCGACGAGCCGACGACGGCGCTCGACGTCACCGTGCAGCGGCAGATCCTCGACCTGCTCCAGGGCGAGCAGCGCCAGCGCGGCATGGCGATGATCCTGATCACCCACGATCTCGGCGTGGCCGCTGGCCGGAGCGACGACATCATGGTCATGTATGCCGGCCGCGCGGTGGAAACCGCGGCGACGCGCGAGATCTTCCGCTCGCCGCGCATGCCCTATACCGAGGCGCTCCTGCGCTCGCTGCCGCGGCTGTCGGATGCCACCCACACGCGGCTCAGCGCCATTCCCGGCCGGCCGCCCGACCTGGCGCGGCGCAGCGGCGGCTGTGCCTTCGGACCGCGCTGCCTCTATCGCACCGAGCGGTGCGACGCCGAGCAGCCGCCGCTGACGATGGTCGGCGGACGCGGCTATGCCTGCTTCCATCCGAGGGGCACGGAGCCGGGAGGGGCCGCATGAGCGATCTCCTCGCCATCCGCAATCTCGTGGTCGAATACCCGGTGGGGGGCGGCCGCCACGTCCATGCGGTGAGCGACGTCACGCTGTCGGTGAAGCAGGGCGAGACCCTGGGGCTGGTCGGCGAGTCGGGCTCGGGCAAGTCCTCGCTGGCGCGCGCGCTGCTGCAGTTGCCGCCGCCCAAGGCCGGCGCCGTCGTGTTCGACGGCCAGGATCTCACGCAGATGCGCGGCCAGGCGCTACGGGCCATGCGGCCGCGGCTGCAGATGATCTTCCAGGACCCGATCGCCTCGCTCAATCCGCGCCGCAAGGTCGCCGAGATCATCGCCGAGCCGCTGATCGTGTCGGGGGTCTCCGATGCCGCCGAGCGCACCCGCCGCGTCCGTGCCGTGATGGAAGCGGTCGGCCTCGATCCCGACCTCGTCTGGAACAGGAGGCCGCACGAATTCTCCGGCGGTCAGTGCCAGCGCATCGCCATAGCGCGCGCCCTCGTGCTCGAGCCCAGCCTGATCGTGTGCGACGAGCCGGTCTCGGCGCTCGACGTCTCGATCCGGGCGCAGATCGTCAATCTGCTGGAGGACATGAAGGCGCGGTTCGGGCTCACGCTCCTGTTCATCGCGCACGATCTCGCTGTGGTGAAGTCGGTGTCGGACCGGGTGGCGGTCATGTATCTCGGCCGGCTTTGCGAAGTGGCCGATTCGGACTCGCTGTTCGCGACGCCGGCGCATCCCTACACCGCCGCGCTCATGGCCGCGATTCCGGTGCCCGATCCGGACGTCCCGCTGGGGGATACGAAACTGAAGCCCGGTGACCCGCCGTCGCCGCTCGACCCGCCCTCGGGCTGCCGTTTCCGCACGCGCTGCCCGCATGCGCAGCCGCGCTGCACGGACGAGGTGCCGCCGCTGCGCCAGATCGCGCCCGGCCGCGAGGTCGCCTGTCATTTCCCACTGGTGGGCTGAACTCCAGGGCCGAAACGAAAACGGGGCGCATCGCTGCGCGCCGTTCGTCTCGTCGATTGGCCGAAGCGAGAGGATTCGAACCTTCAGCTCCTGCCGGCTGGCTCTCGGCCGCTGCAGTTTCCTGGCTTCAAAGGAACTGCTGTGTCGGAATTCCGCTGAATAATATGTCGCGAAGTGATCCAAACAGGTCAACCGCATCTATTACTGCAGAGACCGCCAAAGGTCTCAAACAGTGCAAAGCCAAGCATGCTGCTGATTGCCCTAAAGATGCTGTTCGGAGACCCGATGAAGCTTATCGGTCTGGTCTTTGGAATTGCCTTTTCGACCCTGCTGATGTCGCAGCAGGGAGGTTTCTTCATTGGACTGATTTCGCGTGCTGCCAATGTCATATCGGATGCTCGCGAAGCGACGATTTGGGTCATGGATCCCCAGACCGAAACCATCGAAGGCCCGACCAACATGCGCGCGACGGAACTTCTTCGGGTGCGTGGTGTCGAGGGGGTTCTGTGGGCCGTACCATTGGTGAGGGCCTCGGGCGCGATACGGACCGCAGAGGGACGCTCGACCACTGCGTCGTTTATCGGCGTCGACGATGCGAGCCTGGTCGGCATGACGGGCCGCTTCATCGCCGGTGCACCGGAGGACCTGCGTAGCCCGGACGCGATCGCGATCGACCAGCTTGGCTTTGCGCGCTTGTGGCCGGGAGAACCGCTTGAAACCGGCAAGGTGCTCGAGGTTAACGATCGCCGCGCCGTGATCGCCGCCATCACCGACGCCGCCCCCGGATTCGCGGCGCCGGTCGTCGTCTACACCCGCCTGTCCCAAGCCCTGGTCTACGTTCCGGGGGGCCGCAATACCCTGTCCTTCGTTCTGGTTCGCAACGTGCCGGAAAGCGATGCCGCAACGGTAGCCCGACGGATCTCCGAGACCACCGGATTGCGCGCCCTGACTTCGCAGGCGTTTGAGCGAGCAACTATCGACTACGTGCTCGCCAATACCGGAATCGCCTTCTCCTTCGGCGTGGTCATCGCTCTCGGTGCCATCGTCGGCATCCTGGTCTGCGGGCTTACCTTCACACTTTTCGTCAACGACAACATTCGGCAGTTTGCCGTTCTGAAGGCGATCGGCGTTTCGAACGGCAGGATTCTGGGCATGGTTGCGAGCCAGGCCGTCGTGGTGGCCTTCATCGGCTATTCGATCGGCATCTGGCTGTCTTCGGCTTTTTTCGATGGCGTCAACCAACCGCTGTCCGACCTCAAGGGCTTTTGGCTGCCTTGGCAGGTCGCGGTGCTGTCCGCCGCCGCGGTACTGGCGATCGTCCTCCTCGCCACCGTGGTGAGTCTGCGACGTGTTTTCGCGCTCGATCCCGCCATCACCTTCCGGGGCTGAGATATTGAATGCCGTGGTCGCCCGGGGAATTTGCAAGCGCTTTGGCCGGGGAGCGACGAGCGAAATCGTGCTCAACCGTACGGACTTCGATGCCCGTGCAGGAGAGATGACGTTCCTCGTCGGGCCTTCGGGGTGCGGCAAGACCACTTTGATCTCCATCCTGTCCGCGATGCTGCGTGCCGACGAGGGAGACGCGACCGTTTTCGGCGCGGACCTCAAGGCTCTCAGCGGCCGGGCGCTCAGCCGCTTCCGCGGCGAGACCGTGGGTTTCGTTTTCCAGCAGTTCAATTTGCTCCCTGCGCTCGATGCCGCCGAGAACGCGGCGGTCCCCCTGATCGCGCATGGCATGGCCACGGGCCGTGCCCGCCGCCGGGCAAGCGAACTGCTCGATCGGCTGGGGCTCGCCGAGAGCCTGAAGAAGTTTCCCCGCGAGCTTTCGGGCGGCCAGCAGCAGCGGGTGGCGATCGCGCGCGCGCTGGTCCACGATCCGAAGCTCATCGTCTGCGACGAGCCGACCGCCTCGCTCGACGGCGCCTCGGGTCACGCCGTGATGAACATCCTGCGCACCCTGGCCGTACGGCCCGATCGTGCGGCGATCATCGTCACCCACGACGACCGGATTTTCCAATTTGCGGACCGGATTGCCTTCATGGCCGATGGTAGGGTCGTCCGGACCGAGAAGCGCCCCTTCGAAGAGATGCATTGATGGCCGCCCGCTCCCGTCTCCTCATGTACGGCTTGCCGGCGCTTGCCGGTGTCGCCCTCGTTGCCGCGCTGGCATCGATCGTGAATTCCAATACCCCGGCCGCGACAGTCGCGCCCCGCAGCATGCCGCCGACGGCGCGGGCGGAGGGACCTTCCACCGCAGCCTCGCCTTCTCTGCCATCGACCGCCACCGCGCCGGCGGTCATCGGCGCGCTCGGCACGGTCGAACCCGCCAGCCGTGAAGTCTCGGTGGCGACCCGGTTTCCGGGCGTTGTCACGGAAGTGCAGGTGATCGACGGCAGCAAGGTGAAGGCGGGAGATGTGCTCTTTGTCATCGATTCCGCGCTGCCGGCCGTCACCGTGGTTCAGCGCCAACGCGATCTCAGCGTCGCCGAAGCGCGCCTCGCCCAGACCCGGCAGCGGGCGGCCGTACTCGCCGCGGACGTCGCGGTCGCACGTGGCATCGCGGTTTCGGCGGAGGCCGATTTGGACGAAGCCAACGATCTCGTCCGGATCGCCGATCGGCTGCAGAGCGGGTCGTCGATCACCGAACGCGAGATGGTGCGTCGACGGAATCTGCTGCGTGTTGCCGAGGGGCGCGTCGCCGAGGTCAAGGCCCGGCTGACACGCGCCGAGGCCGAGTTCGCGCTTGTAGATCCCCAGAACGCCGGCCCGACCCTTCGTATCGAGGAGGCGGCCGTCGCTCAGGCGAGAGCGGCACTGGCTTTTGCTGAAGCCGAGCTCGATCAACGCACCGTAAGGGCGCCGTCGGACGGAACGGTCCTTGCGGTAAACATCCGCCCGGGCGAATTCGCGACCCTCGGCGGATCGACACCGCCGATTCTGCTGGGCAGGCTCGATCCCCTCCACGTGCGGGTCGATATCGACGAAGCCGATGTCCCGCGATTTGCGTCGGGCGCCGAAGCCGTCGGTCTGCCTCGCGGCGCGCCGGAGCGACGGATCGCCTTGCGCTATGTGCGCGCCGAGCCTTTGGTGAAGCCCAAACGAACCCTCTCAGGATTGAGCAGTGACCGCGTCGATACGCGGGTGCTGCAGGTCGTCTATTCCGTCAATCCGCCAGTCGATGGCCTGCGCCCGGGCCAGGTGATCGACGTTTTCATCGAGGTCGCGTCCGGGCACGCACCGGTCGCCCCGGTACGACGCTAACGGCTTGTTGTAGAAGCGTGGCGAAGATCGAGGGTCTGGGCGGCGTTGTCATCGACATCGCGATCCTGCCGAAGATGCAGCGGCACGCCGAAACGAAAACGGCGGACCCGAAGGTCCGCCGTTCTCTCGTAGCCGATGCCCTTGGCATCGGCCTCGCCGATTGGTCGGAGCGAGAGGATTCGAACCTCCGGCCCCTAGCTCCCGAAGCTAGTGCTCTACCAGGCTGAGCTACGCTCCGTCAGGATTTGCGGACTCCGGCCCGCGGCGAGGCCGGGGTTATAGCCGCCACCCCGGTGGGTCGCAAGGGGCGAGCCTGCCCGCTATAGTCACCGCCTGATTCGGGTTCAGGGGGATAGATGGCGAAGCAAAAGCGGCTGAAAATCGCGCTGATCGGCTATGGCGCCATCAGCCAGATGCTGTTCGACGTGTTTCGCGAGAAGAAGCCGCCCATCGATATCGTCGGCGTTCTGGTGCGCAAGGGCAGGGTCGCGGCCACCCAGAAGAAGCTCGGCAAGAAGGTCGCGGTCGTCGATGACCTGAAGGAGCTGCTGAAGCTCAAGCCCGACGTCGTGGTCGAGGCGGCGAGCCAGCAGGCGGTGCGCGACTGGGGCGAAACGATCCTGAAGAAGGGGTTCGACTTCATGGTGATCGCCACCGGGGCGTATGGCGACCCGGCGCTGTGGAAGAAGCACGTGAAGGCGGCGGAGAAGAGCGGTGCACGCCTGCGGCTGCCGGCCGGCGCCATCGCCGGCCTGGACGGGCTGCTCGCCATGCGGCTCGGCAAGCTGGAGCGGGTGAAATACATCTCGATCAAGCCGCCGCATGCCTGGACGGGCACGCCGGCCGAGACCGAGTTCGACCTGCCGTCGATCAAGGAGCCGACCGTGATCTTCCGCGGCTCGCCTGCCGATGCGGGCCGGCTCTACCCGAAGAACGCCAATCTGGCGGTCACGGTGGCGCTCTGTGGCGCCGGCCTCGACAAGACGGAAATCGAGCTGGTGGCCGATCCGACCCTGCCGCCCGGAACCAACGCCAGCAAGCTGGAGGTCGTCTCCGATTCAGGCGAGCTGAAGCTCGAGCGGCTGGGCCGGGCCATGCCGGACAATCCCAAGACTGGCGTCCTCACCGCCCTCACCATGGCGGACGACCTGATGAAAATCGTCCGCCACAGCGACTGGTAGGCTTTTAGCGCGGGCCGGGGCTGCCCATGCCCTTGTGCTCGTGATGGCCGAAGCCGACGTGCGGGCGGTCGAGGAACGCCTTCTGCTCCGGCGTCAGGACGGCGACGAGGGCGGTCAGCGACGGCTTGATCGCCTCGATCGTGGCGATTCGGGCCTTCATGGCGTCCTCTTGCATCGTCAGGCGATCGAGATAGGTCGGACGCTCCTTCATCTCGGCCGGCAGGGTCTGGCAGCGGGCCATCGACTTGGCGCTGGCCTCGTCGGCGGCCTTCTCGAAGGTGTTCCAGGCCGTCATCTGGTCGGGCTTCAACTCCAGCCGGGCTTTGAGGTAGGCGCGATCGCCGATGCGGCGGGCGGCCATGTCGAGGCACATCGACTTCGGCGAGAAGCTGCGCTCGACGCGTGCGGCCCCACGTTCGCCGGGGGTGCGCTCGCCCCGCGCGGCCGGAGGCAGCGGCGGGCTCGGCGGGGTGGCCTGTGCGAGCTCGATCGTGTCGTCTTCGAACAGATCGAAGGCCGAAGCCGGGGTTGTGAAGGCAAGACCCGCCGCCAGGACGAGAGCGGTGGGCAGGACCAGGGAACGGATCGACATCGGAAACCTCGCCATAGAAGGGGTGGTTCCCGAGGTACGGACCGAGGGCGCCGAGCGTGCCCGACGAGGAGGTTAAGTTATGTAAAGTTGAGTCGCTGCTCTGCCAGCCAACGCGCGAATGCCTCGCGTTCTTCCGCCGTCATGTGCAGCCCTTCCTTGGTCCGGCGCCACAGCACGTCCTCGGCGTCGACGGCCCACTCGTCGCGCACCAGATGGCGCACCTCGACCTCATAGAGGGAGCCGCCGAAATGGCGGCCGAGATCGGCCATGGTCGTCACGTTCTCGAGCAGGTCGTCGAGGCCCGAGCCATGGCGCCGGGAAAGGATTCGCAACAGTTCCTTCGGCAGGCCGGGCTTGCTGGCCACCGCGCCCTCCACGAACCTGTCGAAGGCCTCTTCGAAGGTCGGCGCGTCGGCCATTTCGCCGTC
Source organism: Rhodospirillales bacterium (assembly GCA_947466085.1). Lineage (GTDB taxonomy): Bacteria > Pseudomonadota > Alphaproteobacteria > Reyranellales > Reyranellaceae > Reyranella. The sequence goes on from CANIEC010000039.1 coordinate 8,757, forward strand.
ATAGACGGCACGGCCGTCGGTCCAGGGACCGCCCATGCGCGGGAAATAGGGCTGGAGGTCCCGCAGCGCATGTTCGGCCAGCCGGCGATAGGTGGTGATCTTGCCCCCGAACACCGAGAGGATGGGGGCCTTGCCCGGCGGGGAGCCGTCGACTTCCAGATGGTAGTCGCGCGTCACCTTCGAGGGATTGTCGTCGCCGTCGTCGAACAGCGGGCGGACACCTGAATAGGTCCACACCACGTCCTCAGGCCGAACGGGCTTGGCCATGTAGCGGCTGGCGAGGTCGCAGAGATAGGCGATTTCTTCCGGCGAGCAGACCGGATGCTCGCCCTCCTCGACCGTGATGTCGGTGGTGCCGATCAGCGAGAATTCGCGCTCGTAGGGAATGACGAACACGATCCGGTTGTCGCTGTTCTGCAGGATGAAGGCGTGGTCGCCGTCGTAGAGCTTCGGCACGACGATGTGGCTGCCCTTCACGAGGCGCACGCGCTTGGGCGTCTTGATCTCGGTCTGATCGTCGAGAAAGTGCTTCACCCAGGGGCCGGCGGCGTTCACGAGGGCGCGCGCCTCGAGGTGCACGGGCACGCCGCCGGGGCCTTCGAGTTCGATGTGCCACAGCTTGCCGTCGTCGCTACGGCGGGCCGAGACGCAGCGATGCCGGGCATAGATCGCGGCTCCCATCTCGCGGGCCGACTTCAGGTTGGAGATCACCAGGCGCGCATCGTCTACCCAGGCGTCGGAATAGACGAATCCCTTCTGGAAGCCGGGCTTCAGGCCGGCCCCGAACTTCGACCGGGGCAGGTCGACCTGGATCGACTTGGGCAGGGTCATGTGCCAGTCGAGATGATCGTAGAGCCAGAGGCCGAGCCGCAGCATCCAGCGGGGCCGCAGGTGTGGCTCGTACGGCAGTACGAAGCGCAGCGGCCAGGAGAGATGCGGGGCCTTGGCCAGCAGCACCTCACGTTCCTGTAGCGCCTCGCGGACCAGGCGGAACTCGTAGGTTTCGAGATAGCGCAGGCCGCCGTGGATGAGCTTGGTCGACTTCGAGGAGGTCGCGCTGGCGAAATCGTTCATTTCGCAAAGACCGACCGTGAGCGCCCGCCCCGCCGCGTCGCAGGCGATGCCCGCCCCATTGATGCCGCCCCCGACCACGAACAGGTCGAGCGGCCGATCCTCCGTTGCACTCATCGCCTACATATAGCCCGCTTGACCGGCTTCTGCAGGAACCGCAAAAGGCCGCATGGGATTCCTGCTCAAGATTGCGCTGTTCGGCCTTGCCCTCTACGGCGTGTACAGGAGTTTCCGGTACTGGAAGGGTCTTTTCGACCGTTTCACCGGCAACGACCTGCCGCAGCGTCCGCCACCGCCTCCGCCGGCCCCCGCGCGGCCCGAGCCGCCGCCCGCCGCGCCGGCTCGCAAGCCCGTGGTGATCGAGGATACCGTCCAGTGTGCCGGCTGCGGTGCCTATATTTCGGCCTCTGCTGAAAAATGTGGCCAATGCGGTCGTCCACGGCCATAAGGCCGCAGCGCACCGCCAGCCTTGACCGGCTTGGGGGTGGAACCTATTTTGCCGCACCGCAAAAACGGCCATAAGTTGCGGAAATAAAAGGCCTTTAGAGCTTCGGGGAATACCGGTGTCGAACCCCTCAGCAGCGCGCGGGAAGCCGACGTGCTTTCAGGAACTCATCCTGACCCTGCAGGATTATTGGGCCGCCCAGGGCTGCCTGATCCTCCAGCCCTTCGACATGGAGATGGGCGCCGGTACCTTCCACACCGCGACGACCCTGCGGGCGCTCGGCCCGAAGCCCTGGTACGCGGCCTATGTGCAGCCGTCGCGCCGCCCCGGTGACGGCCGCTACGGCGAGAACCCGATGCGGCTGCAGCACTATTATCAGTTCCAGGCCATCCTGAAGCCGTCGCCGCCCGACATCCTCGAACGCTACCTCGGCTCGCTCCAGGCCATCGGCATCGACACGACACTGCACGACATCCGCTTCGTCGAGGACGACTGGGAGAGCCCGACCCTGGGCGCCTGGGGACTGGGCTGGGAAGTCTGGTGCGACGGCATGGAGATCACGCAGTTCACCTATTTCCAGCAGGTGGGCGGCATCGAGGTCGACCTGGTGGCGGGCGAGATCACCTACGGCCTCGAGCGGCTGGCCATGTACCTGTTCGACAAGAAGTCGGTCTACGAGTTGCCGTACAACCGCGTCGATTCCGAGGTGCCGCTGACCTATGGCGATGTGTTCCTGCAGAACGAACGGGAGCAGTCGGCCTACAATTTCGAGCATGCCGACACCGAGATGCTGTTCCGCCACTTCGCGGACGCCGAAAAGGAAAGCGGCCGGCTGGTCGAGAAGAAGCTGCCGCTGCCGGCCTACGAGCAGTGCATCAAGGCATCGCACGCCTTCAACCTGCTCGATGCCCGCGGTGTGATCAGCGTCGCCGAGCGCCAGAGCTACATCCTGCGCGTGCGCGAACTCGCCAAGGCCTGCTGCGAAGCGTGGCTGGCGACGCAGCAGAAGCCTGCCCTGAGCGTAGTCGAAGGGGCCGCCTGAACATGGCCGAGTTGCTTCTTGAACTGCTGTCTGAAGAGATTCCCGCGCGCATGCAGACGCGTGCGGCGGAAGACCTGAAGCGTTTGATCTGTGACGGGCTGAAGGGCGCGGGCATCGGCTTTGAGAAGGCCCAGGCCTTCGCGACGCCGCGGCGTCTCGCGCTGGTGGTCGAAGGCATCCCGGCCGTCCGGGATGATGTCAGCGAAGAAAAGCGCGGGCCGCGCGTTGGCGCACCCGACCAGGCCGTGCAGGGGTTCCTGAAAGGCGCTGGCCTCGCCTCGCTCGAACAGGCCGAGAAGCGCGACACCGGCAAGGGCGAGTTCTGGTTCGCCGTGATTACGAAGAAGGGCGGGCCGACGGCCGACGCTCTCGGGGCGGTGATCGATGCCACCCTGAAATCGCTGCCGTGGCCAAAGTCGATGAAGTGGGGCAGCAGCACCATGCACTGGGTGCGCCCGCTTCAGTCCATCGTCGCGCTGTTCGACGGCAAGGTGCTGAAAGGCGAAGTGTCTCCGGGCGGCCAGATGGCGCCGATCGCGTTTGGCGCCACGACGCGCGGCCATCGCTTCCTGTCCAAGGGCACATTCGAGGTTGCCAGTTTCGCCGACTACGCCGCCAAGCTGCGCGAGGCGCATGTCATCCTGGACGCGGCAGAACGCAAGGCGATCATCCTCGAGGGCGCGCGCAAGCTTTGCGCGGACGTGCAGATCACGCTGAATGAGGACGAAGGCCTGCTCGAGGAAGTGGCCGGCCTGACCGAATGGCCGGTGCCGATGCTGGGCGCCATCGATGCCCAGTTCATGGACGTGCCGCCGGAAGTGCTGATCGTCTCGATGAAGGTGCATCTGCGCTTTTTCACGACGTCGAGGGCCGATGGCACCCTGGCCAACCGCTTCGTCGTGGTGGCGAATAACGTCGCGCGCGACGGCGGCAAGACGATCGTCGCCGGCAACGAGCGCGTGCTGCGCGGCCGTCTCGCCGACGCGAAGTTCTTCTGGGACCAGGATCGCAAGATCACACTGGAAAGCCGCCTGCCGTCGCTGAAGCAGGTCGTGTTCCACGCCAAGCTCGGCACCCAGGCCGAGCGGGTCGAGCGCATCGTCGCGCTGGCCGGCGAGATCGCGAAGGTCCTGCCCGGTGCCCTTGCGGCCGAGGTCGAACAGGCCGCGCGCCTGTGCAAGGCCGATCTCGTCACCGGCATGGTGGGCGAGTTCCCCGAGTTGCAGGGCGTCATGGGCCGATACTACGCGCTGGGTGAGAAGCTGCCCGCTTCCGTCGCCGATGCGATCGGCGACCATTACACGCCGGCCGGTCCCAACGACCGCTGCCCGACGGCGCCGGTGTCGATCGCCGTCGCGCTGGCCGACAAGCTCGATGCGCTCAAGTCGTTCTGGTCGATCGGCGAGAAGCCCACGGGGTCACGCGATCCCTTTGCGCTGCGCCGCGCTGCGCTCGGTGTCATCCGCATCGTGGTCGAAAACAAGCTGCGTCTGCCGCTCAAGCCCTTTCTCCAGGTCGACGACCTGCTCGCCTTCTTCGCCGAGCGCCTCAAGGTGCAGATGCGCGAGAAGGGCGTGCGCCACGACGTGGTCGACGCCGTCGTCTCGCTGGGCGGCGAGGACGATCTCATCCGGCTACTCTCCCGGGTCGAGGCGCTGCAGGCCTTCCTCGGCACCGAGGCCGGGCGGAACCTGCTCACCGCCTATGGCCGCGCGGCCAACATCGTTCGCGCCGAAGAGAAAAAGGACAAGGGGCTCGCCGCGAAGATCGCCGGCGCTCCCGATGCGGCTCTGCTGGAACAAGCGGAGGAGAAAAGCGTTGCTTCCGCCTTGGACCAGGTGGCGCGCGCGGTGAAGCCGGCGCTCGCTGCGGAGAATTTCGCGGGCGCAATGGCTGCGTTCGCGGGCCTGCGCGAGCCGATCGACGCCCTGTTCGACAAGGTCACGGTCAACGTGACGGACAGGCCGGAGGTTCGCCTGAACAGGCTGAAACTGCTCAACCAGATTCGCGCCACCATGGATTCGGTGGCCGATTTTTCGAAGATCGAGGGCTAAGAATGGCCAAGTGGGTCTACAGTTTCGGGGATGGCAAGGCCGAGGGCCGCGCCGAGATGCGCAATCTGCTGGGCGGCAAGGGCGCCAACCTGGCCGAGATGTCGAGCCTCGGCCTGCCGGTGCCGCCGGGGTTCACCATCACCACCGAAGTCTGCACCTACTTCTACGACAACAAGAAGACCTATCCGCCCGAGCTGAAGGACGAGGTCGATAAGGCGCTTGCCGAGGTCGAGAGGGTCGTCGGCACCCTGTTCGGCGACGCCGCCAATCCGCTCCTGGTTTCGGTTCGCTCCGGCGCCCGTGCCTCGATGCCGGGCATGATGGACACGGTGCTGAACCTCGGCCTCAACGACAAGACGGTGCTGGGCCTCGCCAAGTCGTCGGGCGACGAGCGCTTCGCCTGGGACAGCTACCGCCGCTTCATCCAGATGTACTCCAACGTCGTGCTCGACGTCGGCCATCACTATTTCGAGGAAGCGCTGGAGATCAAGAAAGAGGATCTCGGCGTCTCCATGGACACCGACCTCAAGGCCGACGACTGGCGCGCGATCGTGGCCGAATACAAGAAGCTGGTCGAGAAGCGAACCGGCAAGCCGTTCCCGCAGGAGCCGCGCGAGCAGCTGTGGGGCGCCGTCGGCGCGGTTTTCGACTCGTGGATGAACCAGCGCGCGATCACCTACCGTCGCCTGCATGCGATCCCCGAGAGCTGGGGCACCGCTGTCAATGTCCAGGCCATGGTGTTCGGCAACATGGGCGAGGACTGCGCCACCGGCGTTGCCTTCACGCGCGATCCCTCGACGGGCACCAACCTGTTCTACGGCGAGTATCTGGTGAATGCGCAGGGCGAGGACGTGGTCGCCGGCATCCGCACGCCGCAGCACCTCACCGTGCAGGGCAAGCTTGCCCAGAAGTCCGATACGCCGGCCATGGAAGAGGTCATGCCGGAAGTGTTCAAGCAGCTCGACAGCGTGCGCCAGCGGCTCGAGCAGCACTATCACGACATGCAGGACATCGAGTTCACCGTCCAGCGCGGCAAGCTCTACATGCTGCAGACGCGCAACGGCAAACGCACGGCCAAGGCCGCGCTCAAGATTGCCGTCGACATGGTGCACGAGGGGCTGATCGACAAGCGTGAGGCCGTCGCGCGCATCGTGCCGGCCTCGCTCGACCAGCTCCTGCATCCGACGCTCGATCCCAAGGCCCCCCGCAAAGTGATTGCCAAGGGTCTGCCGGCGTCGCCGGGTGCGGCCTCGGGCAAGGTCGTGTTCACCGCCGACGATGCCGAGAAGCAGGCGCGCGCCGGGGAGAAGGTGATCCTGGTTCGCCGCGAGACCAGCCCCGAGGACATCCATGGCATGCACGCCGCGGAGGGCATTCTGACCTCGACCGGTGGCATGACCAGTCACGCCGCGGTGGTCGCGCGCGGCATGGGCAAGCCCTGCGTCGCGGGTGCCGGCGACGTGCGCATCGACGCGAAGGCCCGCACGCTCAGCGTGCGCGGCACGGTCGTGAAGACCGGCGACACCATCACGCTCGACGGCAGCACCGGCGAGATCATTCTCGGCGTCGTGCCGACCGTACAGCCCGAGCTCAGCGGCGACTTCTCCCAGCTCATGGAATGGGCCGACGAGTTCCGCAAGCTCGGCATCCGCACCAATGCCGAGACGCCGACCGACGCCGCGCAGGCGCGCAAGTTCGGCGCCGAGGGCATCGGCCTGTGTCGCACCGAGCACATGTTCTTCGACGGCGACCGGATCGTGGCGGTGCGCGAGATGATCCTGGCCGACGACGAGAAGAGCCGGCGCGCGGCACTGGCCAAGATCCAGCCGATGCAGCGCCAGGATTTCGTCGAGCTGTTCGAGATCATGGCCGGCCTGCCCGTCACCATCCGCCTGCTCGATCCCCCACTGCACGAATTCCTGCCGAAGACGGCAGCGGAGATGGAGGTCGTGGCCAAGGACCTCGGTGTCGACGTGAAGGAGATCGAGGAACGCGCCAACAAGCTGCACGAGTTCAATCCCATGCTCGGTCATCGCGGCGTACGTCTCGGAATCTCCTATCCGGAGATCTACGAGATGCAGGCCCGCGCCATCTTCGAGGCCGTGGCGGACGTCCAGAAGAAGGCCGGCAAGACCGTCATCCCGGAAATCATGATCCCGCTGGTCGCGACCAAGAAGGAGCTCGACCTGATGAAGGTCGTGATCGACCAGGTCGCCGAGGAAGTGAGCAGCTCTTCGGGCGAGAAGCTCGAGTATCTGGTCGGCACCATGATCGAGCTGCCGCGCGCGGCGCTGCGCGCCGGCGACATCGCGGAAACCGCGGAGTTCTTCTCCTTCGGGACCAACGACCTGACGCAGACCACGTTCGGCCTCAGCCGCGACGACTCGGCCTCGTTCCTCGAGAAGTACCAGCAGCGCGGCATCTTCGAGCACGACCCGTTCGCCTCGCTCGACATCGAGGGGGTGGGCGAGCTGATCGAGATCGCGACCGAACGCGGCCGCAAGGTCCGCAACAGCCTGAAGCTCGGCATCTGCGGCGAGCATGGCGGCGATCCGGCCTCGGTGTTCTTCTGCCACAAGGCCGGCCTCGATTACGTCTCGTGCTCCCCGTACCGCGTGCCAATCGCGCGACTGGCGGCGGCGCAGGCGGCGCTGGGCGGCCCGCTCAAGACCGAATGACGCTGGCGGCGCTCCGCACGGAGGGCAAGCGGGCGCTGGCCGCCGCCCTTGCCGGCCTGGAGCGCGACCCCGAGAGCGAAGCCTCGCAGACACTGCTCGACGCGGCATGGCGCCAGCCGCGCGCCCATGTCGTGGGCGTCACCGGTCCGCCGGGCGTCGGGAAGTCCTCTCTGTGCGCGGCCCTGGTCGCGGCGTGGCGGCGCTCGGGCAAGACCGTCGGCGTGATTGCCGTCGATCCCTCTTCGAGGACCAGCGGAGGCGCGCTCCTGGGCGACCGCGTACGCATCGTCCATGAAGGGGCCGATGAGGGCAGCTTCGTGCGCTCGATGGCCGCTCGCGACCGCCTGGGCGGACTGGCCGACCAGACCGTCGCCGCCATGGTTGTCATGCGCGCCCTGTTCGACCGTGTGCTGATCGAGACGGTGGGCGTGGGCCAGTCCGAGACGGATGTGGCAGGCGTGGCCGACACGGTCGTCTTCTGCGTCCAGCCGGGCTCCGGCGATTCGCTGCAGTTCATGAAGGCCGGAATCGTCGAGATCCCGCACCTGGTCGTCGTTACCAAGGCCGACATGGGCGCCGCGGCCGAACGGGCGCGGGCCGACGTGGCCGGCGCCTTGTCGCTTGCCACCGCGGGCGATGCCGGCGACTGGCCGGTGAAGGTGCTGGCGGCCTCCTCGCGCAGCGGTGCGGGGATGGACGGGCTGATGGCGGCGCTCGAGGCGCACCGGGATTTCCTGGCCGCAGAGGGTCGGTTGGGGGTGGCGCGTCATCGCCAGAGCGAAGGCTGGCTCGTCCAGTCGCTGCGCGACCGGTTCGGCCGCGACGGCATTGCCAGACTGGGCCGGCTGGGCTTGGATCCTGCCCTTGCGCCCGGCATGCAGCCCTTTCAGCGGCTGCGCGAACTCGGCGTTGCCCTGGAGAGACCGTGATGAGCCATCCGACCGACGAAAGCTGCATCTTCTGCAAGATCGTGGCGGGGCAGCTCCCCTGCTTCAAGCTGTTCGAGGACGAGGCGACCATCGCCTTCATGGACATCAACCCGGTCAATCCCGGCCATGCGCTGGCCGTCGCCAAGGGCCACTGGCCGACCGTCGACGTCATCCCGCCCGACATACTCGCCGCCGTGGCCAAGACCGCCCAGCGGGTGGCCAAGGCAACGATGAGCGAGTTGAAGCCCAGCGGCGTGAACCTGCTGCAGTCCAATGGAGAAGGGGCGGGGCAGAGCGTGCCCCATCTTCATGTCCACATCCTGCCGCGCTATCCAGGCGACAAGGTCCGGCTCAACTGGGTCTACACGCCGGGCGATACGGCCGAGATCGAGGCGATCTGCCGGAGGTTGAAGGGCGCCCTCTAGGCAGCCGCCATCGACCTGCTGCGCGGTGTCGTGGAGAACCACTCGCGCTCGTCGTGGCGGAACTGGTCGCGCACATAGTCGATCACGGTGCGGATGCGTGCGCCCTTGTTGGTCTCCTCGTGGCTGACCAGCCAGATGTCGCGGACGATCCGGAGATCGATCGGCGCCGCCACCAGGTTCGACGACTTCGCGATATAGTCGGGGAAAACCGAGATTCCGTAACCGGTCTGCACGGCTTCCATGGCGGCGTAGGAGGAGTTGGTGCGCAGCACCACCGACGTGCTGCGCTCGACCACCTCGCTCCACGGCTTCATGGCCGGCAGGCTGTGCAGTGTCGTGTGGTCGACGATATGGTGATCGCGCATGTCCTCGAGCTTTTGCGGCAATCCGTACTGCTCGATGTAGGAAGGCGCGGCAAAGATCGACATGTTGACCTGGCCGACACGTGCGGCGACCAGTTGGTTCGACGTCGGACGGAAGAAGCGGATGGCGAGATCGGCCTGGCGGGTGGCGAGGTCGAGGACCTGATCACCGGCAATCACCTGGACGATGATGTCGGGATGGCTGCGGCGCAGTACGCCGAGCCGAGGCACGAGCCAGTGTGCGGCGATGCCTTCGGTTGCGGCGATGCGAACGATTCCCGCCATCTCGCGGTCGAGGCCGGCCAGGTGCCTTTCGATGGCCGTGGCGTTCGACATCATCGATTCGGCCTGCACGAGCACGCCGCGGGCGGCGGGCGTCACCTCCATGCCATGACGGTGGCGGTCGAAAAGCTTGGCGCCCAGGCGGCGCTCCAGCGCCTGGATGCGGCGACCGACGGTCGTCTGCTTGGTGTTCAACTGGGTGGCCGCAGCACTGAAGCTTCCGGTTCTTGCAACCGCGAGGAAGAAACGTACGTCGTCCCAGTCGCCGAGAATGTTCGGCACCTTGTTCTTGCGGGGAGGTATCGTGACCATGGTGACAATCGATACAATAAGAGTTGCGCTCACGCATATCTGACGCGAGCCTCGTGCCTTACGCTACACCATTATTAGTGAAATGTCGTTTTCTGTCTTGCTTTTAGGGGGTTAGGCCGCTCCCCGGACCGCCACCGACCTTCGGTGCCTCCAGTTCACGTATTCGCGGGTCAGTTTTTCGGTTGTATGTATCGGAATTGACGCTCGCAACGAGACAGGAGTGCTGCCCGTGGCCGCTATCGGCTCTGACGGAAAATCAACGCTGGCCGGCGTTCGCGCCGGCCAAATCAGCCGCTATTTGCGCAGTCCATCGACCCGCATGGCCGCGTTTGGCGGACTTTTAACGTACGTGAGCTATGCGTATGCGCACAGCAGTTGGGCTAACCCCGTCCTGATCTGCGTGTCAATCTTCGTTGGGGTATTCCTGCCGAGCTACGCGAAGCTCAGTAACAAGGCCGAACTGTGGGCGAACAACCAGTTCGGTTTCGTCACGGCCGGTCGGCTTGGGCGGTTCGTCCCACAGTTGGCGTTCAACCTGGTGATGTTCTGGCTGATGTTATGGGGGGGTGCGCTCAACCATCTCGGGATGGCGTCCGTCGGCGGTATAGCTGGCGCAGCGCTCGTCACGACCCTGGCGTCGCAGGGAACGCAGTATTTCGGCGGTTTCCTCGTGGCGCGGGGCGTGGGCGACGCCAACCGCAACACCTTGGCCGGACTCTTGGTCAACGTGACCCTGGCGGCCTTGGGCACGGCAGGTGTTCCGGGTGCCCGCGAGGGCTTTTTCTTCCTGGGATTCGGCCTCGGCGGGACGTTGTTCCTGGTCGGTCTGTTGTCGGACCTGCGGTCGGTTGCGGCACCCAAGGGCGGCATCGGCCTCTATTTCGGGACGTTCAATCCCTTCCACAACACCCACCTTTCGATCATCCAGGCAGCGATCGAGGAGCGAGGGCTCGACAAAGTCGTCATCCACCCCGTGCTGGTTCCCAAGCTGCACGTCGATGCGTTCCGCAAGGGAGAGCTTCGGGTCGGTCACTTGAAGGATGGATTCCAGGTCTACGAGAAGACCGACAAGGCCGATTCCAACGTCGACTATTTCCCCACGGGAAACGTCTTCCTGCCTCCGGAAACGCGTGTGGCACTGATCGAACTGGCGCTGGCCGAAGCCGGCATGGCCGAAAAGGTCCAGGTCGCGGTCTATTCGGACACGTACTACGCCAAGGGGTTCCAGGGCGTGATCGCCGAGATCAAGCGACGTCACCCGGGCGTACGGCTTCACACGCTCCACGGCACGGACTTCGGCGGGATGCTGGTGCGCCAGATCTGCGACGAGTGCGGCTGGATCTACCCCTGGTGCATCCTGCGCCGCGACAAGATTTCGGCCACCGCGATCCGGCGCGGAGCCAAAGGCATGACGCCGCCGATCGTCACCGACGTACTAGCACAGATTTCACTGAATCTTCCGATCGTGTCAGCCGGAAGGCGGCAGTTTCGGAATGACAATGGCGTATTGACTGAAGGGGACTGAGATGACTGAACAGGAAACGGCGGGTCCAAGCAACCGGCCCGAGATCACGATCAAGCTTGCTTCGACATCGGATGAGATGATGCAGTGCTTCATGCTGCGCGCCGCCGTTTTCATGGGCGAGCAGGAGTGCCCATACTGGGAGGAGTACGACGGCAACGACTACACGGCCAGCCACCTGATCCTGTACGTCGATGGCGAGCCCGCCGCCTCCATCCGCGTGCGCTGGTTCTCGGGCTTCGCCAAGCTGGAGCGTGCCATCATCCTGAAGCGCTACCGGTCGTACGGTCTCTTCCTGCCGTTCGTGCAATGGGCCAAGGAGTTCTGCCGCAAGAAGGGCTACCCCAAGGCCTACCTGCACGGCCAGAAGCGGCTGTGGCCGATCTTCGAGAAGGACGGCTTCCGCAAGGTCGACGACAAGGTCTTCCACTTCTCCGATCATGAGTACGGCGCGTTCGCCTGCGATCTCGAGGTCGGTCCGGACGCTCCGACTGTGCTGACCGATCCGATGGTGCTGAACCGTCCGGAGGACAAGCTGGACATGCCGGGCATCCTGGAAGAGTCGATGGAACGCGGAGCGTCCAATCCGCACGCGGAATGGAACGAGCGGCGCGCGAGTTGAGGGGAGTAGGACAGATGAACAGCAACACACGTTCGATCGGCGGCCAGGCCGTCACCATCAAGCTGGCGATGAAGATGGAAGACTCCCTTCAGGCCTTCGCGGTTCGCGCCGCCTGTTTCATCGGGGAGCAGGATGTGCCGTACTCGGAGGAGTTCGACGGCCACGACTTCGGCGCCACCCACATCATCGCCTACCTGGGCGACGAGCCGGCGGGCGCGGTTCGCCTGCGCTGGTTCCAGTCCTTCGCCATGCCGGAGCGGCTGGCGGTGATGAAGCGCTTCCGCGGCAACGACATCGGCCAGCTCCTCATCGATCGCTGCGCCAGTATCGCCGAAAGCCGCGGCTGCAGGATGCTCTACACGCAGGCCTTGCCGCAGGACATCAAGTACTGGGAAAGGCACGGTTGGCGCCGTCTCGAAGCCGACGATACCGGCAAGGGACCCAGGCGCGTCGTGGCGATGGTCCGGGCCGTCGATCCGAGCAAGCCGCTGCCCGAGACCGAGGCACCCGACTCGGTGACCCTGCGCAAGGAGCCCCAGATCGACCAGTCGGGCCTGCCGGTCGGCGGCGATCGCACCTGAAGCGACCGCCCCAACGAAAGTCGGAAGAACCTCATGTGGGATTGCCCTCGCTTGGCACCGCTTTTGCGGTAGGTTTGGGCAACCGGCGATCAGCCGGGAGCGGGAGAGACGTTCCACGCGTAAAGCGTCAGGCGGGTACAAATGACGGATGTCTTCGAGATCATCGTCGAACCGAATATTCGGCGGCGGCGCGGTCGCGCGCCGCTTTCGGAGAAGAAGCGAGCGGCAGCGTTGTTCAGGGTGTGGCATAGCGTGCGGGAGATGATCGAGGAGGCCGAGCGTCTGGGCGACGGCGAACTCGTGCACTTCCTGGCGGTGTCCCAGCTCTTGGTCGAGGAGCGTGTCACGATGCTGACCAGCAACGTGGCGGCCTTCGCACTCGCGGATACCTCGCTGCCGAACTGAAGTCCCGAGCGGCCTATTTGTGCCGGGGGTCGAGCGCGTCGCGCAGACCGTCGCCCAGAAGGTTGAAAGACAGGACTGCGAAGAAGATCGCGAACCCCGGCCAGAAGGCCATCCAGGGCGCCTGGGCGATGAAGCGCTGGGCGGAGTTCAGCATGCTGCCCCACGACGGCGAGGGCGGCTGCTGGCCGAGGCCCAGGAACGACAGGGCGGCCTCGGCGATGATCGCGCCCGCGATGGCGAGCGAGGCCTGCACCAGCAGGGGCGGCACGATGTTGGGCAGCACGTGGCGCAGCGCGATGCGCCAGTGCGGATTGCCGACCGCGCGCGCCGCCTCGACGTAATCCTCGACCTTCGCGGCGATCGTCTGGCCGCGGGTCAGCCGGATGAAGACCGGCGTGGCGGTGACGCCGATGGCGATCATCGCATTGCTGAGGCTCGGTCCGAGGAAGGCCGCCAGCGCGATCGCCAGGATCAGGAACGGAATGGCCAGCATCGCGTCGACGATGCGCGACAGCACCGCGTCGATCCAGCCGCCGGCATAGCCCGCCAGCAGGCCGAGCGGTACGCCGATGCCGAGCGCGATGCCGACCGACACGAGACCGGCACTGAGCGAGGCGCGGGCGCCCCAGATGATGCGGGCAAGCACGTCGCGGCCGACTTCGTCGGTGCCCAGCCAATGGGCCCAGGAGGGCGGCTTGCGCACCTGCGTGAAGCTGGTGGCGATCGGATCGTAGGGCGAGATGAGTGGTGCCAGGATCGCGACCAGGACGAACAGCACGACGACCACCAACCCGAACATCGCGCCCTTGCGCCGCTTGAGCCGGCGCCAGGCGCGGGCCCACGGGTTCTCCTCGCGAGCGTCTGCGGCGGCAACGATGGGAACGACGGCAGCGGCAGTCATGATGGTCAGCCCCGGAGACGCGGATTGACGAGCACGTAGGCCACGTCGGCCAGCAGGTTCAGCACGATGTAGGTCGTGGCCGTCACCAGCACGACGCCCTGCACGACGGCGTAGTCGCGGTTGAACACCGAATCGACGATCAGCTTGCCGAAGCCCGGGATCGTGAAGATCTGCTCGGTCAGGACGGCGCCCGACAGGAGCGTCCCGAACTCCAGTGCGCCCAGGGTGATGACCGGGGTCATGGCGTTGCGCAACGCATGCTTCAGCACGACGCGCCTCTCATAGAGGCCCTTGGCCCGGGCCGTCCGCACGTAATCCGCGCCCATGGCCTGCAGCATGGCGCTGCGCGTGTGCCGCATCAGCACGGCGGCGATGGCGTTGCCCAGCACGAAGGCGGGCATCACGGTGGTGGCAAGGCTCGCGCGCCAATCCTCGCCCAGCCGGACGTAGCCCGAGGCCGGCAGCCAGCCGAGCGTCACCGAGAACAGGAAGATCATCAGGATGCCCAGCCAGAAATTGGGCGTGCTGAGGCCCCACAGCGCGAAGACATTGGCGCCATAGTCCCAGGCGGTGTCCTTCTTCACCGCCGAGATTATGCCGGCCGGGATGCCGATGCCCAGCGCCACGATCAGCGCCATCGCGGCAAGCTGCAGGGTCACCGGCAGCTTCTCGGCCACCAGCGAGGACACCGAGCTCTTGAGCCTCATCGACTCGCCCAGGTTCCCGGAGAGCACGCCCTTGATCCAGTAGAAGTACTGGACCGGGATCGGCTCGTTCAGCCGGTACTGCTCGCGGATTTCCTCGAGCACCTTCGGGTCGCGCTCCTCTCCCGCCATGATCAGCGCCGGGTCGCCCGGCAGCAGCTGCTGCAGGCCGAAGATCAGCATCGACACGAGGATCAGTGTCGGGATGATCTGCAGCAGTCGCTGGGAGAGGAAGGTCAGCAAGGTGTTACTTCAGCTTGACGCCGACGACGCGGATCAGCCCGTCGGGCATCTGCTTGTAGCCGTCGACCTTGTCGGACAGCGCGACCAGCACGCGGCGATGGTAGAGATACTTGATCGAGCCTTCCGGCAGGTACTTGGCGGTGATCTTCTCGTAGATCTTCTTGCGCTCCGCAGGGTCGCTCTTGATGCGCGCCTCGTTGTGCCAGGCGTCGACATCCTTGTCGCAATAGCCGGAATTGTTCTGCGGCTGGCCGCAGACATGGAAGATGTAGGAGTTGCCGTCGGGGTCGCTGCGTCCCGACCAGCCGATGAGATAGAGCTGATACTCGCCGGTCTCGGACTGCTTCAGCGAGGTCGCGAACTCGGTGACGCGAATCTTGAGATCGAACCCGGTCTCCGCGACCATCGACTGCAGCACCTCGGCGACCTGCCTTGTCTCGGGATTGTTGGGCACCATGAAGTCGAGAGACATGCGGCCGTTGACGCCCGCTTCCTTCAGCAATGCCCTGGCCTTGGCAAGGTCGCGCTTCGGCACCGGGAAGGCCTGCTGATAGTACGGGTTGCCCGGATTGATCCACTGGTTGCCGACGACGAATTCACCGTTGAAGACGACCTGGTTCAGTGCCTCGCGGTCGATCGACAGCTCGAAGGCCTGGCGAACGCGGGCATCCTTGGCCAGCGGCGTATCGGCCTTCGGGCCGTTGGACAGGTTGATGGTGAGGCCCTGATAGCCGAGCTCGACCGCCGTCACGAGCTTCAGTTTCGGGTTGTCGCGCACCGTCTTGATGTCGGTCGCCAGCACGCGCTCGATCATGTCGAGGCTGCCGGACCGCAGGTTGGCCAGCCGCACGGTCGAATCGGTGATCGGCAGGTAGGTGATCTTGTCGATGAAGACCTGGTCCTTGTTCCAGTAGTCGGCGAACTTCTCGACGATGATGCGGTCCTGCTGGACGCGTTCGACGAACCTGTAGGGGCCGGCGCAGACCGGCTTCAGGCCGAACTTGTCGCCCGCCGCCTCCGCGGCCTTGGGCGAGACCATCATGCCGGCGCGATCGGTGAGCTGCGCCAGCAGCGGCGAAAAGGGCTCCTTGAGGTTGAGCTTGATGGTCGCGGGATCGACGACCTCGATGGAAGCGACGGAGGCCAGCTCGGGCCTGCGGAACGAGCCCTTCATGTTGAGGTGGCGTTCGAGGCTGTACTTCGCGGCGGTGGCGTCGAACGTCTCGCCGTCATGGAACTTCACGCCGGGGCGCAGCTTGATGGTGACGGTCTTGCCGTCGGCCGAGGTCTCGTGGCCCAGCGCCAGCTGCGGCACGATCGCGAGCTTCTCGTCGATGTCGAACAGCTTGTCGCAGATCGAGGAGAAGACGATGCGCCCGACATAGGTGCGGGCGAGCGTCGGATCGAGCACGTCGGGATCCTCGGCGAGGCCGACACGCAGGTTGCTCTGGGCAGCGGCGCCGGACAGGGCCAGGCCCATGAACGTGGCGGCCAGGGTCAGGCGATGAAACGTCTTCTTCATGTTGCCTCCGTTTGAGTTGTGACGAACGCCGCCTGCAGGCGGGCCAATCGCATGCGGTCTTGATCGTTGCCCGTTCCCTCGGCGAGCGGGGGCGCGGGAGGAAGGTCGGGCCACCACGGACAGGCGGTGGCGTGACCAGCGCCGTCATCGGTCAGTTCCGGCACATCGGCCTTGCACGATTCGCGGGCGTAGATGCAGCGCGTATGGAAGCGGCAGCCCGGCGGCGGGTTCATCGCGCTCGGGATGTCGCCTTCGAGCAGGGCGCGCTCGCGCACCACCGTCGGGTCGGGCAGTGGCACGGCCGACAGAAGCGCGCGCGTATAGGGGTGCTGCGGGTTGCGGAAGAGCTCGTCGGTCGTCGCGGTCTCCACGATCTTGCCGAGATACATGACGGCGATGCGGTCGGCGATATGCTTCACGACCGCGAGATCGTGGCTGATGAAGACGTAGGCGAGCCCGAAGCGCGCCTGCAGGGAGCGCATGAGATTGACGACCTGCGCCTGGATCGACACGTCGAGCGCCGAGACCGGCTCGTCGGCCACGATGAGCTTGGGCTCGACGGCGAGTGCGCGCGCAATCGCCAGCCGCTGGCGCTGGCCGCCGGAGAATTCGTGCGGGTAGCGACGTGCATGCTCGGGCCGCAGGCCGACCAGCTCCAGCAGTTCGCCGACCCGCGCGCGTCGCGCCGACTCCGAAGCGGCGAGCCCATGCAGCATCAGGGGTTCGCCCAGCATGGCGCCCACGGTCATGCGCGGATTGAGCGAGGCATAGGGATCCTGGAAGATCACCTGCATGTGCCGCCGCTGGGCCCGCATCCGCGACTCAGGGAGGCGGAGAAGATCCTCGCCGTCGAAGCGGACGCTGCCGCCCGTCGGTTCGATCAGGCGCAGCACGAGGCGGCCGACCGTCGACTTGCCGCAGCCCGATTCGCCCACGATGGCCAGCGTTTCACCAGCGTCGACATGGAAGTCGACACCGTCGACGGCGCGGACATGGCCGGAGACGAGGCCGAAGGCACCGCTCCTCACCGGGAAGTGCTTCTGCAGCCCCTTGACCTCGAGCAGAGCGCCGCTCATGCGGCGACCTGAGAGAGCGGGGCGCGTCGGCAGCGCGAGAGGTGGCCCGGCGCGACTTCCACGAGTGCAGGCGGTGCGGCGATGCACGCCGGCTCCACGAAGGGGCAGCGGGCGGCGAAGCGGCAGCCGGCAGGCGGACGCGTCATGTCGGGCACGCGTCCCTCGATCGAAGGCAGTCGCTCGCGCTTCTCGTCGAGCCGCGGGATCGAGCCCAGCAGCCCGACCGTATAGGGATGCTCCGGCCGCGCAAAGAGATCGCGAACGGCGGCGCGCTCGACGATCTGGCCCGCATACATCACGGCCACGTCGTCGGCCATTTCAGCCACCACGCCGAGATCGTGGGTAATCAGGATGATCGCGGTGTCGGTGTCGCGGCGCAGGCCGCGCATCAGGTCGAGGATCTGGGCCTGGATGGTCACGTCGAGCGCCGTCGTCGGCTCGTCGGCGATGAGGAGCTGCGGGCCGCAGGCCAGCGCCATGGCGATCATGGCGCGCTGGCGCATGCCGCCGGAAAGCTTGTGCGGATAGTCGTCGATGCGTTTCTCGGGCGAGGGAATGCGCACCAGCGTCAGCACCTCGATGGCGCGCGCCCGCGCCGCCACCTTGTCGAGGCGCTGGTGGCGCTGGATCGCCTCGATGATCTGGTCGCCGATCGTGTAGGAGGGATTGAGGGAGGTCATCGGCTCCTGGAAGATCATCGCGAGCCGTGCGCCGCGCAGGTCGCGGAGCAGATGCGCATCGAGAGTCAGCAGATTGCGCCCCTCGAACACGACCTGGCCGCCGACCTTCGAGTTTTCCGGCGGCAGCAGGCCCATAATGGCGAGCGACGTCACGCTCTTGCCGCAGCCCGACTCGCCCACCAGCCCAAGCGTCCGGCCTCGGCCCAGAGCCAGGTCGATGCCGTCGACAGCATGGACGACGCCATCGTCTGTGGCGAAGTCCACCGTCAGTCCGCGCAGTTCCAGCAGCGCTTCACTCATCTGTAAGCTGGCGCCAGGTTCGTTGAAGAGCCTTCATCGGCCGGCAGCGTAGCCCTGCATGCCGCGCGGATTGGCAGCCGCCTTGCGCCACGGATCGTCGCGCGTCGCGGCGGTGAGACGTCCTTCGGACCACTCGTCGTTCACCTCGACCTCGTGGCCGCGCTTCTTGAGTTCCGCCACCGTGTCCTTGGGAATGCGCCCCTCCAGCACCAGCACGCCCGGTCGCGCGGTGCGTGGCCAGAAGGAGGAGGGGAAGTGCTCGCTGTGCCAGGCCGGCGCGTCGATCGCCTCCTGCAGGTTCATGTCGCAGTGAACGTGGCGCAGGAAGTGCTGCGTGATCCACTGGTCCTGCTGGTCGCCGCCCGGCGAGCCCCAGACCATGTACGGCTTGCCGTCGCGGTGGGCGAGGGTGGGGGTGAGCGTGCTGCGCGGCCGCTTGCCCGGCGCCAGCGAGCCCGGCAAGCCTTCCTCCAGCCAGAACATCTGGCCGCGCGTGCCGAGCGGAAAGCCCAGTTCGGGGATGACGGGCGAGCTCTGCAGCCAGCCACCCGAGGGCGTGGCCGAGATCATGTTGCCGTCCTTGTCGATGATGTCGAAATGCACCGTGTCGCCGTTGGTCTGGCCGACGCGGCCGACCGTGGGCTCGCCGGCGCCGCTCGACGCCACGCCCAGCCGGACGCCGTCGGCGCGGCGCAGCTTCACGACGCCGCCGAAGCCGTCGACCTTGCCGGGACGCTGTTCCATCGAGGCATGGGCCGGGTCGACGAGAGCGCGGCGGTCGCCGTTGTAGGAGTCCGACAGCAATGTCTCCATCGGCACGTCGACGAAGGCGGGATCGCCATAGAAGGCCTCGCGATCGGCATAGGCCAGCTTCAGGCATTCGACCTGCAGGTGGATGAAGTCGGGGCTGGTCGGATCCATGCCGTCGAGGTCGAAGCCCTTGAGCAGGGCGAGCTGCTGCAGGACCACCGGGCCCTGCGTCCAGGTATGCGCCTTGCAAACCGTGTACCGACCGTAGTCGTAGGTGAGAGGCGCCTCGATCGTGGCTTGCCACTTCGCCATGTCCTGACCGGTCAGCACGCCCTTGTTGGCCTTGCCCGAGACGTCCATCACCTCCTGGGTGCGGCAGAACTCGTCGATCGCCTCCGCGACGAAGCCCTGGTTCCAGGTCTTCCGCGCGCGCTCGATTTCGGCTTCCCGGCCCCCGCCGCCGGCCTCGGCCTCTTTCAGGATGCGGGCATAGGTGTTGCCCAGGGTGATGTTGCGGAAGAGCGACATGGGCTTCGGAACATTGCCGCCCGGCAGGAACACCGCGGCCGAAGTCTTCCAGTGGGTACGAAACTGCTCGGCGACCGTGGCGATGGTCGCGGTCGCGCGCTCGACGATGGCGTGGCCGTTCAGCCAGTAGCCGATGGCGGGCGACAGCACGTCGGCCAGGCGCATCGTGCCGTAGTCGCGCAGGACCAGCATGTAGGCGTCGAAGGTGCCCGGAATGCAGGCAGGCAGCAGACCGGTGCCCGGGATGAGGTCGAGTCCGAGCCCCTTGTAGTGGGCGATGGTCGCGCCCGCCGGCATCGGCCCCTGGCCGCACACGACTTCCGTCTTGCCGCGGCGCACGTCGTGCAGGATCAGCGGTGCGTCGCCCCCGGGACCGCAAAGGTGCGGTTCGACCACCTGCAGGGTGAAGGCGGTGGCGACGGCCGCGTCGAAGGCGTTGCCGCCCCGTTCGAGGATGCCCATGCCGACGGCGGTCGCGATCCAGTGCGTGGAGGTAACGACGCCGAACGTGCCGACGATCTCCGGGCGCGTGGTGAAGGGATTGGGATTGATGAGCTTCACGGTCTTCTCCTCGCGCGAGCGGCGTGGAGCGACCTTAAAGCCCGCAGGCTCTAGCCGCCAGAGGCGGCCGGATCCGGCAGGCGCATCCAGGGCGGGGTTTCCGGCAGGATGCGCGCGTCACCGGCCGTGAGCACGGACCCGTTGCCGCGTGCCGCATCGAGCCGCAGCATCGCCAGCGCGCGGTCGCCCGTGCCGGAACGCAGCTCACCCACTTCCTCGCCGTCGCGAAGGACCGGCGTGCCCGGTTCGGGCAGCGCGCCCTCGACCTTGACGGGGAACAGGCGCTTCTTGATCAGGGCGCGGTACTTGGTGCGGGCCGTCAGCTCCTGGCCCATGTAGCAGCCCTTCTTCCAGTCGACGCCATTCAGTTCGTCGAAGCCGTTCTCGAGCAGCAGCGCTTTCTCGACCTGGAGATCGCGGCTGCCGTCGGGTACGCCCAGCGGCAGGCGCAGCGCGTCATAGGCGGCAAGGGGCGCTTCGGCGAAACCGCGGGCCGAAAGAAGCGTCGCTGCCTGTCCCGCCGGGGCGATCACGCGGACGCCCAGCATCCCCAGTCGGGGATCGTCGAACGACACCGTCCCCTCAATCCCGAATGCTTTAGGCGCGTCGTTGCCGAATGCCGCGGCGACTTCGAGCGCTGCTCCCCGATCCTCGACGGTGACCTTGGAGCGCAGCGTGTACATCTTGAGTTTCTTCGCGAGAGCCGGCGCCCTCTCGCGTTCGGTTTCCAGGAAGAACGTGTCGTTGCCGGCATCGGCCACGAACATGTCGTTGAGGAACCGTCCCTGCGGCGTGAGGAGCGCGGCCCAGATGGCTCGCTCGGGCGCCACTTTCCGGGTGTCGTTGGAGATGAGCCCCTGCAGGAATTCGACGCGGTCGGCACCCGCGACGGAAATCACACTGCGATGGGGCAGGAGGCTGAAAAAGGACGACATGGTCGTAGAGTTGGGGGCGGTTTCGATGCTTGGCAAGCATCTCATGGCCACAGTTGATTTGTGGACAATCTATCTCCCGTCCTTCAACCGCATGGTCGAACCGGGGCGGAAGGGGTGGCAGGCTTGGAGGGTGAACAGCGAAACGCACCTCGCGCCGAGACTGTTTGAGCGTTGGCAGTCTTGCTACAGAAGCGCTTCAAATCGATTGGGAGCTTCCATGACTTTCCGTGCGCTTGTCTTGACGCAGGGTGCCGACCGGAAGGTCAGCGGCGCCATCGAAGCCCTGGCCGAGGACAAGCTGCCGCCGGGTGACGTCGTCGTGGCGATCGACTATTCGACCCTGAACTACAAGGACGGCCTCGTGCTCACGACCGGCGGTGGATTGGTCAAGACTTGGCCCCATGTCGGTGGCATCGACTTTGCGGGCACTGTCGAGACGTCCGAGAACGGGGCGTTCAAGGCGGGCGACAAGGTCGTGTTGAACGGCTATCGCGTCGGCGAACTGCATTGGGGCGGCTACGCCACGAAGGCGCGCGTGAACGGTGACTGGCTCGTCAAGCTGCCGGGTTCCCTATCGACCAGGCGAGCGATGGCGATAGGCACGGCGGGCTACACCTCCATGCTCTGCGTGATGGCGCTCGAGAAGCACGGGATCGATCCGGCGAAAGGCGAGATCCTGGTCACCGGGGCGGCCGGCGGGGTTGGCTCGGTCGCCGTCGCGATCCTGGCCAAGCTTGGCTACGCAGTGGTCGCGGCGACCGGGCGGCCTCAGGAAGGCGAATACCTCAAGTCGCTTGGCGCCACGACCATCATGGACCGCAAGGAGCTGACCGAAGCGCCAGACCGGCCGCTGCTCGGCGAGCGCTTTGCCGGCGTCGTCGACACCGTGTCCGGCGTGATGTTTGCCCGCGCGCTGGCGCAGGTGAAGTACGGCGGCGCGGCGGCTGTTTGCGGCCTGGCCGCCGGCCCGTCGTTCCCCGGCTCGATCCTGCCCTTCATCCTGCGGGGCGTGTCGGTTTACGGCATCGACTCGGTGATGCTGCCGAAGGCACCGCGCGAGGAGGCGTGGCGCCGTCTCGGGAGCGACCTGCCGCTCGACAGGCTCGACAGCACCGTGAGCGAGGCGGGCCTGGGCGATCTGATGGCTCTGGCCCCCAAGATCCTCAAGGGCGAGGTTCGCGGTCGAGTGGTTGTCGACGTGAGCAAGTAACGCGCATTCCGCCCGAAGCAGACACCAAGCGCATGGTGTTGGGCGGTGCCCGCCGCTAGAACAGTCCCTCGACCAGCCGCGTTGCAAGGGCCGGGGGAACGGGCGAAGTGACTCTCGATGACGATGTAGCGGCGTTGGTTGGAACCGCGGCCGCGGTGGCCCACGTCGCCATTGCGGTGGCCGTCACGGTCCACGTTCTGTTGTACAAGCGCAGCGTCGGCGCCGCGGTCTCATGGATCGGCATCGCCTGGCTGTCGCCCTTCCTGGGGGGGCTGCTCTACGCAATCATGGGGATCAACCGCGTCAAGCGGCGTGCCCAAAGGCTCAGACGACAACATCTGCCGCTCGCCGGGGCCGGCGCCACGGCAGCAGTGACGCGGGATTCGCTGACGCCGCTGGAATACGCGGTCGGGCGGGTGACGGGCCTGCCGTCGAAGCCGGGCAACCTCGTCGAGATGCTGCACAGCGGGGACGAGGCCTACCCGCGCATGCTCGAGGAGATCGCCGGGGCGAAGACGACCGTGGGACTTTGCAGTTACATCTTCCGGGACGATTCGGCCGGCGAGAAATTCCATGCGGCCCTGATCCAGGCCCAGCAGCGTGGTGTGAAGGTACGCGTCCTGATCGACGGCGTCGGCGGCGGCTACTTCTGGTCGGGGACCTACAACCGGCTGCTCAAGGCCGGCGTCCCGGTCGCGCGTTTCCTGCACTCGTATTTCCCCTGGCGCACGCCGCTCGTGAACCTGCGCAATCACCGCAAGCTGCTCGTCATCGACGGTCGTGTGGCCTTCACCGGCGGGCTCAACATCGGAGCGGAAAACGTCATTGCCGGGAACCCGGCCCATCCCGTACGCGACACGCATTTCCGCATCGAAGGCCCGGTCGTCGAGCAGCTCACCGATGCCTTTGCCGACGACTGGCAGTTCACGACGGGCGAGCAACTCGACGACGACTGGTTTCCGCGGCTCGAGCCGGTCGGGACGGTGCTGGCGCGCGTCGTGCCCTCCGGCCCCGACGAGGACATGGAGCAGATCGAGTTCGTGACGCTGCATGCCATTTCCTGCGCGCGCGAATCGATTCGCGTCGTGACGCCGTATTTCCTGCCGGGCGAGCCGCTCACCATGGCGCTGGGCCTCGCCGCGATGCGCGGCATCACGGTCGACATCCTGCTGCCCGAGAACTCCAATCACGCGATCCTCGACTGGGCGCGGCGCGTGCCGCTGCGACCGTTGATCGAGGCGGGGTGCCGCGTCTGGATGATGCCGGCGCCGTTCGATCATTCCAAGCTCATGACGATCGACGATTCCTGGTCGTTCATCGGCAGCGCCAACTGGGACACGCGCAGCTTCCGCCTGAACTTCGAGCTGAACGTCGAGCTGCACGACGCGGCCTTCGCGCGGCAGATCGTCGGGTCGAAGAAGCCGCAGCACCGCCTGACCCTTGCCGAGATCGACGGCGACCCCTTGCCGATCCGCCTGCGCAACAGCGCGGCGCGGCTCTTGCAGCCCTACCTGTAGAAGCCTCGTGGCCGGACTTTGGGGGGCGGCAATGGCCCTTCCGCGGCCTCGTTGCTGTCGGCGACACGCAGTTCGAGCCGGATGGGCCGATGGTCCGAGGGGCCGAAGTCCAGTGCATCGGCCATGCTGCACACGAGCCTGTGGGCAAGGCAGCGGTCGAGCCGGACCGGCATGACGTTGCCGGAGAGGTGAGTGGGCTCGCGCGGGCCGACATCGGCGAAGCCGGGCAGGAAGACCGGGCCGACGGCATTGTAGTCGCCGATGATGGCCGACGGTTTGCCCTGCAGCGCCGCGGCGATACGGGCGAGCTGGCGGCGGTTGAGCAGCTGGCCGTGCGAGAGGTGAACGTTGGCGAAGGTGATCTCACCCATCTGGATGATCTGCGCGCGCCGCCGCGGCAGCCTTCCGGGAAGCCGCGAGGCCGGCAGCGACAGGGCAACCGGGCGGGGAATATGGGTCGGACTCCAGACGGCCAGCCCGTGGATCCGGCCCAGCCACGACAGCCGGTAGAAGTGGCCGCCGACCAGGCCCGGCAGCGCCTCCATGTGCTGCGTTGCCTCCTGCATGAGAAGAACGTCGGGCTTCTGGATGTCGATCAGCTTCGCCACGTCATCGACGGCAGCGCCGGTGAGGCGCAGCAGGTTCCAGCTCACGACCTTCACGGCTTGGCCGCCTTGTCGCGCCGGGTGCGGCGGATTCGCTCGGTCATCGGCGCCGTGCCGCTGGCGGCTGCCTGCAGCTCTGTCCTCACCGACTCGCGCCGTTCGTGGATCGAGGCGATGACCTGGCCCATCGGCACGCCGAGGCCCACCAGCGCCGATTCGGCCAGCTGAAGGCTGGCCTCGATCGTCTCCGGAACGGCATCGGTGACGGCCAGCGTGTAGAGATGGCGGGCATGCTCGGCATCGTGGGCGCGGGCGACGATCATCACGTCCGGGCGTCGGGCTCGCACGGCGCGTACCACATCGTCGACCGCTGCCGTGTCGAGTGTGACGATCACGCCCGTCGCCTCCTCGATGCCGCAACGCTGCAGGAACAGCGCGTTGGAGGCGTCGCCGAAATAGACGGGCCGGCCGAGCTTCCGCCAGCGCTCCACGCGGGCCGCGTCGCGGTCGGCCGCGATGTACGAAATCGCGTGCTTCTCGAGCTGTTCGCAGACGAGCTGGCCCACCCGCCCGTGGCCGACCACGATCACGCGCTTGACGTGATCCGAGGGCGGCAGCTGCGTCGCCGGCGCATCCCCCGTCACTTGCTGGGCCACGTGCCGGGCGGCGTGGCGCGCAAACAGCGACACGAAGGGGAGCGTGGCCATGGTGAGCGACACGACCGCCAGAACGCCGGCAGCGATCCCGGGAGCGACCAGGCCGAACTGCGCGGCGAGCCCGATGCCGATGAAGGCGAACTCGCCGCCGGGCGCCAGCAGCAGGCTCGTCTCGACGCTGGCAGCCCACGGTACGCC
>CANIEC010000040.1 GCA_947466085.1 Rhodospirillales bacterium
CCAGTTCTCCGAACTGGTCACCAATATGGGCGGCACCGTCTCCAAAAAGGAGTATTGGGGCCTGCGCTCGCTGACCTACCGCATCAAGAAGAACCGCAAGGGTCACTACACCCTGCTCAACATCGACGCTCCTTCGGCCGCGGTGAAGGAAATGGAGCGCACGATGTCGATCAACGAAGACATCATCCGCTTCCTGACCGTGCGCGTCGACGCGCTCGAGGAAGTCCCTTCGGCGATCATGGTGCGCAGCGCCGAGAAGTCCGACCGTCCAGGCGGCGATCGTGGCGATCGCTGGGGCGATCGCCCGCCGCGTCGCGAGCGTCCGCGCTTCGGTGACGAGGGCGGTGTCGCTCCGTCGGTTGCTGAAACGGGAGAGGAAGCATGAGCGCCCAACGTCGTCCGTTCACCCGCCGCCGCAAGAGCTGCCCGTTCTCCGGCGCCAATGCTCCGAAGATCGACTACAAGGACGTTCGCCTCCTGCAGCGCTTCATTTCCGAACGCGGCAAGATCGTTCCGAGCCGCATTTCCGCGGTCTCGTCCAAGAAGCAGCGCGAACTCGCCCAGGCGATCAAGCGCGCGCGCTTCCTGGCGCTCCTGCCCTACCTCATCGCCTAGCCGGGAGACGAAATCATGCCGATGAACGTCATCCTGCTCGAGCGCGTGCCGAAGCTCGGCCAGATGGGCGACGTTGTGAAGGTGAAGCCCGGCTTCGCCCGCAACTTCCTCCTGCCGCAGAAGAAGGCGCTGCGCGCGACCAAGGACAACATCACCTACTTCGAATCGCAGCGTAAGGTCCTGGAGGCGCAGAACCTCGAGCGTCGCCAGGAAGCCGAAGCGGTCGGCGCCAAGATGAGCGACCTGAAGGTCACCATCATTCGCCAGGCCTCGGAGGCGCTCCAGCTCTACGGTTCGGTCACCTCTCGCGACATCGCCGACGGAGCCGGCGCGCAGGGCGTGAAGATCGAGCGCAGCCAGGTCGAACTCGACAAGCCGATCAAGGCCCTGGGCGAACACAAGATCAAGATCCACCTCCATCCGGAAGTCGTGGTCGAGATCTCCGTGTTGGTCGCCCGTTCCGCCGAGGAAGCCGAATTCCTCGCCAAGGGCGGCAGGCTGGTCGCGGAGACCGAGCGTGCGGCCATGGAAGCCGCCGAAGCAGCACAGCGCGCGGCCGACCAGGCCGCCGCGCTGTTCGAGGCCAAGTCGGCCGAGGCTGCCGAGGGCGAAGGCGAGACCGCCGAGGCTCCGGCCGAGGAAACGCCGGCCGACCAGAAGTAAAACGCGTGCCGACAGGCACCGCGCAGCTCTTCGAACGCATGTCATCGCACCGCGGTGGCATGCGTTTTCTTTTGGTGAATCCATGATCTGGCGACTGGGCGCCGTCGCCGTGGCCGCCGTCGTTGCGCTGCCCCTGCTCGGCATCGCCTCCAGCCTGTTCAGCGACCAGCGCGAACTCTGGCGTCATCTCGCCGAGACCCAGCTTCGCGACATTCTCGGCAACACCATCATCCTGCTGATCGGCGTCGGGCTCGGTACCGTCGTGATCGGCACCGGCACGGCCTGGCTCGTGACGATGTGCCGGTTTCCCGGAAGCCGGATGCTGCAATGGGCGTTGCTCTTGCCGCTCGTCATGCCGACCTACATCATCGGCTATGCCTACGCCGACCTGCTGACCTTCGCGGGCCCGCTGCAGTCGGCGTTGCGCGCCGCCACGGGGTGGAGCCGTGGCGATTACTGGTTTCCCAACTTCGGATCATCCCAGGGCGTCGCCCTGCTCTTCACGCTGGTCCTCTACCCCTACGTCTATCTTTCCGCGCGCGCGGCGTTCCTTGCCCAGTCGCAGTCGCTGCTCGAGGCGAGCCGCATCCTCGGCAACGGGGCCTGGCGCACCTTCCTGCGCATCGGCCTGCCGCTCGCCCGCCCGGCCATCGCCGCCGGCACGGCCCTCGCGCTGCTGGAGACCCTCGCCGACTTCGGCACCGTCCAGTATTACGGCATCCACACCTTCACTACGGCGATCTATCGAACCTGGTACGGCATGGGAAACCGCGAGGGTGCCGCGCAGCTCTCGATGGTTCTCATCCTGATCGCGGTCGTCCTCGTCGCCCTGGAACGCCGGTCGCGCGGCGGCGCCCACTTCGCCATCGCCTCGAACCTGCGCTACGTCGCCGAACCGGTGCAGCTCCCCCTGCCCGCAGGTCTCGCCGCATTCGCGGCCTGCTCTCTGCCGATCGTGCTCGGCTTCGTGGTGCCAACGGCACATCTCGCGCAGCTCGCCGTGTCGTCCGGAGTGCTGGTGACCGACCGCCAATTCATCGGCGATGCCTTGAACAGCCTGATCCTGGCGACGGTGGCGGCTGCGATCATCGTCGGTCTCGCCGTGTTCCTGAGCTACGCCGGACGCCTTGTCCGCCGACGACTGCTCCACCAAACCATCGCCTTCGCATCACTCGGCTATGCGATCCCCGGCGCCGTCATCGCCGTCGGCGTGCTGCTGCCGCTGGCGTTCGCCGATCGCGGCCTCGACCTGCTCTCGCGGCAGGTCCTCGGCGTTCCGACCGGCCTGCTCTTGAGTGGCACCGCTTTCGCCCTGATCGTTGCCTATACGGTTCGCTTCCTCGCCGTCGGCATGGCCAACGTCGCGCCCGGGCTTGCCGCGATCGATCCAGCCATGGACGCGAGCGCGCGGATCCTCGGGGCCCGGCCGCGCCAGGTCCTGTGGCGTATCCATCTGCCGGTGCTGCGGGTGCCGGCCCTGACGGCCGGCATCGTCGCATTCGTCGAGGTTCTAAAAGAGCTGCCGGCGACCCTGCTGATCCGGCCGTTCAACTTCGACACGCTGGCCGTCGGGGTCTACCGCTTCGCATCCGATGAGCGCCTCGCTCAGGCGGCCGTCGGATCGATCCTCATCGTCACCGTGTCGCTTGCGCCGGTGATCCTCCTGAGCCGCACCGTGGCGGCGTCGGGACGGCCTACTTCCAGCCAGCCCGGTCCATGATCTTCAGCGCCTCGGCGTTGTTCTGCGCGAACACGCGGGCGTTGAGCTGATCTTCCTTGAACGTGCCGAGTTCCTTGAGCTGCGGCGACAGCTCGACCGAGGCAACGACCGGGTACTCCGAATTGCCGTCCGCGAAGTACTTCTGGGCCTGCGGCGAGACCAGATATTCGAGGAACTTGACGGCCGCCTGCTTGTTCGGCGCATGCTTGGCGATGCCACCCGCGCTCAGGTTCACGTGCGTGCCACGGTTCGCCTGGTTCGGGAAGATGACGCTCAGTTTGGCGACGACTTCGCGGTCCTCCGGCTTGGCGGAGCGCATCAGGTTCACGAAGTAGTAGGTGTTCACGACGGCGACGTCGCCCTCGCCGGCTGCGGCAGCCTTGATCTGGTCGGTGTCGCCGCCGCGCGGCGGACGCGCCAGGTTGGCGGCAACGCCCTTGGCCCAGGCTTCCGTCTTCTCCGGACCGTTGGCCGCCAGGACGGCGCCGGTGAGCGACTGATTGTAGATGTTGCCCGAAGAACGGATGAGCAGCTTGTCCTTCCACTTCGGATCAGCCAGGTCCTCGTAGGTCTGAGGCGCGGAGGCAGCCTGCATCTTGTCCTTGTTGAAGACGAAGACGCGGGCACGCTTGGAAAAGCCGAACCAGGTGTTGTCGGGATCGCGCAGGTGCGCGGGGATGGTCTTGGCCAGGACGGCCGAGTCGGTTGCCTGCAGGAGCCCCATCTCGCGGGCGCGCTCGATGCGGCCGGCGTCGACCGTGATGAGCACGTCGCACGGGCTCTTGTCGCCTTCGGTGCGAAGACGCTGGATGAGCGGATCGGGCTCGGCATCGACGCGGTTGATCTTGACGCCCGTCAGGTCCGCGAAATTGCCGTACAGGGCCTCGTCGGTCTTATAGTGGCGGGCCGAGTAGAGGTTGAGCGTTCCGCCCTGCGCCCAGGCCCGTCGGGCGATGAAAACACCCGAGCCAAACGCCAGGCCGGTCTTCACGAGCGCACGTCTCTTCACGTCATTCTCCGCTGCGAGTGCGTATCAATGCCTGATATCACCCGCGGTGTACGACGGCAATCTAAATGCGATTTATTCCCATTCACCTCGACCAAATTTTGTGCGCCCACCCCTTTGCGTCGAAAAAGCGGATGTGACTAAAATCTGGGCAGCGACACATTGGAGTGATCCGTCGTGCTGCTGGCGCAGGTCCTTGCCCGGATCGTGAGCGAAGGCCAACTGACCATCATCGATGAGGGTGGGCGGTCGCATCAGATCAAGGGCGCAAAAACCGGTCCCGCTGTAACCATGCGGGTCCACGACTGGTGGACCGGCATCCGCCTTGCCTTCCACCCCCGGCTCGCTTTGGGCGAGGCCTACATGGATGGTCGTCTTACCGTCGAGCAGGGCGACCTCTACGATCTGCTCGACCTCCTCGGACGCAACATGAGCGCCGTCGATTCCACGGCCGTGATGCGCTGGTCCTACACGCTCCAGCGGTGGCTACGTGTGCTGGAGCAGTACAACCCCATCGGCAAAGCCCAGAAGAACGTGGCACACCACTACGATCTCAGAGGCGAACTCTACGACTTCTTCCTTGATCCCGACCGGCAGTATTCCTGCGCCTACTTCAGGACCGGCAGCGAACCGCTGGAGACGGCACAGGCCGATAAGAAGGCGCACATCGCGGCCAAGCTTCTCCTCAGTCCCGGCCAGAAGGTGCTCGACATCGGATCGGGCTGGGGCGGCATGGGCCTCTACCTCGCCCGAGCCTTCGACGTCGATGTCACCGGCGTCACCCTCTCGCGCGAGCAGCACGGCGTTTCGAGCCGCCGCGCCGTCGACGAGGGCGTCTCAGACAAGGTCCGCTTCAAGCTTCTCGACTATCGCGAGGAACCGGGTCGCTACGACCGCATCGTTTCGGTCGGCATGTTCGAGCATGTCGGCTCCGCGCACTATCTTGAATACTTCACGAAGGTGAAGGAGCTGCTGGCGGACGACGGCGTGATGCTGCTGCATTCGATCGGCCGCATGGAGCCGCCGGGCGGCACCAACACCTGGCTCCGCAAGTACATCTTTCCCGGCGGGTACAGCCCCGCCCTGTCGGAAGTGCTGGCGGCGATCGAGAAGGCAGGACTTTGGGTGACCGACATCGAAGTGCTGCGTCTGCATTATGCAGAGACGCTGCGTCTCTGGCGCGAGCGCTTCCTCGCCAACAGGGAACGGATCAAGGAGCTTGCCGGCTACGACGATCGCTTCTGCCGGATGTGGGAATTCTACCTCTCGGGCTGCGAAGTCGCGTTCCGCTACATGCAGCAAATGGTGTTTCAGATCCAGATCACGCGGCGGCAGGATGCGGTCCCGCTCGTCCGTGACTACATGGTCACCGAAGAACGTCTGAAGAACGTCGCGGGGGCCATGGCTGCCGAGTAGGAAGGTATCCTCGCTACGCTCGGGATAAACCGGCGCCCTGAATCTTTGCACTGTGATCCCCCTCCCATCTTGGGCAAAGACAATGTGATGGAGCCACTCAAAGAGTCCTCGAATGTCACGCGCCTGCCCGGCGCCGAAGATGCGCGCCTTCGCGAGCCGCCGCACAACTTCGAGGCGGAGCAGGCGCTGCTCGGCTCAATCCTCGTGAACAATGCCGCCTATCAGCGCGTGGCCGAGTTCCTGCGCCCCGAACATTTCGCCGACCCGTCGCACGGCAAACTCTACGATTCGCTGTCGCGCCTGATCGAGCGCGGCCAGGTCGTGAGCGCCGTCACGCTCAAGACCTACGTCGAGCAGGATCCCGCCATGAAGGAAGCCGGAGGCGCGGCCTACCTCGCCCGGCTCGCCGCAGCTTCCGTGCATGTGATCGACGCTGCGGCGTTCGGTCGGGCCGTGCACGACCTGTACCTCCGCCGGCAGCTCATCGATCTCGGCGAGAACGTCGTCAACGGCGCCTTCTCCGGCGACGTCGACGAGACGGCACTGCAGCAGATCGAGGTTGCTGAAAAGAAGCTCTACGACCTTGCGACGACCGGCCAGACCGAGGGTGGCTTCAAACCGTTCCGCATGGCTCTTACCGAAGCCATGACCGCGGCCGAGGCAGCCTATGGCCGCGAGGGCAAGCTCACCGGCGTGGCGACGGGCCTGTCCACCCTCGACCAGTTGCTGGGCGGACTGCACCGATCCGACCTCCTGATCCTCGCCGGCCGCCCGTCGATGGGAAAGACCGCACTGGCGACCAACATCGCCTTCAACGCCGCAAAGGCCTACCGTGAGGAGATCGTCGACGGGCACCCGAAGGCAGTGGATGGTGCAGTCGTCGGCTTCTTCTCGCTGGAAATGTCCGCCGAGCAGCTCGCCACCCGCATGCTGTCCGAGCAGGCCGAACTTTCCTCCGAGAAAATCCGCAAGGGCGAAATGAACAGCACCGAATTCGACACGGTGCTGAACGTCAGCCACGAACTCGAGCACCTGAACTTCTTCATCGACGACACGCCCGCGCTGTCCATCGCCGCACTGCGCACCCGCGCCCGCCGGCTGAAGCGGACGCACGGGCTCGGCCTGATCATCGTCGACTACCTCCAGCTGCTCAATCCGTCGGGCAAGAGCCGCCAGGAGAATCGCGTCCAGGAGGTCTCGGAAATCACCCGAGGATTGAAGACGCTCGCCAAGGAACTGGACGTACCGGTGGTCGCCTTGTCGCAGCTCTCCCGCGCCGTCGAGCAGCGCGAGGACAAGCGCCCCCAGCTCGCAGATCTTCGCGAATCGGGCTCGATCGAGCAGGACGCCGACGTCGTCATGTTCGTCTACCGTGAAGAATACTACCTGACCCGCACCGAGCCCGCGCGACGCGCCGAGGAGAGCGACCAGAAGTTCAACGAACGCCACGACGCCTGGAAGCAGCGCTGCGAGGAAACCTACGGCAAGGCCGAGGTCATCGTGGCCAAGCAGCGACATGGGCCCACAGGCATCGTGCGCCTGTCGTTCGAAGGGAAGTTCACGAAGTTCGGCAATCTAGATGTCGGTGCTGACGAGCCCGTACCGGCGTTCTAAGGTCAGGACGTGTCAATTTCCAGCGACGACGACGCGGCCCGGCGGGCCGGCGCAATCCTCTCCATCGACCTGGGCGCAATCGCGGCCAACTGGCGCGGGCTGCGCGACGCCGGTCGCGCCACCGGCCGGCCGGTCGATTGCGCCGCTGTCCTGAAGGCCGATGCCTACGGCACCGGTGCCGCCGTGGTCGGCGCCCGGCTGGCCGCCGAGGGCTGCCGGCACTTCTTCGTGGCCCACATCGACGAGGGGATTGCGCTCCGCCGCGTTCTGCCCGAGCCGCCGATCTATGTCCTGAACGGACTACTCCCCGGCACCGAGCCCGACTTCGTCGAGCACCGTCTCGTCCCGGTACTCAATCACCTGGCGCAGCTCAACACCTGGCGGGCCGCCGCCCAGCGCTTCAACCGGGCGCTCGACGCCGTCGTGCATCTCGACACCGGCCTGCACCGGTTGGGCTTTTCTGCAGAGGACGCGCATGTCCTGATCAACGAGCGCGGCCGGCTGCGCGGCCTGAGGCTTGCCCTGATCATGAGCCACCTGGTGGCGTCGGAGGACACGTCTAACCCGGTCAACGGCGAGCAACTCTCGCGCTTTCGTACCTTCGTGCGCGCAATGCCGGGCGCGCCGACCTCGCTGGCCAACTCCTCGGGCATCTTCCTGGGGCCGGACTTCCATTTCGACCTGCTGCGCCCGGGCGCGGCGCTCTACGGCATCAATCCCCTGCCCGGCCAACCCAACCCGATGCTGCCGGTCGTGACCCTGCGCGCCCACATCCTGCAAGTCCGCCGGATCGATGCCTTCCAGACGGTAGGCTATGGCGGCGCGTGGCGCTCGGCGCGCCCGAGCCGGATCGCGACGATTGCGCTGGGATATGCCGACGGCTATTTCCGTAACCTCGTCAACCGCACCCATATGCATCTCGCCGGGCATACCGTGCCCGTGATCGGCCGTATCTCCATGGACCTCGTGACCATCGACGTGACCGACGTGCCGGAAGCCGACTGCCAGCCTGGCGCGCTGGTCGAGATCCTCGGTCCCCACCTCACGCCTGACGATCTCGCCGACCATGCCCGGACGAACGCTTATGAGATCATGACTGCGCTCGGCCGGCGCTATCATCGCGCCTATGTCGACGGCTATGCCGGCGGCCCGTCCGATGACACGGGAGAAGCAGCGTGAGCATTCCTCTGGTCACGGTGCTGGGGCGCATGACACTCGCCTTCCTGGAGGCGATCGGCGGCGTGACCTCATTTGCCTTCAAGGCAATCCGCCAGGGTCTGCAGCCGCCCTACTACCGCCGGCAGATCCTCCGGCAGATCATGGAAATCGGCTACTACTCGCTGCCCGTGGTGGGCCTCACCGCGATCTTCACCGGCATGGTGCTGGCGTTGCAGAGCTACACCGGCTTCGCGCGCTTCTCCGCCGAGAGCGCGATCCCCAACGTCGTCGTGGTCTCGCTGACCCGTGAGCTCGGCCCCGTCCTGGCGGGCCTGATGGTCGCCGGCCGCGTCGGCGCGGCGATGGCCGCCGAGATCGGCACCATGCGCGTCACCGAACAGATCGATGCGCTTACCACGCTCTCGACCGATCCGTTCAAGTACCTGGTCGTGCCGCGACTGATCGCGGGCGTCCTCACCCTGCCGTTCCTGGTACTGATCGCCGACATCATCGGCGTGCTGGGCGGTTTCCTGGTCGGCGTCTACAAGCTCGATTTCAACGACGCGGCCTACTTGCGCAATACGATGGACTTCCTGCAGTTCCAGGACGTCTTCTCCGGCCTGGTGAAGGCGGCGGTGTTCGGCTTCCTGATCACCCTGATGGGCTGCTACCACGGCTACACGTCGCGCGGCGGCGCCCAGGGTGTCGGCATGGCGACCACCAGCGCCGTGGTCTCGGCTTCGATCCTGATCCTGACGTTCAACTACTTCATCACCGAAGCCTTCTTCGCGCGCTGATCGGCTCCCGCCTCATGGCCTCTCCCAAGATCTCGCTGCACGGCGTCACCAAGGCTTTCGGGCCGAAAAAGGTGCTGCAGGGCATTGAGCTCGACGTGGCCCCGGGCGAATCGATGGTCGTGATCGGCGGCTCCGGAACGGGCAAGTCGGTGCTGCTGAAATGCATCCTCGGTCTGCTGCGACCGGAAAGCGGCTCGATCAAGATCGATGGCGAGGAGACACGAGACCTCAGCGACCGCAGCCGGGCGCGCGTCATGCGCAAGTTCGGCATGCTGTTCCAGGGCGGGGCACTGTTCGATTCGCTGCGCGTCTGGGAGAACGTCGCCTTCGGCCCCATCCAGAGCGACGGCATGGCCCCCGCCCAAGCCCGTGAAGTCGCCGTCGCCAAGTTGGGCGCCGTCGGCCTCGGCCCCGAAATCGGCGACCTCTACCCCTCGGAACTGTCGGGCGGCATGCAGAAGCGCGTGGCGCTGGCCCGCGCCATCGCCCGCGAGCCCGAGATCATCTTCTTCGACGAGCCGACGACCGGCCTCGATCCGATCATGGCGGATGTCATCAACGACCTGATCGTGAAGTGCGTCAGCGATCTCGGCGCGACGGCGGTCTCGATCACCCACGACATGGCAAGCGCCCGCAAGATCGGCCACCGCATCGGCATGCTGCACGAGGGCAAGCTTGTCTGGCAGGGGCCCGTCGCGGACATCGACCGCTCAGGGAACGCCTATGTGGACCAGTTCATCCACGGCCGGGCCGAGGGGCCGATCCGGATGCAGGTCCGGAAGCTCTGACCTTGGCACGGCCACTCAAGCGCTTCGTCTGCCAGTCCTGCGGGGCCGTCACGACCAAATGGAGCGGCCGTTGCGAATCCTGCGGTGAGTGGAACACCATCGTCGAGGAGACGGCTCCCGCACCCGGCCCAGCGGGTGGCGCGATGGCCCGTCGCGGAAAGGGCCGCCTGCTCGACTTCACCGGCCTCACCGGTTCGACGCCGCAGCCGCCGCGCCTGAAGAGCGGCATCAACGAATTCGATCGCGTGTGCGGTGGCGGCCTGGTCGTCGGCTCCGCGCTGCTGATCGGGGGCGATCCCGGGATCGGCAAATCGACCCTGCTGCTGCAGATGGCGGCGGCGCTCGCCAGACAGCACACGGCCTGCGCCTATATTTCGGGCGAAGAGGCCGTCGATCAGGTTCGCCTGCGGGCCGAACGCCTGGGTCTGGCCGACGCCCCGGTCCAGCTGGTCGCCGCCACCTCGGTGCGCGACATCGTGGCCTCGCTGGAGCAGCCGGACGCACCCAAGGTGGCTGTCATCGATTCGATCCAGACGATGTGGCTCGACACGGTCGATTCGACACCCGGTACGGTGACTCAGGTGCGCGCCTCGGCACAGGCGCTGGTCGAATTGGCCAAGCGGCGCGGCATCGCCGTGCTGCTGGTCGGTCACGTGACCAAGGACGGCGCCATCGCGGGTCCACGCGTGCTCGAGCACATGGTCGACACGGTGCTCTACTTCGAGGGCGAGCGCGGCCACCAGTTCCGCATCCTGCGCACCGTCAAGAACCGCTTCGGCCCGACCGACGAGATCGGCGTCTTCGAGATGTCCGACCGCGGCCTGTCCGATGTCGCCAATCCTTCGGCCCTGTTCCTGGCGGATCGTCGCGGTCACGTCTCGGGCACCTGCGTCTTCGCCGGCATCGAGGGCACCCGGCCCTTGCTGGTCGAGATCCAGGCGCTGGTCAGCCCGTCGTCCCTCGCGACGCCCCGGCGTGCCGTGGTCGGTTGGGATTCGAATCGCCTCGCCATGGTTCTGGCCGTGCTGGAGGCCCGGTGCGGCGTCACGGTCGGCGCCAATGACGTCTACCTGAACGTTGCCGGCGGCCTCCGGATCGGCGAGCCGGCCGCCGACCTCGCCGTGGCGGCCGCGGTCATTTCCTCGCTGGCCGACGAACAGGTCCCCGGCGACATGGTGGTGTTCGGCGAGATCGGCCTCGGCGGCGAGGTCCGGCCGGTCGGGCAGCGCGAAGCCCGGTTGCGGGAGGCGGCCAAGCTCGGTTTCCGAAGCGCGCTCATACCGCAGGTTCGCAGTGGCTCAGGGCCTGCCCCGCGGGCGCCGGAGGGCATCGCCATTGACGAAATTGAGCATCTGTCGGACCTTGTGGCGCGTTTCCAACCGGCCGATCGGCCCCTAAAACGTGGCCGGCGCGAGGGGTTCTCGGAAGGGTCCGGGGGCCGTCACCGCGATCAGGATCAGGACTAGGGCAACGGGGTCGATGGAACAGCTGGGAATTACCGTTTTCGATGTCGCCGTGATCGCCATCGCTGTCTTCGGGGCGGCCATCGGCCTGTCCACGGGCTTTGCCCACGCCGTCCTTTTCATCGCGTCCTGGATCGCCTCCGGCTGGATCGCCTGGCGCTTCTCCAAGGTCGTCGAGCCGGAGGTCCTGAAGGTCGTCGGCAGCGCCGAGCTCTCCTATTTCGTCTCCCTGCTGGTCGTCTTCGTGGCCGCCCTGATCGTGCTGATCATGCTGACCAGCGTGCTGTCCCGTTCGATCCGGTCCAGTCCGCTCGGCAAGCCCGACAAGATCCTCGGGGCGGGCTTTGGCGTGCTTTGCGCCTGGGTCGCCATGGGCGCAGCCTTCCTGTTCTACGGATATCTCGGCCCCCGCCAGCTGCCGCCCGCCGTCGAGGGAGCGGCGAGTTTTCCCATGATCCGCGAAATGTCCACCTTCGTGGAGCCCTATCTTCCCACCGGATTCCGCAACCGCCTGCAGCGCCCGGGCATGGACAGTGGCGCGATCACGGCCCCGGCGAGGACTTCCCCCGCACCGTCGGACACGGCGCCGGCGGCACCATCCGCCGCCCCGGCAACGCCGCCGGCTGCTCCGGCGGCCCCGGCTGGGACCAAACAGCCGCAGTGAGTGATCCTTGATAGCCTTGGGACGACACCCCGGCTATAACGCCGCCGTGCTTAGCACCCCGAAACGCTCCGACGACGCCCTCGACGACAAGTTTCACGAGGAATGTGCGCTGTTCGGCATCTACGGGACGTCGGATGCCGCCGCTCATACTGCGCTGGGCCTCCACGCCCTGCAGCATCGCGGCCAGGAAGCCTCGGGAATCGTCACCTTCGACGGCCGACTTTTCCACAATCACCGCGCCGCCGGCCTGGTCGGCGACATCTTCGGCACCCAGGCCGTCATGGAGAAGCTGGTCGGCTATTCCGCGATCGGCCACAACCGCTACGCCACGACGGGCGGTTCGTCGGACCGCAACATCCAGCCGATCTTCGCCGACTTCGACTTCGGCGGCCTCGCCCTTGCGCACAACGGCAACCTCACCAACGCCTATCTCCTGCGCAAGGAGCTGGTGCGGATCGGCTGCCTGTTCCAGTCGACCACCGACACCGAAGTCATCAATCACCTGATCGCCCGCTCCAACTACTCGACCGTGGTCGACCGGTTGATTGATGCGCTGGGCCGGGTCAAGGGCGCCTATTCCCTGCTGCTGCTGACGAACGAATCCCTGATCGGCGTGCGCGACCCGATGGGCGTGCGCCCGCTGGTGATCGGCCGGCTCGAGGATGCCTGGATCCTGACCTCCGAGAGCTGCGCGCTCGACATCCTTGGCGCCCGCTTCGTGCGCGACGTCGAGCCGGGCGAGATCGTGATCGTCGACGGCAACGGTCTCAGGTCCATCAAGCCGTTCGTGAAGCAAAAGCGCCGCTTCTGCGTCTTCGAGCACATCTACTTCGCGCGTCCCGATTCGAAGGTCGAGGGCATCGGCGTCTACGACGCGCGCAAGCGTATCGGCATGGAGCTGGCCAAGGAGAGCCCCGTGCCGGCCGACGTCGTCGTCCCGGTGCCGGATTCCGGCGTGCCTGCAGCGATCGGCTATGCCGCACAGTCGGGCCTGCCGTTCGAGCTGGGCA
The DNA here is from genome assembly GCA_947466085.1 of Rhodospirillales bacterium. Taxonomy (GTDB): domain Bacteria; phylum Pseudomonadota; class Alphaproteobacteria; order Reyranellales; family Reyranellaceae; genus Reyranella. The sequence continues at coordinate 12,915 of CANIEC010000040.1, forward strand.
TCATCCGCAACCACTATGTCGGCCGCACCTTCATCGAGCCCGCGGACCATATCCGCCATCTCGGCGTGCGGCTGAAACACAACGCCAACCGCGCCCACATCGAGGGCAAGCGTGTCATCCTCGTCGACGATTCTATCGTGCGCGGCACGACCTCGATGAAGATCGTCGAGATGGTGCGCAACGCCGGCGCCCGCGAGGTGCATATGCGCATCGCCGCCCCGCCGACCACAGATCCCTGCTTCTACGGCATCGACACGCCCGAGCGCGACAAGCTGCTGGCCTCGCGCTACGACGTCGCCGGCATGGCGAAGTTCATCGGCGTCGATTCGCTGGCCTTCGTCTCGATCGACGGTCTCTATCGCGCGATGGGCCTGCCGGGCCGGGATCCGGCCCAGCCGGCCTTCTGCGATGCCTGCTTCACCGGCGACTACCCGATCGCGCTCGACGACGTGGTCGGCGTCGAGGATCGCCAGCTCTCCCTCCTCGTCGAATCGGCCTGAGTTCAGGATCATGACCGGAACCGCTGTCGGCCGCCTCGCCGGGCGGGTTGCGCTGATCACCGGTGCCTCGCGCGGCCTCGGTGCAGCCGCAGCCCTCGCCTACGCCGCCGAGGGCGCGCACTGCGTGCTGGTCGCCCGGACCGTGGGTGGCCTCGAGGAAGTCGACGACCGCATCAAGGCGATCGGTGGCTCGGCCACGCTCGTCCCGCTCGACGTGACCGATGGTCCCGGGATCGACCGGCTGGGCCAGGCCCTCTTCGACCGCTTCGGCCGCCTCGACGTGCTGCTGGGCAACGCGGCAATTCTCGGCGCGCTCTCGCCGATCGGCCATTTCGAGCCCAAGGTGTTCGAGCAGGTGATGGCGGTGAACGTCACGGCCAACTGGCGCCTGATCCGCTCGATGGACCCGCTGCTGCGCCGCTCCGACGCCGGCCGCGCCATCTTCGTGACATCGGGTGCCTCCCGCCGGATCATTCCCTATTGGGGCGCCTACGCCACGAGCAAGGCCGCGTTGGACATGATGGTCGGGATCTATGCCGCCGAGGTGGCCCACACCCAAGTGAAGGCCAATCTCTTCAACCCGGGTCCGATGCGCACCTTCATGCGCCGCGAAGCCTTCCCGGGTGAGGACGAGGCACAGCAAATTCCGCCCGAAGCCCATGGCGAATCGCTGATCCGGCTGGCGATGCCGTCCTGCACGATGAACGGCGAATGGATCGCCGGCGACGCGGCCCTGGAGCAGCGCCCCAGCATCAGCTGAGGGCGCCGCAGGCAGTTTCGAGAAGGTGACGGCGCAGGGCCGTCACCGGCTGCCCTATTCGGCGGCCATGTCCATCGTCGCCAGTACCTTGGGCGGCGACATCGGCAGGCTGTAGAACCGCCGCCCCAGCGCGTCGTAGACCGCATTCGAGATGGCGGCCAGCGGCGGCACCAGCGGGACCTCGCCGACGCCGCGGACGCCCTGCGGATGCTTCGGGTTGGGGATCTCGAGGATCACCGAATCCAGCATCGGCAGGTCGGAGCTGACCGGCATGCGGTAGTCGAGGAAGCTCGGGTTATCGAGCTTGCCGTCCTTGTTGAAGATGTACTCCTCGCTGAGCGCCCAGCCGATGCCCTGGGCGGCACCGCCCTGGATCTGGCCTTCGACATAGCTGGGATGGATCGCGCGGCCGACATCCTGGAAGGCCGTGTACCTCAGCACGCGCACGATGCCGAGATCGGGGTCGATCTCGACGTCGCAGACATGGGTTGCAAAGCCGCCTTCGGCGCCCGTCGTGTTGAGCTGCTGGCCGGCGCCGATCGGGCCGCCGGTGGCGCTCGCCTGTGCCGCGATCTGGCCGAGGCTGAGCGGCTCGAACTTGCCGGCATTGTCGCCGGCCGGCCGGGCCTCGCCATTCTCCCAGACGACCGCGTCGGGATCGATCTTCCAGATCTTGGCCGCGCGCTCGCGCAGCTGGGTGATCACGCGTTCCGTCGAGTGCGTCACCACCATGGCCGAGGCATAGGTCACGCGGCTGCCGCCGGTCAGGTTGCTGAAGCCGATGACGCTGGTGTCGCCGATCAGCACCGAGACCTTCTTGTAGTCGATGCCCAGCAGCTCGGCCGTGATGTTGGCCGTCGCGGCGCGCGAGCCGCCGATGTCGGGATGGCCGGTGATCACCACCACCGTACCGTCCTCGTTGATGTTCACCTGCGCGCTCGACTCGCCGCCCGCGTTGAACCAGAAGCCCGACGCCACGCCGCGGCCGTACAGCATGCCCTTCCCGGCCTTGGGCAGGGGCGTCGTGTAGTGCGCGTGCTTCTTCGCTTCCTCGATCGTCTCGACGAAGCCGATGCGCGGGTAGACCGGCCCGTGCGCGGCCTTCGTGCCCTGCTTCGCGGCGTTCTTCAGGCGGAAGTCCAGCGGATCCATCTTCAGCGCCTCGGCCATCTCGTCCATGACGCACTCCACGCCATAAGCGCCGATCGGCGCGCCGGGCGCGCGATAGGCCGCGACCTTGGAGCGGTTGGACACCACGTCGTAGCCGAACGAATGAACGTTCGGGATGTCATAGGGCGCGAAGGCGCAGCCCGCCGCGCCGCGGATGGGCGAACCGGGCAGCGCGCCGGCCTGCAGGCAGAAGGTGCCCTGCGCCGCCACCAGTTTGCCGTCCTTGGTCGCGCCGAGCTTGACGGTGCTGTAGGAGCCCGAGGTCGGGCCGGAGGCATGGAACACCTCGGCCCGGCTCATGGTCATCTTCACCGGCCGGCCGGACTTCTTGGCCAGGATCAGCGCCAGCGGCTCGAGGTAGATGATCGTCTTGCCGCCGAAGCCGCCGCCGATCTCCGCCGGAATCGCGCGGATGTCGTTCTGGGGCAGCCCGGTCAGGTAGGCGCACATCGCGCGGACCATGAACTGGCCCTGGCTGGAGCTCCAGATCGTGGCCTTGCCGTCGGAGACGCTGACCAGGCAGGCATGCGGCTCGATATAGCCCTGGTGCACCGGCTGGGTGCGGAAGCTGCGCTCGATGACGACGTCGGCCTTGGCGAAGCCCTCACCGATATCGCCGAGCTTGTGCTCCAGCGTGCCGGCGATGTTCGAGGGCTTGTCCTTGTACTTGATGAAGTCGTGCAGGATCGGCGCGTCGGGCTTCATCGCCTCCTCGACATCGATCACGAAGGGCAGCACCTCGTACTCGACCTCGATCAGCTTGCAGGCTTCCGCGGCGATCTTCTCCGTGGTTGCCGCGACCGCCGCGACCGGATGGCCGGCGAACAGCGCCTTCTCGCGCGCCATGACGTTGCGGCACATCCAGCGCATGTCCTGGATGCCCAGCATCACCGACTTCTCGATCGGGAAGTTCACGATGTCCTTGGCCGTCATCACGGCCTTCACGCCGGGATGCGCCTCTGCCTTGCTGGTGTCGATCGACTTGATGCGCGCGTGCGGATGCGGGCTGCGCAGCACCTTGCCCCAGATCATGCCGGGCATGGTGGTGTCGGCAGCATAGGCCGCGCGTCCCGTCACCTTGTCGGCGCCGTCGGGACGGATCGTGCGCTTGCCGATCCACTTGTTGTCGTTGGCGGTGTCGGTAGTGCTCCCAGGCGTGCTCATCGTGCGGCCCTCATGTCGGCGGCGGTGTCCAGTACGGCGCGGATGATCTTGTCGTAGCCCGTGCAGCGGCACAGGTTGCCGGCCAGCCAGAAGCGGACCTCGTGCTCGGTGGGGTCGGGATTCTTCTCGAGCAGCGCCTTGGCGGCCATCAACACGCCCGGCGTGCAGATGCCGCACTGGAGCGCCGCCGATTCGAGGAACTTCTGCTGCAGCGGATGCAGCTCCTCCCCGGCCATGCCCTCGATGGTGCCGATCTTCTGCCCCTCGGCTTCGGCCGCCAGCATCAGGCAGGAACAGACGATCCGTCCGTTCAGGGTGATCGTGCAGGCACCGCAGTCGCCGGTACCGCAGCCTTCCTTGGCTCCGGTGAGCCCGAGCGGCCCGCGCAGCACGTCGAGCATGCTCTGCTCGGCGTCGCAGAGGAATTCCTGCGGCTCGCCGTTGATCGTGGTGGAAACGTGAAGCTTTGCCATGGTTTTACTTTCCTCCCGCGCGTTCGGCGGCAATCAGGGCGGTGCGCTTCAGCAGGACGCCGGCGACCTTGGTGCGATAGGCGATGGTGCCGCGCTTGTCGTCGATCGGACGGCAGGCGGCGCTGCAGGCGGCTGCGGCCTTGGCCAGCGCCGCGTCGTCGAGCCTGGAGCCGATCAGCGCCTTGGCCGCCTCCTCGACCAGAAGGACCGTCGGCGCGACGGCGCCGAGACCGACGCGAGCGGCGGTGCAGGTTCCATTTTCGATCGTCAGGCTGACGCCGCAGCCCACGACGGCGATGTCCATCTCGGTGCGCGGGATCATGCGCAGGTAGGCATCGCTCGAGCCCTTCGGACGCGGCGGCAGGGTGAAGGAAACGACGATCTCGCCGGGCTCGAGGTTGAGACGGCCCGGCCCCTTCGGCACCTTCTCGACGGCAAGCTCGCGACGGCCGTTCGGTCCCTGGATGGTGACGATGGCGCCGGCCGCGACCATGGCGGGCACGCTGTCGCCGGCGGGCGAACCGTTGCACAGGTTGCCGCCCGGCGTGGCGCGGCCCTGGATCTGGGTGGAGCCGATCAGGTTGGTGGCCTCGACCACGCCCGGCCAGATCTTGCTGACCTTGGCATGCTCGCGCAGCGCAGCGCCGGAGACCGCGGCACCGATCCGGAAGCCCCCGTCCTTCGTCTCCTCGATGGCGGTCAGCTCTCCGATTTTCTTGACGTCGACGATCGTCCCCGGCGCCACGACCCCGTTACGCATCTGGACCAGGAGGTCGGTCCCTCCGGCCAGGATCCGGCCGGCCCCCGCCGCCGCGGCAAACGCCCGAACCGCCTCGTCGAGCGTCTTCGGCGCTACGTATTGGACATCCATCGTTCTACCCTTTCATCCCGTCGGCGGCTGCGGCGCAGCTCGTTATTTCGACTTTCTTGGAATGAAGCCTAGGGCAGCTTGTCGGTAGGGGGCAAGGCACCTCTGCGCCGTCGGCCGCAATGCGGCCGGTGGCATAGGCAGCTTCCTGTGATCGCTCTGTCTTCGACGCTCCCGGACATTGCCAGAGGCAATGTCCTGACGCTCCCCGGGCTGAGCTCCGCTCAGCCCTACCGCTGCGGCTTGCGCCGGCCCTCGTAGGGATTCTTCGGCTTGCGCATGCTCAGCCGTATCGGCACGCCCGGCATGTCGAAGTCATCGCGCAGGCGATTCGTCAGGAAGCGCAGATAGTCATTGCCCAGTTCCTGCGGCTGGCTGACCGACAGGATGAAAGTCGGCGGGCGGCGCTTGATCTGGGTCATGAAGCGCAACCGGATGCGACGCCCGTTGGGGGCGAGCGGCGGCGGATGCAGTACCTCCATCTCGCGCAGCCAGCGGTTCAGCTTCGGGGTCGTGACCCGCTTGTTCCAGATCTCGTAGGTCTCGAAGACCTTGGGCAGCAGTCGGTCGACGCCGCGTCCGGTCAGCGCCGAGAAGCCGACGATCGCAACGTCCTTCACCTGCGAAAACGACATCTCCAGCCGGTCGCGCAACTTGCGCCACTGTTTCGACGATTCCGACTGATCGTCGGCCAGCAGGTCGGTCTTGTTGACCGCGATCACCAGCGCGCGGCCCTCCTCGATCACCCAGCCGGCGATGTTGAGGTCCTGCTTCTCGGCCATGTCGGCCGCATCCAGCACGACCACCACGACGTCGGCCAGCCGGATCGTGTCGAGCGAGTCGGCCACGGAGGCCGCTTCCAGCTTGGCATCGATGCGGCTGCGGCGGCGCATGCCGGCCGTGTCGACCAGGCGAACAGGGCGGCCGCGCCATTCCCATTCGACACGAATCGAATCGCGCGTGATGCCGGCCTCGGGCCCGGTCAGGACACGCTCCTCGCCGACCAGCCGGTTGAGCAGCGTCGACTTGCCCACGTTCGGCCGCCCGACGATGGCCAGCAGCAGCGGCCGGCCTTCGGGCACGTCATCGAGATCGGGATCGCTCGCCTCGACCTCGCCCGCCTCGTCCTCCTCCGGCATCGGTTCGATATGCCGGCCAAGCGCCTCGTGCAGGTCGCTCAATCCCTCGCCATGTTCGGCCGAGACCGGAATCGGTTCACCGAGACCGAGCCCATGCGCCTCCGCAAGGCCCTGCGCGCCGGCGCGGCCCTCGCACTTGTTGGCAACCAGGATCACCTTCGCCGATCGCTTGCGCAGCCAGTTCGCGAAGCTCTGGTCGAGGGGCAGGATCCCGGAGCGCGCGTCGATCAGGAACAGGACGACGTCCGACCCTTCGATCGCGCGCTCCGTGAAGCGGCGCATGCGGGCCTCGAGGGCCTCGCCTCCTGCTGTCTCCCAGCCCGCCGTGTCGAGCAGCATGAAGGCGAGGTCGCCGAGCTGCGCCGGCTGCTCGCGCACGTCGCGCGTGACGCCGGGCGTGTCGTCGACGATGGCGCGCCGCCGGCCGGCCAGCCGGTTGAACAGCGTGGACTTGCCGACATTGGGACGACCGACGATGGCGACGCGGCGCAGCCCCTGGGTGGTTGGCCGTTCTTCAGCGGAGGGCAATGAGTCGCCCGGAGTCTGTGAGGACGTAGATGGTCTGGTTGGCAATGACCGGACCGAGGCGCACGCGGTCGCGCACGTCGATCTTGCCCATGATCTCCCCCGTATAGGGCGAGACCACCACCAGATCACCCAGCGAACTGGTCAACAGGAGCCGGTCACCCGCCAGCACCGGCCCGCCCCACAGGACCGGCACGCGCTTCTTGGCGTCCTCGTACCGGGTGAGCGGCGTGACCCATCGGACCTTGCCGGTGTCGCGGACCATGGCCACCACGTCGGCATTGCCGGTGAGCACGAAAAGGAAGCGGCCCGCCGTCCATGGCGTCTGGCTGCCGCCGATGTTGCGGTCCCACTGCCGCTGGCCGGAACGGAGGTCGATGCCGGCGATCTGTCCGGCAGAACCCACCGCGATCACGAGGCCGCGGTCGATCACCGGGCGGCCGCGAATGTCGGCCAGGTTGCCAAAGGCTCGAATGTCGGCGCGCGAGCCAATCAGCGATTCGTTCCAGATCGGCCGGCCGTTGTCGGCGCGCAGCGCCACGACCTCTCCCGACGTAAACGGCGCGACAACGGTGTCGCCCGAGCCAGCCGGGCTGTTGCCGCCGACATATCCCGACGATTCCTGCAGACCGGGGAACTGCCACAGGTCGGAGCCGTCCGAAGCGGCGAGCGCATGCAGCTTGTTGTCGATGGCGATGACGTAGACCCGGTCATTGAACACCAGCGGCGCTCCCCGAACCGGCGCACTGACGCCCGAGTTCCAGTCCTCCTTGCCGGTGTTCGGGTCGAGCGAATAGACCATGGCGAAGCCCGTCGTCACGAACAGCTTCCCGCCGTAATAGGCCAGGCCGCCACCGAATTCGTCGGAGTCGCGCGCCTTCTCCGGCGCCAGGGTGACCCGCCACAGCAGCGCGCCTGTGTCGGCATTGAACGCCGAGACGGTGCCCTGCGCGTCCTTGGCGAACACCTTGCCCTCGGCGACGACCGGCGGCGTCGTCAGGATGCGGGTCGAGCTGCTGCCCGAGCCGACGTCGGCCGTCCAGATGATCTGCGGCGAGGCCCCGATCGCCAGGTTGTGCATGGCATTGTGCGCAAAGCCGCCGGACTGAGGCCAGGACTCGTTAACCGTCGGCGGCGGCAGCACGACCTGCATGTTCGCGACATCGCTGTCGGGCTCGAGGTCCTTGCGATCGCCCAGCACGGAAACGCGCTCGCCGGGCAGCGGCGTCTTCTTCTTGTCGAAGATATCGCAGCCGGAAAGCGAGACCACCAGCAGGGCGGCCGCGAGAAGGAAACGGGGATCAACCACGCGCAACACGCTCGACATCGGACTACTTAGCCTCCGCGCCGCCGTGGAGATTGAGCATTGCCGTGACCCGCTGCGACGTGCCCTGCGGCACGGCCGGATCCTTGGCGATCTCGTTCCACAATTCCTTCGCGCGCTTGGTATCGCCCTTGCGCACGGCCAGCATCGCCTGAAGCTCGCGCACGCTCAGACCGAACGGGCGGCCAGGAGCCGCAAGCGGCTCGAGTCTGGCGACCATTTCCTCAGCCTTGGGCGTGTCGATGCTCTTGAAGGCGGCGATCACCAGGGCGAGGTCGCTGAGTTCGCTCGCCGACAGGCTGGGGGCCACCGAGGAGAGCGCGGTCACCTGCTCCTCGAGCGTGGCCCGGAGCTGCGCGGCGGTGAGCGCGGCCAGAGAACGGTAGGGCTGGAGGGCGTTGGCCGCCTGCTTCTCCAGCTCAGCGCGCGCCGCGGCCGGATCCGTCGCGATCTGCGCCAGCGCGGCCGAATAGGCGGCGCTCGCGGCAGCCCGCTGCGCCCGATCGTACTGGCGCCAGCCAACGAATGCGGTGACGGCCACGACGATCACGACCGCTCCGGCCACCACCCAGGTGCCGTAACGACTCCACCATTCCTTCATCTCGTCCTTGCGGACGGCCTCGTCGATCTCATGGAACGCGGCGGAGTCGGACACGTAGTGCTCCCGGAATATCGCGGAATATCAACAGCTTCAGCCGCGGTTCATAGCCCCCTACCCGAGCTTTGGCAAACAACCGAATGGGAGCCGCGGGGCGCTTTACCCCCACCCACGGTTCTGCAAGAATTCATATCACTGACATGTTCGAAGTCGCGGTGGCATGACCAACCTCTACCGTTTGGCCGATCAGCGAGCCCGGCGCAGAATTGTCTCGTTCGACAAACGGGAACTGTCGCGGCTTCTGGGTCTGTACAGCATGCGTGTGGCAACCGGCGAATGGCGCGACTATGCCATCGACTTCCGGCCAGGCATGGCGATCTTCTCGATCTTCCGCCACACCGCCGAGCAACCGCTGTTCGCCATCGCCAAGGTGCCGGGGGCCGGCAATGGCGGAAGCTACGTGGTCTACAACGGGCCGCGCAAACTGGCGCACGGCGATACGCTCGAAGACGTCCTCCGCGTCTTCGAGCGCAAGCTCAGGCTTCTGCTGGGATAGCGCTACTTCTTCGGCGTGGTGGCCGCGCCGATACCGGCGCCGACCGCCGTGCCGACCAGCACTGGAGCGACCAGCGGCCAACCGGCGATCGCGCCGACCGCGAGACCCGTGCCCGCACCGATACCGCCACCGGTCACGGCACGTTCGCCCCAGGTATCGCCGCAGGCGGCAACCGAAAGGGCGAGAGGCAGGACGAAAAGAACAACAGCGGTTTTCATTTCAGACCTCGAAATAAAGAGGGAACTGCGATAGCAGCCGTCAAAATCAATTGTCATGGCCAAGCAGGGCCTTATGAGGCGATCTTTCGATATTTCTTTTGATGTGTCAATTAAATCATATATGTCATTGAAAAATAATGATTATTTATCCAAAAGACATGAGCGAATGACGCTTGGAGGGAAGCGATGAAGGCCACCGGCAAATACCGCCATCGGCTGCCCCAGGGCGACGGTGGCCTGTTCCTGACCGACGGCGGAATCGAGACCTGCCTGATCTTCCAGGAAGGATTGGACCTCCCCTTCTTCGCAGCATTTCCTCTGGTGCGTGATGGCAAGGGCCGGCAGTCCCTGGTCCGGTACTACGAACGCTACATCGACATCGCGCGCGCGAACTCGATGGGCTTCGTTCTGGAGAGCCCGACCTGGCGGGCAAGCGCCGACTGGGGCGCGAAGCTCGGCTATTCGGCGGCAGACATCGCCGCGGTCAACGCCGAAGCGATCAACCTGATGCACGACCTGCGGGAGGCCCATGAGGCCCCGGCGTCACCGATGGTGGTGAGCGGCTGCCTCGGACCGCGTGGCGACGGTTACGTGCCGGGCGAGGTGATGTCGGAGGACGTGGCCCAATCCTATCACGCGCTGCAGGTCAGTGCCTTTGCCGACGCGGGCGCCGACATGGTGACCGCCATCACCATGACCAACACCAGCGAGGCCATCGGCATCGTGCGGGCGGCCCTCCAGGCCGGCGTGCCCGTGGCGATTGCCTTTACGCTCGAGACCGATGGCCGCTTGCCGACCGGACAGACGCTGACCGAGGCCATCAGGATCGTCGACGAGGCAACGGCGAACGGTCCGGCCTACTACATGATCAACTGCGCCCACCCCACCCACTTCCGCGAGGTGATGGCAACGGACCAGGACTGGACGCGCCGCATCCGCGGGCTGCGGGCCAACGCCTCGCGCCGCAGCCACCAGGAGCTGAACGACTCGCCCGATCTCGACGCCGGCGATCCGGTCGAACTCGGCGGGCAGTACCGCGACTTCGTGCAGGCCCACCCGCAGATCAACCTGCTGGGCGGCTGCTGCGGCACCGATCACCGCCACGTCGAGAGCATCGCCCTCGCCTGCAGGACCGTGCGCGCGGCCAGGGCCGTCTAGACGAGCACCTCGTACTGCTCGGGCTTGAAGCCGACGAGCAGCTTGCCGCCGCCCTCGAGCACCGGCCGCTTGATCATCGAGGGCTGGGCGACCATCAGCGCGATCGCCTTGCTCTCGGTGAGCCCCTCCTTGTCCTCGTCGGGCAGTTTGCGGAAGGTCGTACCGGCACGGTTCAGCAAGACCTCCCAGCCGACCTTGCGAGCCCAGCCTTCGAGGCGGGCGCGATCGATGCCCGATGCCTTGTAGTCATGGAAGTCGTAGGCGACGCCCTTCTTGTCCAGCCAGGCGCGCGCCTTTTTCATCGTGTCGCAGTTCTTGATGCCGTAGATCGTGGTCATGCCTCCACGATCCCGGAGTCAGGGCTGGACGTCCAGCCCCTTGTAGAGGGCGGCGCTGTAGATGCCGTGCGACCGAACGTTCTTGATGCTCTTCTTCGCGACGAGGAAGAGCCTCGAATGCGCCGCCGGGATCATCAACGCCTCGTCGTGCATCCGGCGCTGGATCTCCTTGAAGAAGTTCGCGCAGTCGGCGTCGTTGGTGGCCGTACGGCCGGCGTCGAGGATGCGGTCGGTCTCGGCGTCGTTCCACATCATGCGATTGGGCACCGGCCGGTTCTTGGAGTGATAGTAGAGATACATCTGGTCGCCGGCCGACGTGTACGGCACCGACAGCGTCCAGATGTCGTAGTCCTGCTGAGCGATCTTCTGGAAGAAGACCGTCGGATCCCAGGTCTGGATCTTGATGTCGATGCCGACGGTGCGCGCGGCGGCCTGCAGCACCTCCGACAGCTTCGGATTTGCCCCACCGTATAGGAATACATCAGCAGTTCGAGCTTCTTGCCGTCTTTGTGACGGAACCCGTCCGGCCCCGTCTTCCAGCCCGCCTCGTCGAGCAGCTTCTTCGACTTCTCCGGATCGCGCTTCGTCAACACGTCGAGCGTCGCCGGCTCGAAGTCGAGTGCCTTGGGGTGCACCAGCGACCGCGCCGTCTCCGCCTGACCGAAGAAGATTGCCTTGTTGATCTCCTCTCGGTCGACGAGATGGGCGAGCGCCTGGCGGACCCGCTTGTCCTGCAGGTTCTCGCGCGTGCTCTTCAGCCCCCAGTAGTACATCGCGAAATCGGCCGTCGGCTCGTAGACGGCGAGATTGGGGGCCTTCTTGAAGCTCTCGATCGCCTGCAGCGGATTCCAGTGGCAGAAATCGGCCTGTCCGGAGAGCATCGTGGCGATGCGCGTCGTTTCCTCCGGCACGATGCGCCAGATCATCTTCTCGTACTTCACCGGCCCCTTGTTGGCGTAGACGCCGGTCGGGCCCCACTTGTAGGCATCGTGGCGCTTCAGCACGAGCTCCTTGCGCGGCTGCCAGCTCTCCCAGCACAGCGGTCCGGTGCCGTCGAAGCCCTTGACGCCGAAGTCGGCGCCGAGCGCTTCGACATTCTCCTTGTTGATGATCGTCGCGGCGAAGTTCGCGAGGTCGACCAGCAGTTCGGAATGCGGTCGCTTCAGTTTGTAGACGAGCGTGTAGGGATCGGGCGCGGTGAGGCTGTCGATCTCGCCCAGCCGCCAGTAGAACGGCCAGCGGGCGGAAGGATCAGCCAGCCGCGTGAATGAGTAGATCACGTCGGCCGCCGTGAACTTCTTGCCGCTGCAGAAAGTCACGTCGTCCCGCAACGAGAACGTATAGGTGAGCCGGTCGTCCGAGACCCTCCACGACTTGGCCAGCAGCGGATGGAAGCTCTTCAGGTCCCAGTCGAGCGCGACCAGCGTGTCGCCCATCATGAACATGGGATGCCCCATGCCGCTCGACGTGTTGCTGTGGGGATCGTACTTCGGGGCGTCCTGCGAACGGATGTTCACGAAGATTTGTGCAGAGGCCGGCATCGCAAGCGCGCACCAACCCAGCGCGAGCGCCAGCACGGCGCCTGTTGCTCCCTTGATCATGTCGCTTCCTCTCGCCGGTGTATCCCCGGCTATGGGATGGAGCCTATCCCGGGTTGCCAGTGCCGCCAAGCGGCTCGACGGCGGCTGAGCCGTTCGCCTAAAGTCTGCCCATGCCCATCGAGTACACGATCGATCACGAAAAGCGCTTCGTCCACGCCCGTGTCCTGGGTGTCATTGTCCTAAAGGACATAGAGGACTTCGCCGACGCGGTCGTCGCACAGGACGCCCTCACCTATCGCAAGCTGTTCGACGCCAGCAAGGGCGATGGGACCTACGACGAGCAGGACGTCATGACACTCGCGGCCCGCGCGGCGGCCTATGCAAGCCTCGCCAAGCGTGGGCCACTCGCACTGATCCCCAGGCCCGGCCATAACGCCGACCTCGCCCGGCGATACGTTAATCTCGGCAAGTTCACCGGCCAGGCACAGATTTTCGACTCGGCCGAGGACGGCCTGAAATGGCTGCAGGCCCAGCCCGAAAGCGAACGCTGATCACGACGCCGCTACGGTGCCCTGCGCGAGCCGGCGCAGCGAGGCCGGCACCTGATCGTCCTCGGCCGGTTGATAGACGACGCTGAACAGGGTGCGCGCCCTGGCGAGCGCCTCACCGAAGCCCTGCTGCTCGCTCTCGAAGGAATCGAACCCGCAGCGCAGCATGAATGCCACTTGGTCCTGTAGCACGCCGCCGGTGGCGCGCAGCTCGCCGCGATAGCTCATGCGGCCGCGCAGCAGGCGGGCCTGGCTGTAGGCGCGACCGTCGCTGAACTTCGGGAATTCGAGCACGATCAGGCGCAGGCGTCCGAGATGTGGCGCGAGGTCCTCGACCGGATCGGTGTTGGCCAGCGACACCGCCGGCCATTCGGGCCGCGCCTGCCACTGGGCGAAGGGCAGAGCGACGTAGGATGCGGGCAGTCCCGCTTCGCTAAACAGCGGCATAGACTCTCTCCTTGAAGGGTTGGGCGCCAATGCGGCGGTAGGTATCGACGAAGCGCTCCCCGTCTCGGCGCGCATCTAGATAAGTCGTCACGATCGCATCGACCGCCTCGACCACCTTGTCCGCCGTCACGGCGGGCCCGAGGATCGAGCCGATCGCCGTCCTGCCGAAATCGACGTCGCCGCCCAAGCTGATCTGGTAGAGTTCGACGCCGTTCTTATCGACACCGAGAATGCCGATATGGCCGACATGGTGATGGCCGCAGGCGTTGATGCAGCCCGAGATCTTGATCTTGAGGTCGCCGATATCGTGCTGCCGCGCGATGCTCGCGAAGTGGTTGGAGATGCGCTGCGCCACCGGGATCGAACGGGCATTGGCCAGCGCGCAATAGTCGAGTCCCGGGCAGGCGATGATGTCGGTGATCTTCCCGACATTGGCTTCGGCGAAACCCAGCGCCGCCAGCGACCGGTAGACCTGCGGGAGGTCCTCGACGGCGACATGCGGGAAGATCAGGTTCTGCTCGTGGCTGACCCGCAGCTCGGCCTGGCTGTAGGCCTCGGCGATGTCCGCCACGCCGTCCATCTGTGCGGCGCTCGCATCGCCCGGCGGCGCGCCCGCGGGCTTCAGCGAAGCCGTCACGATCGCATAGCCGGGCACGCGGTGCGGCGCGACGTTGGACTTGAGCCAGAGCGCGAAGTCCGGATCGTCGAGGCGTTGTGCCACTACCCGGCCTGAAACGGCCGGTCGCGGCGACAAGACCGGCGGCGCGAACTGGCGGGCGATCGCCTCGATGGTCGCGGCGGGCAGCTTGAGCGCGCCGTCGCGGGTCGCGGCATACTCGGCCTCGACCTCCTCGCGCATCTTCTCGACGCCAACCTCGTGCACCAGGATCTTGATGCGGGCCTTGTAGAGATTGTCGCGGCGGCCGTAGCGATTGTAGACGCGCAAGGTCGCTTCGAGATAGGCGAGCAGCTCATCCTTCGGCAGGAACTCACGCAGCGTCTTGCCGATCATCGGCGTGCGGCCGAGGCCACCGCCCACGATCACCTCGAAGCCGACCTCGCCCTGCCCGTTTCGCCACAGGCGCAAGCCGATATCGTGTACCCGCACGGCGACGCGATCGTTAGGAGAGCCCGTGATGGCGATCTTGAACTTGCGCGGCAGGAAGGTGAACTCGGGGTGCAAGGTCGACCACTGGCGCACGATCTCGGCCCAGATGCGCGGATCCTCGATCTCGTCGATCGCCGCGCCGGCATAGTGGTCGGCCGTCACGTTGCGGATGCAGTTGCCCGACGTCTGCATCGCGTGCATGTCGACCTCGGCCAGCGCCGCAAGCGCGTCCGGCGCATCCTCCAGCTTGATCCAGTTGAGCTGCAGATTCTGGCGCGTCGTGAAGTGGCCGTAGCCGCGGTCGTACTTGCGAGAGATGTCGGCCAGCTTGCGCAGCTGGCGCGACGACAACGTGCCGTAGGGAATGGCGATGCGCAGCATGTAGGCGTGGAGCTGCAGGTAGAGGCCGTTGTGCAGGCGCAGAGGCTTGAACTGCTCCTCGGTCAGCTCGCCGGCCAGCCGGCGGCGCACCTGGTCGCGGAACTGGTCGACCCGCTCGGAGACAAGAGTTCGGTCGTAACCGTCATACCTGTAGAAGTGGGTGTCAGGCATAACGCACCGCATCGGCCGCGATGGCATCGAAGGTGAGGCCCGACGCGCGGATCTTTTCTCGGAGCGACAGCGGTTCGATCGTGCCGTCCTCGTCCTCCGCCACCGCCACCAGGAACGGATCGACCACGCTGAAGGCCTCGACGCGGGCGCGTTCCAGCAGGAACTCGGCGCCACGCTTGTCGCGCGCGACCGCCGCATGCTCCAGGCGGTCGGTCCATTGCCCCGCCTCGTCGAGCCAGACGACCATTCCGTCGACCAGCCGGTTCGCGGATGCGACTTGAAGGTCGCCGCTGAGATTCTTGGCCATCAGGACACCTTCGAGAGCACGGGGTTTGCGGAGACGGCGGCATAGGCCGCGACGTCGCCCACGATGATGAGGCTGGGACCGGCCACACCGCTTTGAGCATGGGCGGCGGCGAGCCGCGCAAGATCGCCGAGCCGGCCGGTCGAGACCCGCTGGTCGGGCCGAGTACCGTTCTCGACGATGGCGACCGGCGTGGACGGCGCGGCGCCGGCGGCCAGCAGCCGGTCGCGCACGGCCGGTGCTTCCGTGGCGCCCATGTAAATGGCGAGCGTGTGGCCTTCGGCGGCGAGCGATGCCCACGCGGGCGGCTTGCCATCCTTGGCGCTGTGCCCGCTCACGAAGGTCAAGGCCGAGGCGTGATGCCGATGCGTGAGGGGAATGCCGGCCGAGGCCGCGCACCCCAGCGCGGCGGTGATGCCGGGCACGATCGTATAGGCGAGGCCCGCGGCGCGAAGCGCGTCGACTTCCTCGCCGCCGCGGCCGAACACAAACGGGTCACCCGCCTTGAGGCGCACCACGGTCTGGCCGGACCGCACCCGGCGGACCAGCTCGGCATCGATGTCGGCCTGTGCCCAGCTCGGACGGCCCTTGCGCTTGCCCACCGGGACGATCTCGGCGTCACGCCTTGCCCGCGCCAGCACGGTCTGCGGCACGAGATCGTCGTGCAGGACGGCGTCGGCTTCCTGAAGGAGCTGCGCCGCTCTCAGGGTCAACAGATCGGGGTCGCCCGGCCCCGCCCCCACGATGTGAGCGATGCCGGCGGGCGTCATCTTGCGACGCGCCGCATCGAGTTCGCCCAGCGCCACGCGGCGCGCACCGGCCGCGTCGCCGGCGAGCACCAGACGTGCTGCCGGTCCCTCGACCAGGCGGCGGAAAAAGCCGCGGCGGCGGGCGGGGTCGGCGATCAGCGCATTGACCTGCGCCCGGAACGTCGTGAGGAGGCGCGCCAGCTCGCCCAGCCGCTCGGGCAAAGCCGCCTCGATCCGGCCACGCAATACCGCCGCCAGGGTGGGCGAAGCGCCGCCGGTCGAGATCGCCACGACCACGCCGTCGCGATCGACGATGGCCGGCATGATGAAGTCGCAGAGGGCAGGCCGGTCGACCACGTTGACCGGCACTCCAGCAGCCTTTGCCAGGCGATGAGCTGTGGCATCGCTGGCTTCATTGTCCGTGGCGACAAAGACAGCCACGGAACCGCGCAGCTCCTGCGCCGTGGCGGAACCCGCCTCGAGCCTGTGGACGTCGGCGCCGGCGGAGCGCGCGAGATTCGCGCGCAGATCCGCCTTCGGTCCCTCGCCCACCACCGCAACCCTGCGGCCGGTGAGATCGAAGAAGAGCGGCAGGTGCTTCACGACACGGCCATGCGCAGGACGACGCTGAGGGCAAGCATGCCTGCAGCCTGCGAGACCGACAGGACCCACAAAGCAGCCTCGGAACGGGGAATGAACTTGGACATGCACTTACCGCCTTTGATCTGGCGATATCTCGCACATTAGCCATGAGTTGAGTTTCCGAAGGTTCACCGGAAGGGAGCATTTCCTGCCGTTCAAGGTCCGGAGAAGGAAATTTTTATCGCCCTTGAAGCGGCCCTTTCCGCCCCCAAATCCTGATCGTTCGCCGCGCCCATCCGGGGCGGGAACGTCCAACATCGCTCAAGAGAGGATGATCTAATGCGTACTGTCGACTATTCCCCGTTCTATCGTGCCACCGTCGGCTTCGACCGTGTCTTCGACTTGCTCGACTCGGTGTCCAGCCAGTCGGCCACCAACGGCTACCCCCCGTACAATATCGAGAAGGCCGGCGACAACGCCTACCGGATCGTGATGGCGGTCGCGGGCTTTGCCGAGGCCGAGCTGAACGTGACCCAGAAGGAGAACGAGCTCCTGGTCACCGGTCAGGCCGCGCCCACCGACGGCCAGGACGAGAAACAGTATCTCTATCGTGGCATCGCCGGCCGCAACTTCGAGCGCCGCTTCCAGCTCGCGGACCATGTGAAGGTCACGGGCGCGAAGCTCGCCAACGGCCTGCTCACGATCGAGCTGCAGCGGGAGATCCCGGAGGAGAAGAAGCCCCGCGCGATCCCCGTCCAGGCCGGCAGCAGCCCGGCGGCCCTCACCCACTAAGCAGGCAGCTGCCTGTTGTATCGGAAAGGGCGTCGCGGGAAACCGCGGCGCCCTTACTTGGTCTGCGAGGCGGACTAACGGCCTGCCACGAGTCGCCTCTACTTGGCGTACTTGCCAGTGAGCTGCGGCGTGTGCGGGCCCTCGCCGCCCTTCTCCTTGTGCTCGAGGCGCGTGGTGCGGGCCCAGGTGCGCTTCAGCTCGTCCTTCACGTTGAACTTCAGCGTACCGATCTTCTCGACCGTCAGCTCGATCTTGTCGCCGTCCATGAAGGAATGGAGACCGCGATGATTGGTGCCGGTGGCGACGATGTCGCCGGGCTCGAGCGTGTGGATGGAGCTCACCCATTCGATGATGCGCGGGATGTGGTGCGCCATGTCGGAGGTATTGAACTTCTGCATCACGGTACCGTTGTTGGTCAGCGTGATGCCGAGGTTCTGCGGATCGGCGATCTCGTCGGCGGTCACGATGCACGGGCCTATCGGCGCAAAGGTGTCGCGCGACTTCATCTGGAAGAAGACGTTGCCTGGCGGCGGCAGGCCGCGGGCCGAGCCGTCGATGAAGCAGGTGTACCCGAAGATGTGAGCGAAGGCGTCGGCCGGCGCGACGCGCGTCGCGCGCTTGCCGATGACCAGCGCCATCTCAGCCTCGCCCTCGAAGATCGTGGCCGGCGCGTCGGGCAGCACCATCGTGTCGCCGTCGCCGATCACCGCGGTCGCCGCCTTGTGGAAGGCGTTGATCGCCGGCTTCTCCGGCAGCGTGCCGTCTTCCATGTAGTTCACCGCCATGCAGACGATGTTGCCGGGCTTCGGCACCGGCGGACGCAGCCTCACGCCCGACACGGGCACGCCCTTGCCGTCGGCGGCGGCCTTCTCGACCTTGGTCTTGTAGGTGTCCCACTTGGCGATGAGGCCGATCATCAGGTCACGCGAATCGAGATGCGGGATGTCCTTCACGGCATCCGTCACGTCGACAACCTGGTCGCCCTTGATGACACCCAGCCGGTAGTCATTGAAATAGCAAAGCTTCACTTCTTCTCTCCCTCTTCGAGCACTTTCCTGGCGACGTTGGCGGCCGACATCGCGGTCGGCCAGCCGGAATAGAATGCGAGATGCGTGATGAGCTCGATCAGCTCGTCCTTCGTAACACCATTGTTGATGGCACGGGCGAAGTGACCTGTCTGCTGCTCCGTGCGATTCATCGCGACCAACGCTGCACACGTGATGAGACTGCGGTCACGCTTCGACAGCCCCGCCCGCTCCCAGACGTCGCCGAACAGGACATCGTCGGTCAGTTCGATCAACTTGGGAGCGAAGGAACGGAGTGCATCGCGCGGACTGGGAGCCGGCGGGCTGGACATGGAATCTCTCCTTTTCAGCATGGGAAGACGGGGCTAGCGTTCCTCCAAAGAACGGAGGAAACAATGGCCGTAATCAAGGCTGCGGAATTTGCCTGGCCCCGGATGGAGGCGCCCGACCTCGACCAGATGGAGGAGTTCCTTACCCATTTCGGCCTCGTCCGCGCCGAGCGTACTCCCACGGCGCTCTACATGCGCGGCACCGACGATCACCCTCACCTGCATGTCACGCACAAGGGTGGAACGAAGTTCATCGGCTTCGCCTACCACGCCGCCGACGAGGATGACCTGAAGCGCCTCGCCAGGCTGCCCGGCGCCTCGGGAATCGAGACGCTGGACGAGCCGGGCGGAGGCAAGCGCGTGCGCCTGACCGAGCCCAACGGCTACCAGATCGAAGTCGTGTCGGGACAGCAGCGCGTCGAGCCGATCAAGGTCGCGCGCGACGAGCACAACACCGCCCGCGAGCCCGGCCGCCGCGTCGGACGGGTGATGCGGCTCGGCAAGTCGCCCACATCGATCCAGCGCATCGGCCATGGGGTGCTTTCGTCGCCCCGGGTCACGGAGACCGTGGCCTGGTTTCGCGATACGCTGGGCATGATCCGCTCCGACGACGTCTATGTCGGCGAAAAGGACAACATCATCGGTTCGTTCAATCGCCTCGATCGCGGCGACGCCTATGTCGATCACCATGTCTTCTTCTGCAACCACAACCCGAAGGCCGGCCTGAACCACGTCTCCTACGAGGTGCAGGACATCGACTGCGTCTTCCAGGATCACGAGTACATAAAGCGGCTGGGCAAGTACGACCATATGTGGGGCATCGGCCGCCACCTTCTGGGCAGCCAGGTCTACGACTACTGGTGCGATCCCTGGGGCCGCGTGCATGAGCGCTGGGCCGACACCGACCGGCTGAACGCGGCCAATGGCGGCAATCTCGTCAGCGCCGAGGAAGGCTTCCAGTCGCAATGGGGCGACCGGCCGCCGGACCGTTTCCTGGGTCACGCCAGCCCCTAGGGTCGCTACTTGGTCTTGAACTTGTCCGGCAGGCGCTCCTCGTTGCCGAGCGCCACCTTGCGCACGCCCTCGCTGTCGGGGCTGGGCGGGAAGCCTTCGGAGGCGCGCGGCGCCGGCGTCTCGACGACCGTGTTGGACAGGCGGCCGACTCCGGTGACCTCGATGTCGATCGTGTCCCCGGCCTCGAGCGGACGGGAGTTGGCGGGCGTGCCGGTGAGCAGGATGTCGCCCGGCAGGAAGGTGATGTGGCGGGCGAGATCGGCGATCAGGTAACCGCAGTCGAAGATCTGCTCGCTGACCGCGCCCTCCTGGACCATCTTGCCGTTCTTGTAGCTGCGCAGCGTCGACTGTCGAACGTCCACGCCCGACACCAGGCCCGGCCCGATCGGGCAGAACCCGTCCATGCCCTTCACGCGCAGCATCGAGCCCCCGTCGGTGTCGCGGAAGTCGTGGCAGCCGAAATCGTTGGCCGGCGCGAAGCCCGCGATACAGTCCCAGGCCTCCTCGCGGCTGACGTTCTTGGTGACTTTCGAGAAGACCACAGCCATCTCGCCTTCGTAGTTCACGTACTTGTAGCCCTTGGGCTTCACCAGCTCGCCTTTGTGGGCGTTGAGCGCGGTCAGCGGCTTCTGGAAATAGGTCGGCGTCTTGGGCGGCACGTGCGTGTTGTTGAACTCGTAGTAGCGCGAGATGTAGTTCACGTGGACGCACAGGATCTTGGTCGGATTGCAGGGCGGCAGGTGCACGACATCCTTCTCGTCGGCGGTGCGCCCATCGGCGAACACGATCTTGCCGTCCTTGAATTCCACCCAATAGGCGCTGCCATCCTTCATCACGTGGCGGATTTCCTTGCGCGGTCCCTCGAGTACGCTCATCTCAACAACTCCCCTTACTGAAGATCGAACCAGACATGCACG
>CANIEC010000041.1 GCA_947466085.1 Rhodospirillales bacterium
CGAGCTGCGCTACGATCCCTACAACACGCCGATGAAGCGCGAGGCCTATCGCGCCAGCACGACCGTGGCGGCCGGGCACGGCTACTGCGTGAACAAGGCGGGCGTCATGGCCGCGGTCTGCCGTGCCGTGGGCATTCCGGCCCGGCTGGGCTATGCCGACGTCCGCAACCACATGACGACCCGCCGGCTGTCCGAGCTGATGGGCAGCGACGTCTTCTACTACCACGGCTACACCGACGTCTGGCTGGACGGGCGCTGGGTCAAGGCGACACCGGCCTTCAACCGCGAACTCACCGACAAGTTTGGCCTGAAGCCGCTGGACTGGGATGCGGTGGGCGATTCGATCTACCACCCGTTCGACCTCGGCGGCCGGCGGCACATGGAGTATCTCGCCTACCGGGGCGTCTTTGCCGACATCCCGTTCGACGAGATTCGCGGCGCCTTCCGCCACTACTACCCGCGCCTGTCGAAGGCGCAGGAGGAGATGGCGCTGGGCGGCGATTTCGGCGCGGAGGGTGCCGCAGAGGCGACCACCGGGGCCAAGACCAAGTGAACCTGACGCCGCGGTCGCCCGCCTACATCGCGCTTCTGGTGGCGCTGGGCAGTTTCGGCCCGCTTACCATGAGCATCTACACGCCGGTCATGCCGTCGGTCGGCCATGAACTGCTGGCGACGCCGGAAAACGTGAAACTGACGCTGACCACCTACATGCTGGGCTTTGCGGTCGGGCAGCTCTTCTACGGCCCGCTCAGCGACCGCTACGGGCGCCGGCCGGTGCTGCTGGGCGGCCTGCTGTTCTTTGCGATCACCAGCTTCGCCTGCGCCTTTGCGCCCTCGATCGGCGGCCTGATCGGGTTGCGCATCCTGCAGGGGCTGGGGGCGGCCTCGGGATCGGTGCTGGGCCGCGCCCTGACGCGCGACGCCTACACGTTCAAGGAGATGCCGCTGGTCATGAGCTGGATTTCGCTCGGCCAGAACATCGCCCCGTCGCTGGCGCCGACGATCGGCGGTTTCCTAGGCGAGTGGGCGAGCTGGCGGGCGACCTTCTGGTTCGTGGGCGGGTTCGGCTCGATCCTGTTCCTCGTGACGCTGGCGGGCTTGCGTGAGACCAACAAGTTCCGCAGCGAGCGCATCGATATTTCGAGCCTGTTGCGCGGCTCCGGCGAAATGCTGCGCGACCGCCGCTTCCTGGGCCACATCCTGCCGCTGGGCTTCGCCTTCGCCCTGAATTTCGGGATGCTGGCCGGCGTGCCCTTCGTGCTGCAGGAGAGCATGGGCTTCAGCCCGCGCGAGTTCGGCCTGATCGTGCTGCTCTCGGTCGGCGGCTTCACGCTCGGCACCTTCGTGAACAACCGTCTGGTCGGTCGCGTCGCGCCGGTGGACATCATCATGTTCTCGGGCTGGTTTCACGTGGCGGCACTGGTCGGCATGGCGGGTCTTTCGCTGTCCGGCATCGTCACCTGGTGGGCGATCGTCGGCCCGCACATGCTGTTGAGCTTCGGGACGGGCATGATCGTGGCCAACGCCAATGCCGGTGCGGTCGGCCTCTATCCGCGGCTCGCCGGCACGGCCTCGTCGCTGGCCGGCCTCGCGCAGATGGGCATGGGCGCCATGGGCACGATCGCGGTCGCGGGCCTGACCGTGGTCGGCAGCCGCTATGTCGCGATGCCGATGGTGATCGGGCTCGCGCCGTTCGCGATCGCGACGGTGCTGAGCGCCCGACTGTTGCGCGGTGAGCCGCGTGCCCCGAAACTGGATGACTAGAAGAGGGAGAGAGAAGACGATGACGAACATGCTGAAGGACAAGGTCGTGCTGGTGACCGGCGCGGGCGGCGGCATCGGCCGCGAGATGGCGCTGCTGGCGGCCAAGGAAGGCGCCAAGGTCGTGGTCAACGATCTCGGCGGTGCGGTCGACGGCGAGGGCAGCGGCAGCGCGACGGCGGCCGAGAAGGTCTGCGAGGAGATCAAGGCGGCCGGCGGCCATGCCGTCCCCAATGGCGACAGCGTGTCCGATCCGGCCGGCGCGGAGCGCATGGTCAAGGCGGCGGTCGAGAATTTCGGCCGCATCGACGGCGTCATCAACAATGCCGGCATCCTGCGCGACCGCATCTTCCATCGCATGAGCCACATGGACTGGAAGATGGTCATCGACGTCCATCTCAACGGCTCGTTCAACACCAGCCGCGCGGCCGCCAACTACTTCAAGGAACAGAAGTCCGGCGCCTTCGTGCACTTCACCTCGACGTCCGGCCTCGTCGGCAATTTCGGCCAGGCCAATTACTCGGCGGCCAAGATGGGCATCATCGGCCTGTCGCGCTCGATCGCGCTCGACATGGCGGCGTTCAACGTCCGCTCCAACTGCATCTCGCCGTTCGCCTGGACGCGTATGATCGGCACCATCCCCGCCGATACCGAAGCCCAGAAGGCGCGCCTCGAGCGCTCCAAGAAGATGACCCCGGCCAAGATCGCGCCGATGGCGGTGTACCTGCTGTCGGACTCGGCCCAGGAGCAGGGCATCACCTCGCAGATCTTCGGCGTGCGCATGAACGAGATCATGCTGTTCAACGCCAACCGTCCGGTACGTTCCGTGCATAACTCCGAAGGCTGGACCCTGGAGGACATCGCCGAGCACGCGGTGCCGTCGATGAAGCCCTACTTCACCGACATGAAGCGCTCGCCCGAGTACTTCACCTGGGATCCGATCTGAGCCGGAAGGACTGATGACGATGGCTGCCGAGCGTATGAAGAACGAGCCCAGGATCGATCCCAAGGAGATCCTGGAGGGGATCGTCGAGTGGATCGAGATCGAGAGCCCGAGCCACGACGCGAAGGCAGTCAATCTCATGGTCGACAAGGTCGAGGGCCAGTTCCGCGACCTTGGCCTCGATCTCGATCGCACACCGGGTCGCGACGGCTTCGGGGATATCCTCGAGGCCAGAACCCCGGCGGAGTGGAGCACGGAGCAGGGCAAGGGCATTCTGGTCCTTGCCCATCTCGACACGGTCCACCCGCTCGGGATGAAGGAGAAGGAGCTGAAGATCCGCCAGGAAGGCGACAGCGTCTTCGGCCCCGGCATCTACGACATGAAGGCGGGCGGCTACATCGCCTACTACGCGCTCAGGCACCTGCTCCGCCAGGGCAAGCGCACCAGGCTGCCCGTCACCTTCCTGTTCATTCCCGAGGAAGAGGTCGGCAGCCCGACCTCGCGGGCTCGAATCGAAGAAGCGGCGAAGGGCCACAAGTATGCGCTGGTCATGGAGCCGGGGCGCGACGGCGACAAGGTCGTGACCTCGCGCAAGGGCGTCGGCCGCTTCACCCTGACGGCCAAGGGCCGCGCCGCCCATGCCGGCGTGCGCCACGAGGACGGCCGCAGCGCCATCCTCGAGATCGCGCGCCAGATCGTACGCATCGAGGAGAAGACCGACTATGCCCGCGGAATCACCTGCAACGTCGGCCTGATCCGGGGCGGCTCGGGCGTCAACGTGACGCCGGCCGAGTGCTCGATCGACGTCGACCTGCGCGTGCCCAACATGCAGCTGGCCGAGGAGATGACGCACTGGTTCCTGAACCTCGAGCCGATCGGCAAGGAGGTCGAGCTGACGGTCGAAGGCGGCATGAACCGGCCGCCCTACCAGAAGGATGCCGGCATCACCGATCTCTTCCAGAAGGCGCAGGCGATCTATCGCGAGATCGGCAAGGAACTGAACGACGTGCCGCTGACCGGTGGCGGCAGCGACGGCAACTTCACGGCCGCGCTCGGCATCCCGACGCTCGACGGGCTGGGCGCCGACGGCAAGGGCGCCCACGCCATCACCGAACAGATCTACTACTCGTCGCTGGAGCCGCGCACCTACCTCTGCGCGCGCCTGCTGGAGACGCTGGAGTAGGAACAAGAAATCGTCGTCCTGAGCGGAGCCGCCCGTCAGGGCGGCGCAGTCGAAGGACCTCTTTTCGGACGCACGATGTGTCGAAGCGAAAAGAGGTCCTTCGACTACGCGCCTACGGCGCTTCGCTCAGGACGACGAGGAGTTCAGTACGCCGCCGTGAAGCGCTTGTGCAGGTGCTTCGGCTTCTCGATCTCGTTCATGATGGCGACCGCGAAGTCCTCGCGGCTGATCGCGCTCTGGCCTTCCTTGTCCTCGAGCAGGTGATCCTTGCCGAGGCGGAATTTGCCGGTGCGGTCCCCGGGCTGGATCGAAGCGGGGGGCGAGATCGCCGTCCAGTCGAGGTCCTTGGCCTTGCGCACCTCCTCCAGCGCCAGCGACGCGGGCTTGGAGGTCGGGGGCTGAATGCCGCGGTCGGCCATGTGGTCGAGGTGGGTGCGGCCGTCAGCGCGCAGCAGGCTGCCGGCGCCGACCACGAAGAGGACGCGCTTCACGCCGCTGTTGCGGACCGCCTCCAGCACGTGATGGACGCTGGCCTCGTTCCACTTCACCGACGCCACGACAATGTCGTGGCCCTTGAGGATGGCGGACATCGAGACGACGTCGGTCGTGCTGCCCTGCCGTATGGTCATGCCGGGGCGCGGCTTCAGCTTGGAAGCGTCGCGCGTGATGGCGGTGACGCTGTGCTTTCGGTTCAAGGCTTCGTCGAGGACACGGCTGCCGATATTGCCGGTGGAGCCGATGAGGGCGATGGCGGTCATTGCGGCGTTTCCTTCATGAGATGGCGCAGGGCCGCCACGGTCTCCGCCGGCGCCTCCTGCGGGACGTTGTGGCCGATGCGCGGCAGCATCCGCCGCTCGTAACCGCCCGTGAACTTGTCGGACTGGCCGTCGCGGTCGGAGGCCGGTCCCACACCGTCGGCGGCGCCGTGGAGATTGATGGTGGGGACGGAGATGACAGGCTGCCTGGCGAGCAGCGCCTCCATCGGCTCCAGCAAGGGGTCGCCCTTGGTGTAGCCGTAGCGATGGCGATAGGACTGGATCACCACGTCGACGAAGTCGGGGTTATCGAACGAGGGTGCCGTCTTCTCGAACGTCGCATCGTCGAACGTCCATTCCGGAGACCACAGGCTCCAGAGCAGCTTGCAGATGTCGCGGCGGTTCTTGGTGAGGCCGGCGCGTCCGCGCTCGGTATTGAAGTAATACTGGTACCAGAGCCGGTGCTCGGCGGCCGCGGGAGCAGGCTCGACCGACGCCGCGATGTTCTGGAGATTGTAGCCGGTGCAGCTCACGAGACAGCGGACGCGCTCGGGCCTCAGGGCGGACACGATGCAGGCGGCGCGACCGCCCCAATCGTATCCCGCCAGCGCGGCGCGCCGGATGCCAAGCGCGTCCATCAGCTGCAGCAGGTCGTGAGCCAGCGCCGCCTGTTCGCCCGATCGAAGCGTCTCGGGCGACAGGAAACGGGTGGGACCGTAGCCGCGCAGATACGGCACCAGCACGCGGCTGTCGTCGGCCGCCAGTGCCGGCGCGACCTCGTCGTAGGCGCGCACGTCGTAGGGGAAGCCGTGCAGCAGGATCACCGGCGCGCCGTCGGGCGGCCCGTGCTCCTCGTAGGCGACGTCCAGGACGTCGGTGCGGATGGATTTGCGGTGCATCGGCTGAACATATAGCGGCCCCGCGCCGCCGTTGACAGCCGCGCGTGCCGCGACCAGCCTCGAAGAATGAGCCGGATCGGCAATTTCCTGACCCTGGAGCAGACGCGCAGGCTCGGCGCCAAGTCGAACCTCGTGGGGGCGCTGCTCGTCCTGCAGGCCTGGGCACTGATCGTAGGCAGCATGGCGCTGTTCGCCTGGTGGCCCAACCCTTTCACCTTCCTGCTGGGTGTCATGGTGATCGGCGGGCGCCAGCTCGGTCTCGCCATCCTCATGCACGATGCCGCCCACGGGCTGCTGTTCGCCGACCGCCGCCTCAACGATCGGGTGGGCAGCTGGCTCTGCGCCTTTCCGGTATTCACCAGCCTTGCGCTCTACCGGCCGTATCACCTGCAGCATCACCGGTTCACACAGCAAGCCGAGGATCCGGACCTGGGTCTTTCGCAGGCCTTCCCGACCAGCCGGGCCAGCCTGCGCCGCAAGATCCTGCGCGACCTCACCGGACAGACGGCGTTCCTGAGGCGTGGCGAGCAGATCCGCCGGGCGCTGGGGCCGGCGGAAGCACCGATCCGGGACCAACTCGGAAACCTGTGGCGCACGGAGAAGGGGCCGCTGATTGCGAACTTCGGCCTGCTCGCGGGGCTGTGGGCTGCCGGATACTGGTGGCTCTACCCCGTGATGTGGCTGCTGCCGCTCGCCACCTGGTACCAGCTCGTGAGTCGCATCCGGAACATCGCCGAGCACGCCGTCGTGCCGGACAACGACGATCCGCTGCGCAATACGCGGACCACCTACGCCAATCCGCTGATGAGGCTCCTGGTGGCGCCCTTTTGGGTCAACTACCACCTCGAGCATCACCTGTTCATGTTCGTGCCCTGCTGGCGCCTGCCACAGGCGCACCGCGCCTTGCTGGACGGTGGCCATCGTCTGTCGATGGAGCTGAAGCCCGGCTATCTCGCCGTGCTCAAAGCCGCGACCACCGGCGTACAGGGCGGCGGGCGCAGCCCCGGCGAGCGAACCGCACAGCACATCTAGATTTGCCGCCATCGGCAAAAAGAAAAGGCGGTCCGGGGGACCGCCTTTTCGATTGGTGCTTGCGTCGACCGCTTACTGGGCCGGGCAGGCGTAGATGTTCATCTCGGGGCCGAGATCGTACGGCGGCGGCACCTGCGAGAGGGCCGTGACCTTCGGATCCATCGCCCAGTCGAAGGCGCGCTTGCCGCGCGAGCAGAATTCCTTGTCCGTCGGCGCACGCTGCGCCGTGCGGTTGGCGACTTCCGTCACGAACACATCGGTGTTGAAGCGCTTGCGCCCGGCGATCTGCGAGAGCGCGCGGGAATTGGTGGCGAACTCTTCGCGGAACTTACCGACGAAGTCCGCATAGAGCTTCTCGTAGGCGCGGGCTCCGCCAGGACCCTGGCACTGCAGCGTTACGACCTGAAGTTCCTGCTGCACCATGCGTGCGCGCACAATCGAAAGATCCGCCTCATTGTAGCAGATGGCCCGGATCTGGCCCGCGGGAGGTGCCGGCGGAACGGCTGCCTGGTAGTCGGCCGCCGGCGGCTTCACGGGTGCAGCCGCCGTCTTCGTCTGCC
This sequence comes from Rhodospirillales bacterium, assembly GCA_947466085.1. Lineage (GTDB taxonomy): Bacteria > Pseudomonadota > Alphaproteobacteria > Reyranellales > Reyranellaceae > Reyranella. The sequence goes on from CANIEC010000041.1 coordinate 7,134, forward strand.
CGAGCGTGCAGCCGCCCAGGGCGAGAATACTCGCCGTGAGAATTGCCGCCTGTGTAAGCCTCTTGATCATCCGCAAACTCCAAACGCCGTGGGCCGGAAACCGCCAGCGGGTACAACAGTTAGCCGCCCGTTTCAAACGCTAATACCAGTTAAGGGGCCAGATGCGCCGATTTCCCTCAGTTCTCAATGTAAAGCTTTGGTGAGCGCACGGTCGAAGATCTCCAGTCCGAGGTCGATCTCCGCCTCCGCCACCGTGAGGGGCGGTGCGATGCGGAAAATCCCGAATCCGCCGCGGACGGTGCTGGTCATCATTCCCAGCTCCAGGCAGTTCCGGGCCACTTCCTGGGCAAGTTCCGGGTCTGGGGTCCGCGAGCGCCGGTCCTTTACCAGGTCCAGTCCGAGCAGGAGGCCGCGTCCCCGCACGTCGCCGATGCACTCGTGGCGTTGCTGGAGCGCCTGCAGCCCCTCCTTCAGGCGCTTGCCGAGAACTTCCGCGCGCTCCGTGAGACGGTCGCGGAGAATGACCTCGATGACCTTCAGGCCTACCGCGGCGGGCAGGGGATCGGAGGCGTGCGTCGTATAGAACAGGAACCCGCGCTCGGCGGCCACGTCCTCGATCGCTGGCGTCGTCAGCATGGCGGCAAGCGGCAGGCCGGCGCCCAGGGTCTTGGAGAGGGTGAGATAATCCGGCACTACATCGTCGCGCTCGCAGGCGAAGAGGCTGCCGGTGCGGCCGAGACCGGTCTGCGCCTCGTCGAAGATCAGCTGCATGTCGCGCTCGCGGCACTTGGCGGCCAGCGCCCTCATCCAGCCTTCCGGCGGCTCGAGCACGCCGCCCGAGCTCAGGATCGGCTCGACGATGCAGGCCGCCAGGGCGCCGCTCGACTGGCGGTCGACCAGCTCGAAGCCGAAATCGAGCTCGCCCTGCCAGTCATAGACGCCGCGATCGTCGATGAAGCGCGAGCGGTACGTGTCCGGCGCCGGCAGCACGAACGCCCCGGGTTGCGGCGGTCCGTAACCCTTGCGGCTCGAAGAATAGGTCGCGGATGCGGCACCGCCCGTGACGCCGTGCCAGGACCGGCTCATCGCCACGATCTCGTGACGGCCGGTCACCAGCTTGGCCATGCGCAGGGCCGCCTCGTTCGACTCGCCTCCGGTCGAGACCAGCAGCACGCGGTCGAGTTTTCCGGGCGACACCTTGGCGATCAGCGCCGCCAGCTCGACGACGGGCCGTGACAGGATCGTCGAGTAGAGATGGTCGAGTTCGCCGATATAGCGTCGCGCCACCTCGACGATTTCCCGGTGGCTGTGGCCCAGGATGGCGCTCATCTGGCCCGACGTGAAATCGAGGATCTTCCGTCCATCGGCATCGGTGAAGTAGTTGCCGGCCGCGCTCTCGGCGATCAGCGGCGAGAAGGCGCCGCCGTAGCGCACCAGGTGGGCACGGGCCTTGGCCCAGAAATCGGGATCGGCGTTCTTGCTCATGCGGCGATGGCCTCCAGAGCGGCTCTGACCAGCGGCATGCGGTCGTTGCCGAAAAACATGTCGTTGCCGACGAAGATCGTCGGGCTGCCGAAACCGCCGCGGGCGATCAGCTCGTCGGTGTTGGCGCGCAGCCGCGCCTTGCAAGAATCGGTCTCGATGCCGGCGAAGAAACGCTGGCGCTCGACGCCGGCCTTCAGGGCGATGTCGGCCAGCACGTCTTCCCTGGACAGGTCGCGATCCTCGCCCCAATAGGCCTCGAAGGCGGCCATCGCGTAGGGCACGAGCTTGCCCTCGTCGAGGGCCACGAAGGCGCCGCGCATGCACTTCACGCTGTTCACGGGAAAGACCGTCGGCGGGAACTTGATGGCGAGCCCGTAGAGGCGCGCCCAGTCCTGCATGTCCTTCTGCATATAGGCCTGCTTCAGCGGGTTGGGCCTGGTGCGGCTCTCATAGACCGTCTGGTTCACCGCGTTGAACACGCCGCCGACCAGGATCGGCTTCCAGACGATCTCGGCACCCGCTTCCTGCGCCAGCGGCTGGATCGCGTGGAAGGCGAGATAGGTCCACGGGCTGGAACAATCGAAGTAGAAGTCGAGCTGGCGCGCCATTTCGTCCCCCTGAAGCTGTTCGCCTTGTCGTTGCCATACATGGCGCGTATCTTGCAACTCCATGACGGTACCGGCTGGCCAGTGTAGAGAAATGGGCCCTAAAAAGATCGCCATCGTCGTGCATCAGGAGCATTCGCGGCCCGGACGGGTCGGCGTACTGCTTGAGAAGCGCGGTTACGAACTTCACAGACTTTGCCCCAATCTGGGCTGCAATCTGCCCGAGGACATGTCCGACTATGCGGGCGTGGTGGTCTTCGGCGGTCCCATGTCCGCCAACGATTGCGGCACCCTGGCCGGCATCAAGTGCGAACTCGAGTGGATTCCCAAGGTCGTGGACGCCGGCGTTCCCTTTCTCGGATTGTGCCTGGGTGCCCAGCTCCTGACCCGGGCCGCCGGTGGTCGGGTCGCCCCGCATCCCGAGGGCGTCGTCGAGATCGGCTATGTCGACGTCGAGCCGACCGAAGCGGGCCGTGCCTGGTTCAGGTCACCGATGAAAGTCTATCAGTGGCACCGTGAGGGCATGACCATCCCGGATTGCTGCGAGCTGCTGGCGACAAACGAGCGCTATCCCGTGCAGGGATTCCGGTGCGGTCCCAACGCGTTCGGTTTCCAGTTCCATCCCGAGGTGACGCTCGAGATGAAGACCATCTGGACGTTGAAGGCTGCCGAGCGCCTGAAGATGCCGGGCGCGCAACAGCGTGGTGTCCATCTGTCCATGCATGCCCTCTACGATCCGCCGCTCGACCGGTGGATCAACGGCTTCCTCGATCGCTGGCTTGCCACCGATCAGCGGGTCGCGCCGGCGTCGATGGCAGTTCCCGTCATCGAGACCGAGTTCGCCGCCGCCGACTAGCCACGCGATGGTCCTGCGCCCGCCCTTGGGCTAGTGTCTCCGCCAAATCCAGAGGAGACGCTGAATGATATCGGGTGCGCTGATTTTCGTGCTGGCCGTCGTCCTCGTGGCGCTGGTGCTGATCTTCGCCGGCGTCAAGACGGTAACCCAGGGCACCAACTGGACCATCGAACGGTTCGGCCGCTATACGCGCACGCTTGCGCCCGGCCTGCATTTTATCGTGCCTTTCGTCGATTCGGTCGGCCGCAAGATGAATATGCAGGAGAACGTCTTCGACATTCCTGGACAGAAGGTCATCACCAAGGACAATGCCACCGTGCAGGTGGATGCCGTGGCCTTCTACCAGGTGGTCGACGCCGCCCGCGCCGCCTACGAGGTCCAGAACCTCCAGCTGGCCATCACCAACCTGGTGCTGACCAACATCCGCTCGGTCATGGGCAACATGGCGCTCGACGAGGCCCTGTCGAAGCGCAACGACATCAACAACACGCTGCTCGCGGTCATCGACCAGGCAACCGGCCCCTGGGGGGTCAAGGTGCTGCGCATCGAGGTCAAGGATATCGCGCCGCCCGAGGACATCGTGGTGGCGATGGGCCGGCAGATGAAGGCCGAGCGGGAAAAGCGCGCGACGATCCTCGAGGCAGAGGGCGTACGCGAATCGAGCATCCAGCGGGCTGAGGGCGAGAAGCAGTCGGCCATCCTGACCGCCGAGGGCCGCCGCGAGGCCGCCTTTCGCGATGCCGAGGCGCGCGAGCGCATGGCGCAGGCCGAAGCCAAGGCCACTACGGTCGTGGCCGAGGCGATCGCCGGCAACGGCGTGCAGGCGACCAACTACTTCCTCGGCACCAAATATGTCGAGGCGCTGGCGAAGATGGGCTCCAGTCCCAACGCCAAGGTGTTCTTCCTGCCCGTCGAGGCGGCCGGCGTGATGGCCTCGATCGCCGGCATCGGCGAGCTCGCCAAGGAAGCGCAGGCACGGGGCGTCGACGCCACGCGGCCGCGCGGTTCCGTTCCCACTGCGGGCTGATCCGCGATGTTCAAGGTGGTCTTCTGGTACTGGTGGGCGGTCGCCGCCGTGCTGCTCGTGTTCGAGATGATGCTGCCGGGCGTCGTCTTCCTCTTCCTCGCCATCGGGGCGGCGGCGGCGGGCCTCTTCCTGCTGGTCGTGTCCGATCTGTCGATCGAGCTGCAGCTCCTGACCTTTGCGGTGATCTCGGTCGCGGCGGCGGTCGGGTTGCGCCGGACGCTGCGCCGGCTGCAGCATGCCGACAACCCGGCAACCTCCACGCTCAACGCACGAGGCGACGCCCTGATCGGCAGGATCATCGTGCTCGACGAGCCCATCCTCAACGGGCGGGGCAGGGTGATCCTGGGCGACGGGAGTTGGAGCGTGACCGGTCCCGACATGGTGAAGGGCGCCAAGGTAAAGGTGAAATCGGTGAGCGGCACCGAGCTCGCTGTTGAGCCTGCGCCATGAGGAACGGCACCCTGAAGCGCAGGCTCCTGCTGGCGCTCCCGGTGCTTTGCCTCGCACCGCGCAGCGCGGGCGCGCAGACGCCGTATCCGACGAAGACCGTCCGCCTGATGGTCGGCGCGAATGCCGGCGGCGGCACCGACATCGTGGCGCGCCTGCTGGCCGAGAAACTCGCCGAATCGATGAAGGGTACCTTCGTCGTCGAGAACAAGCCCGGCGCTTCCAACACCATCGCCGCCGATCTCACGGCCAAGGCGCCGCCGGACGGGCACACGATCCTCGTCGCCACCAACACCGGCCAGGCCATCGCGCCGCATCTGCTGAAGCTCGGCTTCGATCCGATGAAGGACCTGATTCCGATCGGGCTCGTGGTGAACGTGCCCAACGTGCTGGTGGTCGGTGCATCGGTGTCGGTGAACTCGGTGCCGGAGCTGATCGCCGCGATGAAGGCCCGGCCCGGCGAGTTCAAGTACGCCTCCTCGGGCGTCGGCAGCACGCAGCACATTGCCGGCGAGGCGTTCGACACCGCCGCGGGCGTGAAGGGGCTGCACGTGCCCTACAAGGGCAGCGCCCAGGCCCATCTCGATATCATCGGCGGCAACGTCCAGATGATGTTCGACACGACTTCCTCGTCGATGGGACAGATCAAGGCCGGCAAGTTCAAGCCGCTGGCCGTGACCTCGGATCGTCGCAGCAGCGAGCTGCCCGATGTCCCCACGCTTGCCGAGGCGGGCCTGCCGGGTTTCGACATGACGACCTGGTACGCCGTGTACGTGACGGCCGGGACGCCGCCCGACATTGTCGCGAAGCTGCAGGCCGAACTGATCCGCATCGTAGCGCTGCCGGACGTTCAGGCAAAGCTGCGCGGTCTCGGCGGCGAGCCGGGCACGATGACGGTCGAACAGTTCACGCGCTTCAACGCACAGGAATACGAGCGCTTCGGCCGGCTGATCCGCGAGGCCAATATCAAGCCGGAGTGATTGCCGGCCTGATTTGCGTCCCCTGCGCAGCGCCCGGAAGCCGCCGCCGCGCGCGCAGCCGTAAGGCTAGATGATCGCCTCGCCGTCCTGCAGGAAGGCTTCGAGCGCCCGTTCGTGCGGCTCGAGGTCGAGCCCCTGCGCGGCGATCCAGTCGTCGTTGTAATAGGTGTTTCCATACCGCTCCCCGCTGTCGCAGATCAGCGAGACCAAAGAGCCCGTGCGGCCCTCCGCCTTCATGCGCGACGTGAGGATGCAGAGCGCCACGAAGTTGGTGCCGGTCGAGCCGCCGACCTTGCGCCCAAGCAACCGCGAGAGCACGCGCATGCCGGCCAGTGACTGGGCGTCGGGCACGCGCATCATGCGATCGATCATGTTGGGCAGGAACGAGGGCTCGGCCCTGGGGCGGCCGATCCCTTCGATGCGCGAGCCGCGCTCGCAGGTGGCCTCCAGGTTGCCCTTGGCGAAAGCCTCGAAGAAGGCGGAGAATTCCGGATCGGCGACGCAGAGACGGGTGGCGTAACGCATGTAGCGGATGTACCGGCCGAGCGTTGCGGTGGTGCCGCCGGTGCCGGCGCTCATGACGATCCAGGTCGGCACCGGATGGGGTTCGCGGCTCATCTGCTCGAAGATCGATTCGGCGATGTTGTTGTTGCCGCGCCAGTCGGTGGCCCGCTCGGCATAGGTGAACTGGTCGACGTAGACGCCGCGCAACTCGGCCGCCAGCGCCTCGGCGGCGGCGTAGATCCCGCGTCCGTCCGCAATCAGGTGGCACTTGCCGTGCTGCCGTTCGATCTCCGCGATCTTTTCCGCCGAGGTCGATGCCGACATTACGGCATGGAAGGGGAGGCCCAGCAGGCGGGCGAAGTAGGCTTCCGAGATTGCCGTCGAGCCCGACGAGGCCTCGACGATCGGCGTGTCCTGCCGAATCCGGCCGTTGCAGATCCCGTACAGGAACAGCGAGCGGGCCAGCCGATGCTTGAGGCTGCCCGTGGGATGGGTCGACTCGTCCTTGAGGTAGACGTCGATCCCCTCGAGCACCGGCAGGTCGAGCCGCAGCAGGTGCGTATCGGCCGAGCGGCGCTGGTCGTTGCGGATCAGGTCCAGCGCGCGGCGTGACCATTCGGCATCGTTGTGACGGGCGACCGCCTCGTCGAGAAGCTGCAGATGCGTCATGGTCCCGCTCGCCAGTACCCGGTTCGGCGTCAGCCGCCGATGATCTTCTTCTCGATCATGCAGTGGATGCCCTTGTTGCCGTCCACCGTCTGGGTGACGTGCAGGTCGGCCTGCAGGCTGCAGAGCATGTAGGCGTCCTCGGGCTTGAGGCCGGTCTTGGCGGTGATCAGCCGGATCATGTCGCGCAGCGCTTCCTTGGCGGCGTCGTCGAGGTCCTGGTCGAAGCCGTGGGTGATCCAGTGCGTCGCCGTCTCGGCGCGCGGGTTGTTGAGCTTCATGCCCTTGTGCAGCGTGAACTTGAAGGTGCCGCTCAGGCTGGTCTCGAGCGCGGTCAGGTTGACCTCGCCGTCGCCCTGCACGCCATGGCCGTCGCCGGTGGAAAACAGGCCGCCATCGGCGAAGACGGGGAAGTAGACCGTGGTGCCGACCCGAAAATGCTTGTTGTCGATATTGCCGCCGAAGGCGCGCGGCTCGACCGAGCTGCACTGGCCCCATTCCGGCGGCGGGGCGACGCCCATGATGCCGAAGAACGGCTTGAGCTCGATTTCGGTCCCCCACGGCATGGTGCAGACGCCGCGGTTGGAATCGATCGGGATGTGGGTCAGGCGGAAGAAGGGGAAGTCCTCGGGCAGGGTGCCCATCAGCGGCCGCTGCACGTTCCAGCCCCAGTTGGTGCGGAACTTGATGTCGAGCACCTCGACCGCGAGCACGTCGCCGCGCTCGGCGCCCTCGACGTGGACCGGCCCGGTCAGGATGTGCCGGCCGATATGCGGCTTCAGCTTGGAGAGGATCTCGCGGTGCTCCGGCAGCACGTTGTAGGGCTCGCCCGGCAGGATCTCGGCGGCGCCCGACACGCAATGGATCGTGGCCGTGTCCCCCGACTTGATGCGAAGCTGCGGCGGGAGCTGGCTGTCGAAATAGCCCCAGTGGCAGGTCTCGGGCGAAGAATGCAGCTCGTGGTTGGCCATTTCGATCCTCAAATGTAGTGTCCTGCGCCCGAAGCACATACCGTGCCCGGGGAATCATCTCAAATCGGGCCAGAAAGTTTTCCGTGAACTATCGCCACGGCTATCACGCCGGCAATTTTGCCGACCTGCTGAAGCACACCGCGCTCTGCGAACTGCTGCGCCTGCTGACGGCCAAGGACAAGAAGCTGTTCGTGCTCGACACGCATGCCGGCGCCGGAGGCTATGATCTCGGCGGCTCCCAGGCGCGCCGCACGGGCGAGGCGGAGGCGGGGATCGGGCGCCTGATGACCGAGAGCCGGACCGGGATGCCGCCCGCCGTTGCGCGCTACCTCGCGGCGGTCCAGGCCTACGATCGCAAGTTCGGGCCGCCGGGCGGTGCGCTCCATCGCTATCCCGGCTCGCCGCGACTGGTCCGCGCGGCCCTGCGGCCGGGCGACCGCTTCATCGCCTGCGAGAAGCATCCCGAGGAGGCGATGCTGCTGAAGCGCGAGTTCGCCGGCGACCAGGCCGTCGAGGTGCGGCAGGCCGACGGCTATCACGCAATCAAGTCGACACTGCCGCCGGTCGAGCGCCGCGCCCTGGTGCTGATCGACCCGCCCTTCGAGGCGACCGACGAATTCGAGGTCCTGACGCGCGCGGTTCGCCACGGGCTCCGCCGCTTCGCCACAGGCTGCTACGCGGTCTGGTATCCGATCAAGGACGAGGCGGCCGTCGCAGCCTTCTTCGCGTCGCTGATGGAGGAGAAGTACCTGAGCATGGAACTCGACCTGGGCCCGCGGACCCCCGACGGAAAGCTCGCGGCCTGCGGGCTGGTTGTGATCAATCCGCCCTGGAGATTCGAAGAGGCGATGCGTGAGGCGCTGCCCTGGATCGCCGCTCGTCTCGGAGACGGCGCCAGGTCCAGCTTGGTCACGTCGCCGGCCAGCACGCCGGCTCAGGCCTGAACAAGTGATGGTGCGAAGCTATTTCTTGCCGTTGCCGCTTTTCTCCGGCCGCCATCCCCAGGCTTCGTAGGCGGCTTCGAGGATCCTCGGGTCCAGCTCATGGGACTCGAGGTTGACACCTTCGCCCAGCCGGTCGGCGACGATCCGCAGGCCCTCGAGCCGGGCATGCATCTTCTCGTCGCTGGCAACGACATGCCAGGGCGCGTGCTCGGTGTCGGTGCGCTCGAGCACGTCGTCGTAGGCGTCCAGATACTGCCGGCGCTTGGCGATGTTGCGAAAATCCTCGAGGCCGATCTTGTAATGCTTGCTGGGCTTGCTGAGCCGCTCGATCATCCGCCGCTTCTGTTCCTCGGCGCTGACATGCACGAGCAGCTTCACGATCCGCACGCCATCGTCGGCAAGCTGGCGCTCGAATTCGTTGATCTCGCGGTAGGCGCGCTCCCAGGCGGACTTCTCACAGAAGCCCTCGATGCGCTCCACCAGGACGCGGCCGTACCACGTCCGGTCGAAAATCGCCCAATTGCCGGGGGCGGGCAGCCGGTCCCAGAAGCGCCAGAGATAGTGCCGGCCCTGCTCTTCGTGTGTCGGCGCACCGATGCGCCAGACCTGCACCGATTTCGGTTCCAGTCCCGCCACCAGCCGCTCGATCATGCCGCCCTTGCCAGCGGCGTCCCAACCGTCGAGGCAGATCAGCGCCCTTCCGCCCGTCCGCAGATCGTTGACCTGGAGGTCGAGCAGCCGTTCCTGCAACTTCTTGATCTGGCGTTCGTAACTCTGCTTGTCGATCGGACTGTCGATCATCTCGATCTTGTCCAGCCGTGGCCACTTGCCCATCCGATCCTCCCGGCCGGATCGTGACAGCGGCGAGGCGCCGAGGCAATGCACGGAGATTGACAGCACCAACCGGCGCGACGACTAATCTTCGTCGATGGCCGAAGCGGAACCCACAATTCGTTACACGGAGCGCGCGGGCAAGCCCGTCGTGCAAGTCGGTGGGACGTGGACGGTGTTCAGCGTCCGCGGCATCCGCAAGACGGCCGAGAGCGCTCTCGCGGCTGCCGGCACCCGTTCGAAGGATCGTCGCGTCGTCGATGCGACGGAGCTCGAGCGTGTCGACACGGCAGGGGCGCTCGAGATCCTGGAAATCGCCGGGGGCGGGCCCGATACAGAGGTGGAGACCCGGAATGAGGCGCAGGCGGCCCTCTTCAAGGTGGTCCGAGAGAACATGTGCCAGGCCCCGCCGGACCGTAAGGTCAACTGGCTGGCGCACTGGCTGGAGGAGGTCGGCTACGGAACGATCGACTTCTACAAGCAGGTTCTGAATCTCTGCGCCTTCTTCGGCGAGATCCTGGTTGTCTTCGTCGAAGCCATCCTGCAGCCCAAGCGTTTCCGGCCGAACGCCGTCATCCGGCAGATGTACGAGGTCTGGATCCGTGCCCTCGTGATCGTCGGCGTCCTCTGCTTTCTGATCGGCGTGGTCATCGCCTACCAGGGCGTCCAGCAGCTTCGCCAGTTCGGCGCAGAGATTTTCACTGTCGAGGCGGTCGGTATCGGCATGTTCCGCGAGCTGGGGCCGCTTCTGACCGCGATCATCGTCGCGGGCCGCTCGGGGAGCGCCTTCACGGCCCAGATCGGGACGATGCAGGTCAACCAGGAGGTCGATGCCATGCGCACGATCGGCCTCAATCCCATCGAGTGGCTGGTCCTGCCGCGTATCACCGCGCTGCTGATCTCGATGCCGCTGCTCGCCTTCTGGGGCGACATGGCGGGCCTGCTGGGCGGCGCGGTCGCCTGCACCATCTATCTCGACTTCACCTTCGTGCAGTTCTTCGACCGGCTGCGCGACATGGTCGGCCCGTGGCACTTCTATACGGGCATGATCAAGGCGCCGGTCTTCGGCATCGTGATCGCCACCATCGGTTGCTTCGAGGGGCTCCAGGTTCGCGGCAGCGCCGAGAGCGTCGGGCAGCTCACGACCAAGTCCGTGGTCGAATCGATCTTCTGCGTGATCGTGCTCGACGCGATTTTCTCGGTCATCTTCCTGCTTGCCGGCGTCTGATGGCTGAAGGCGCCCAGGTGGAAGGGGGGCAGATCGTCGATCACAGCGACGGCCGGGAGGTCGTCCTGCGCCTGCGCGGAATCCGCACGCAGTTCGGCGACAAGGTGATCCACGACCACCTAGATTTCGACGTATTCCGCGGGGAGATTGTCGGTCTGGTCGGCGGTTCGGGCACCGGCAAGTCCGTGCTTCTGCGGACCATCATCGGCCTGAATCAGGCGCGCGAGGGCACGATCGAAATGCTGGGCGTCGATACCAGCACCTTGCAGGGCAAAGCCCGGCGCCAGATGCTGGCCCATACCGGCGTCCAGTTCCAGGACGGCGCGCTGTTCTCCTCGCTCAACGTCACGGAGAACATCATCGTCCCGATCCGCGAGCATGCCGGGCTCGAGGAAGAGACGATGCGCGAGATCGCGGCCCTCAAGGTGTCTCTGGTCGGCCTTCCCGCCGATACCGGCGAGAAGAAGCCCTCTGAACTTTCCGGCGGCATGCGCAAACGTGCCAGCCTCGCTCGGGCGCTCGCGCTCGATCCGGAACTCCTGTTCCTGGACGAGCCCACCGCGGGTCTCGATCCGATCGGTGCTTCCCATTACGACGAGCTGGTGAAGGGCCTCAGCCGCAACCTCGGCCTCACGGTTTTGATGGTCACGCACGACCTCGATAGCCTCAATGCAATTTGCGACCGTATTGCAGTCCTTCTCGACAAGCGCGTCGTGGTGGGTACGATGGCGGAGTTGCTGGAATACGACCATCCTTGGGTTCGGGAATATTTCCATGGGCCGCGAGGGCGCGCAGCGCGGCGGGAGCAGAAGTAGTATCGAATGGAAAGAAAATCGCCCTACGTGCTGATTGGCGCGGCGATGATCCTGTTCGTCGCCGCCCTGGCCGGATTCGTCATCTGGAAGCTGCGCGCGGGTGATCGTACCGCATATGCCTATTACGACATTCTCTTTTCGGGCGACGTGCAGGGACTGACCAAGGATTCGCCGGTCTTCTATCGCGGTTTGCGTGTGGGACGTGTCGCGGACATCCAGCTTACCTCCCGGGTCGATACGCAGCGCTCGACCGGCCGGGAGCGGCTCACGGAAAAGATCGAGGTCACGGTGGCGGTCGACTGGTCGATCGACATTCGCGACCGCTCCTATGCCGTCTTCGAGAAACCGTTCATTGCCGGCGCGCCGTTCATCCAGATCGTGGGACGTCTCGACGTCGACCAGGTCAAGCCCAAGAAGAAGCTGGGCGAAAAGCCCTACCCGGAGATTCGCGAGGGCGCCTCGTTCCTGCAGGCGACCTCGACTTCGGCGCAGGAGCTGCTGACCAAGGCCAGCACGACGGTGGACCGGCTGAACGACCTGCTGAGCCCCGACAATATCGGTGCCGTCACGGACACGCTGCGCAACCTGCAGACGGCGACCAGCGCCTTTGCCAAGTCCGACACCGCCATCCAGACCACCCTGGCCGAACTGCCGCAGGCCGTGGCCGAATTCCGCAAGACCTTCGCCAAGCTCAACGACCTCTCGGAGTCGATCACGCTGATCGCCCAGGAAATCGGCCCGCAGGACGCAGAGACCCGCAAGGCGCTGGCCGGCAAGGAGCCGGGGGAACTGCGGAAGACGCTGAACGAGACCCGCGCCGCCCTGGCCAACATAAACTCAGCCGCCAGCCAGCTGAACAAGCTGGTCACGGACAACAGCCGCCCGATCAAGAATTTCACCGAAACCGGCCTCACAGAATTCTCGCTGGCCCTGCGCGACCTGCGCCAGCTCACCGCCAATCTGAACGTCATTGCCACAAGGCTGGAGCGCGACCCGGCCAACTTCGTGTTCAGCGGCAAGCAGGGATATACGCCGAAATGATCCGTTGCCTTGCCGCCTGCGCGGTCGCTGTTGCCCTCTTGTCGGGCTGCTCGTTCGTCAGTGCCGTGGATTCGGTGGGCGATCCGACCGACCTCTATACCATCTCGCCGAAGAGCACCTTCGATGCCGACCTGCCCTCGGTCTACTGGCAACTCGCGGTCGAGGCGCCGGTAGCGGCGGCCAGCCTCAATACCGGTCGCATCGCCATCGCGATGACGCCGACCTCGACGGACTATTATGCCAAGGTGGCGTGGACGGACCGGGCGCCTCTGATGGTACAGACCCGCATCGTCGATTCCTTCGAGAACACCCGCAAGATCGTGGCTGTTTCGCGCGAATCGATTGCCCTGCGCGCCAATTACGTGCTGCAGCCCGACCTGCGCAACTTCGAGGCGATGTACTTCTACGGCCAGCCGCCGATCGTGAAGGTCCGCATCATCGCCAAGCTGGTGCGCATGCCCGACCGCCAGATCATCGGGGTCGCCTCTTTCGAGCGCTGCGTCCGGGCCCGCGCCGACAAGGTACCGAAGGTCGTCGAGGCGTTTGACCAGGCCTTGGGCAGCGTGATCAAGCAGCTGGTGTCCTGGACGCTCCGGACGCCCCCGCCGCAGGTCCCGAGCGATTCGGCGCCCTATGACATCGCGCGCTTTCGCAATCCGGCGAATGCCGTCATCGACAGCGCGAACTGCCCCAGGGGCAACGACGCCTCGATGGTGCCCTACACCGACGAATAGGGAGGAGAAGCGCGCTCAGGCGCGCTTATCGACCATCGACCAGGCCAGGTCGGCCATCGCGCGGGCGCGGTTGCCGTACTTGGTCGCTGTCTCCGACGAGGCATTGCCGTCGAGCCCGCGCTTGTAGACGCCTTGCACGATGGCGGCGAGGCGGAACAGGGAGAAGGCGAGGTAGAAGGGCCAGTCCGCCACTTCCTTGCGGCCCGTGCGTCGCGCGTAGGCGGCGAGATATTCCTGCTCGGTCGGGATGCCGAAGGCCTTGAGATCCTGGCCGGCATAGCCGCCCGAAGCCCCGAAGCCCTCGCCGAAATGGTACATCATGCAGTTGTAACCGAGGTCGGCCAGCGGATGGCCGAGCGTCGAGAGTTCCCAGTCGAGCACGGCGATGACGCGCGGCTCCGTCGGATGCACGATCGTGTTGCCGAGGCGATAGTCGCCGTGATTGATCCGTGTCTCGTCGCCCGGCGGGATGTTCTCCGGCAGCCACTTCTTCAGGGCTTCCATCGATTCGATGTCTTCGGTGCGGGCGAGGTCGTACTGGCTCGACCAACGCGTGACCTGGCGCTGGATGTACTGGCCTTCGCGGCCATAGTCGCCGAGGCCGACGGCGCGATAGTCGACATTGTGCAGGCGTGCCAGCACGTCGTTCATCGAGTCGAAAATCTTGCCGCGGTCTGCCGGCGAGACGCCTGGCATCCTGACGTCGGCGAAGACGCGGCCCGGCAGGAACTGCATGATGTAGAAGGCCGTGCCGATCACCGAATCGTCCTGGCAGAGCGCATAGGGCTTGGGCACCGGCACGTCGGTATGGTCCGCCAGCGCCTTGATCACGCGATACTCGCGGTCGACCTGGTGCGCCGAGGGCAGCAGCTTGCCCGGCGGCTTCTTGCGCAGCACGTACTGGGTCCCGGCGCCGTCGGTGACATGGAACGTCGGGTTGCTCTGCCCGCCCTCGAACTGGAGGATGCTGATCGGGCCGCGATAGCCTTCGACGTTGGTCTTCATGTAGTCGGTGAGCCGGGCTTCGTCGAAGACGTGGGCCGGGCGGACGGGCGTGAGATTGTCGGGCAGGTTGGACATGGGACTGTTCTAGAACCGTGGCTTCGGGAATTCGAGGCGCGTTTGCGATCGGGTCCGCAGGGCGGTCACATCGGGATCGTCAGTTGATGTTGCGTTGCCGGCCTTCCCAGTAGGGCTTGCGCAGTTCCCGCTTCAGGATCTTGCCGGTCGGATTGCGCGGCAGGGCGTCGATGAAGTCGACCGACTTGGGCAGCTTGTAGCCGGCGATGCGTTCGCGCGCCCAGCCGATCAGATCCGTGGGAGACACTTCCACGCCGGGCTTCCGCACCACGACCGCCTTGACGGCCTCGCCCCAGCGCTCGTCGGGGACGCCGATAACCGCCACGTCGGCGACGTCAGGGTGGCCGAACAGCGCGCTTTCGACCTCGGCCGGATAGATGTTCTCGCCGCCCGACACGATCATATCCTTCACGCGGTCGTAGATGAAAAGGTAGCCTTTTTCGTCGAGGTAGCCTGCGTCGCCGCTGAAGAACCAGTCGCCCTGGATGGCGCGTTTGGTGGCGTCGGGCAGGCGCCAGTAGCCGCGCATGACCTGCGGCGAGCGGATCGCGATCTCGCCGACCGCGCCGGCGGGCAGGTCCGCTCCGGCATCGTCGACGATGCGCAGTTCGACGCCCGCCTGGGCATAGCCGCAGGACAGGAGCTTCCTCGCATCCGAGGGATCGTGATCCTCGGGCGGCAGCAGGGTTATGGCGCCCGTCGTTTCGGTGAGGCCGTAGACCTGCTGGAAGCCGCACCCGAAGGTCGCCATCGCCTGTTTCAACAGGTCCGCCGGGATGGGCGCGGCGCCATAGACGATCAGGCGCAGGCTGGACAGGTCCGTCTCGCGGATCTGCGGCGCCTGAACCAGGAACAGGATCATGGCCGGCACCAGCAGCATGACCTCGATCCGCTCCCGCTCGATGATCTCGAGCACGCGGGCGGGCACGAACTCGCGCACCACGTGGTTGGTGGCGCCGGCGAAGAGGCCGGCGATGGCCCAGCCCGCACCGCCGATATGGAACATCGGCAGGCAGACGATGTTCTGCGTGCCGGGCTTCAGCAGCCAGCTCCTCGTCCATTGCTCGAACATGAAGGCGAAGTTGGCGTTGGTGAGCTCGGCTCCCTTGGGCAGGCCCGTGGTGCCGCTGGTGTAGAACTGCACGGCCGTGTCCTGGGACCGCGCGGGCAGGCGAGGGTCGGTGTCGGGGTGGCGGTCCCGCCATTCGTCAAAGGCTTCCCAGTCGGCGTGGCGCGGCCCCAGGGTCACGATCCTGCGCACGGTCGACAGCTGGTCGCGGATCTTCTCGACCACCGGGAAATACTCTTCACCGACGAACAGGATCTCGGCCTCGGCATCGTTCACGATCTGCAGCACCTCCGGCGGCGCCAGGCGCCAGTTCACGGACACCATGACGGCGCCTGCCTTGGCGACGCCGAACAGCACCTCGAAGAAGAGGTCGCTGCTCTTGTCCAGATGGGCGACCCGGACCTGCGGCTTGATGCCTTCGGCGATGAGGCCGCTGGCAACGCGGCTGGAGGCGCGATCGAGCTCGCCGTAGGTCGTGGGCCGGCCTTCATAGACGACCGCCACCGTGTCCGGACGTGCCGCGCCATGGACGCGCACAATGTCGGCCAGGCCGACCATCTCGATGCTCATGGGACGCTTCCCCTGCGATATTGGCCCGGTCCCGTAGCGGTCGGGCAGCGGCATCCTTCGGTGATTTTGAAGTGAATTCAAGAGCTTGATGGCCTAGTATCGACCGCGACGTGAGAGGCGATTCCGAGGGGCATCATGGGAAGGCGAATTCTGGTCACCGGCGGAGCGGGATTCCTCGGTTCGCATCTCTGCGAGCGCCTGCTCGAGGCCGGACACGACGTGCTCTGCGTCGACAACTACTTCACCGGCACCAAGGCCAACGTCCTGGCCTGCCTCGACAATCCGCGTTTCGAGCTGATGCGCCACGACGTGACCTTCCCGCTCTATGTCGAGGTCGACGAGATCTACAATCTCGCCTGCCCGGCCTCGCCGATCCACTACCAGCACGACCCTGTGCAGACGACCAAGACGAGCGTGCATGGCGCCATCAACATGCTGGGGCTGGCAAAGCGGGTGCGGGCCAAGATCTTCCAGGCCTCGACCAGCGAGGTCTACGGCGATCCGACCGTTCACCCGCAGGTCGAGAGCTACCGCGGCAACGTCAATCCGCTGGGGCCGCGCGCCTGCTACGACGAGGGCAAGCGCTGCGCGGAGACGCTGTTCTTCGACTATCACCGCCAGCACGGACTGCGCATCAAGGTGGCGCGCATCTTCAACACCTACGGTCCGCGCATGCATCCCAACGACGGGCGCGTGGTATCGAACTTCATCGTGCAGGCGTTGAGGGGCGAGGACATCACCATCTATGGCGACGGCATGCAGACCCGCGCCTTCTGCTACGTCGACGACCTGCTCGACGGCTGGCAGCGCCTGATGGACCATACGCCGGACGATTTCACCGGGCCGGTCAACATCGGCAACCCGGTCGAGATGCCGATCCGGCACCTGGCCGAGAAGGTCCTGGACAAGGTCGGCGGCAAAAGCCGGCTCGTGTTCGAGCCGCTGCCGGTCGACGATCCGATGCAGCGCTGCCCGGACATCACCCTGGCGCGCGACATGCTGAAGTGGGAGCCGAAGGTTGCCCTCGACGACGGCCTCACCAAGACCATCGCCTTCTTCGACGACCTGCTGAAGAGCAACAGGGGCGTGAGCGGCATCGGGCGGTAGCCAATATGCAAAACGCCGCGAAATTTCCTTCGCGGCGCCCATCCAGATACCGGATCTAGGTGAACCTACTGCGCGGCGAGGGCCTGCTTCGGCAGGGCGTTCACGACCGAGGCCTTGCCCGAGGTCATTTCGTCGTAGATCCACTTGTAGGTCTTTTCCATGCCGTCCTCGAGACGGATGGAAGGGGCCCAGTTCATCAGCTTCTTGATCAGCGTGTTATCGCTGTTGCGGCCGCGCACGCCCTTGGGCGCGTCGAGCTTGTAGCTGCGCTTCAGCTTGATGCCGGCGATCTTCTCGACCATGTCGACCAGCGTGTTGATGCTGACCAGTTCGTCGCTGCCGATGTTCAGGGGCTCGATGATGTCGCTCTCGGCGAGCTTGATCGTGCCCTCGGTGCAGTCGTCGATGTACATGAATGAACGGGTCTGCTCGCCGTCACCCCAGATTTCGATCTCGTGCTTGCCCGAGAGCTTGGCGGCGATGACCTTGCGGCACATGGCGGCCGGGGCCTTCTCGCGGCCGCCGTCGTAGGTGCCTTCCGGACCATAGACGTTGTGATAGCGCGCCACGCGGGTGGCGATGCCGTAATCCTCGCGGTAGTGGCGGGCCATACGCTCACTGAACAGCTTCTCCCAGCCGTAACCGTCTTCCGGTAGCGCGGGGTAGGCGTCTTCTTCCTTCAGCGCCGTGACGTTGGCTTCGGTCTGCTTGTCGCCGTTGTAGACGCAGGCCGAGGACGAATAGAAGAAGCGCGGCACGCCAGCTTCCTTGGCGGCGACCAGCATGTGGGTGCTGACGAGCACCGACAGCATGCATTCGGCCTTGTGGGTCTCGATGAAGCCCATGCCGCCCATGTCGGCGGCGAGATTGTAGATCATTGCGGCGCCAGCGGCGGCCTTGCGGCAAGGCTCGAGCAGGGCGAGATCGCCCACCTGGTTCTCGACCCCGGGAATCTTCTGGTACCACTCCTCGAGCGGCTTCACGTCGACTGCACGAATCCTGGTGTGGCCGCGCTGCTGCAGGACCTTCACCAGATGGCCGCCGATAAAGCCACCGGCGCCGGTGACGACGACGAGATCATTCTTGGACATGGACGAAAGCCTTTCGATCGAAGCGAGGGGTTTTATCCGACTTTTCAACGACTTGCGAGGGTGGCGCCGCGCCTCGGGCGAGCACGCGTTCGGGGCCCGGGAGGGTGGACGGGCCGCGCTAGGGAGTCCGTTTGCTTGGAAGTGCCGTCCTCGTCAAGCCGTCGCCGCGCCGCATGGGTTTTGCGCGATGATGAGCCAGGACGCCGCACCGAAAGCTGCAAGGCTGGTGAAAAAGGTGCTTCGCCGCAAAAATTGATCTATACCAACCACATAGGCGTAGTTTTACCCCGATGTCTGACCTGTCCGCATGACCTACATTCTCGGCCTCAACGCCTATCACGCGGACGCCGCTGCCTGCCTTGTGAAGGACGGCGAGCTGGTCGCAGCGGTGGAAGAAGAGCGATTTCGCCGCATCAAGCACTGGGGCGGTTTTCCCAGCGAATCCATCCGCTATTGCCTGGCCGAGGCCGGCATATCGCTGGGCGATGTCGACCATGTGGCGGTCAACAGCGACAACAAGGCGAACCGCTGGCGCAAGCTGGCCTATGCGCTCACGTCGGGTGTGAGCCTGAATTATGTCATGAGCCGGCTGCGCAATCGCGGCGAGCGGGCCGACATCGCGGGCAATTTGAAGCGGTATCTTCCGGAGCAGGAGTTCCGCGGCACGGCGCACACTGTCGAGCATCATCTTTGCCATCTCGCCTCGGCCTTCCTGGTGTCTCCGTACGACAAGGCCGTGGCGGTCTCGGTCGACGGGTTCGGCGACTTCTCCTCCGCGGCCTGGGGCCTGGGCGAGGGGGGCACCCTGGCGGTCGACGGCCGGGTCTATTTTCCGCATTCTCTGGGCGTCTTCTACGAGGCGATGACGCAGTTCATCGGCTTTCCGCACTATGGCGACGAGTACAAGGTCATGGGCCTCGCGCCCTACGGTCAGCCTTCGTTCGTCGAGCAGATGAAGCAGATCGTCCGGCTCAGGAATGATGGGACCTTCGCCCTCGACCTGCGCTTCTTCCGCCACGCCTCTGGTGAAGGCGCCAACTACCAGGTGAAGGACGGCATCCCGTCGGGCGGCCGCCTGTGGAGCGACGAACTCGTGAAGCTGCTTGGTCCGGCACGCGATCCTGCCGCGCCGCTGGAGGACAAGCACCGCGACATCGCGCGCTCGGCCCAGGTCACCTACGAGAACGCCTTCTTCAACCTGCTGAACGCGCTGCATGCACGCTATAGCGCCGACGCGGTCATGCTGGCGGGCGGGTGTGCCTACAATTCGGTGGCCAACGGCAAAGTGCTGGAGCGCACGCCGTTCAGGAAGCTCTACGTCCAGTCGGCGGGCGGTGATGCCGGCGGTGCGATCGGTGCGGCCTTCGCGACCTGGCACAGGACCGGCGGCGCGACGGCCAGGCGTCATTTCGTGATGGACCACGCCTATTGGGGGCCATCGGCGACACCGGACGAGATCGCGGCCGCCATCTCCCGGCGGCGCGCCGACTTCGACGCGGCGGGCTGTCGCATCGAGCGCATTGCCGACGAGGCGACGCTCTGCCGCCACACGGCGCAGGCGATCTCGGAGGGCAAGGTGATCGGCTGGTTCCAGGGCCGCCTGGAATGGGGCCCGCGCGCCCTTGGAAACCGCTCGATCCTGGGGGATCCGCGCCGCGCCGACATGAAGGACATCCTCAACCTCAAGATCAAGCGTCGGGAATCCTTCCGGCCCTTCGCCCCCTCGATCCTGCGCGAGGCGGTGCCCGAATGGTTCGAGACCGACGCCGACGTGCCGTTCATGATGCAGGTCTTCCGCATCCGCGAGGAACGGCGGAAGGAGATTCCCGCCGTCACCCATGTCGACGGCACCGGCCGTTTGCAGACGGTCACCTGGGCGGGCAACCCGCGCTATGCCCGGCTGATCTCGGCATTCCGGGACCTGACGGGCGTGCCGATCGTGCTCAATACCAGCTTCAACGAGAACGAGCCGGTGGTCTGCAAGCCCGAGGAGGCGATCGACTGCTTCCTGCGCACCAAAATGGATGTCCTCGTGCTGGGCGACACGCTGATCCAGCGCTAGTCATGCAATTGAGTTATCCTGCCCAAGAGGCATCCGATCGGGGGACGGCATAGTGCGGGTATTGGTGGCGGGGGGCGCAGGTTATATCGGTTCGCATACGTGCAAGGCGCTCGCCCGTGTGGGCCACCTGCCGATTGTCTACGACAACCTGCACACCGGCCATGCCTGGGCGGTGAAGTGGGGCCCGCTGGTCCGGGGCGACATCAACGATCCCGTGGCGCTCGCCACCGCAATCCGCGAGCACAGGCCCGACGCGGTCATCAACTTCGCTGCCTTGGCCTATGTGGGCGAATCGATGGCCGAGCCGATCCGCTACTATCGCGCCAACGTCGCCGGCATGATCACGCTGATCGAGGTCATGCGGAAACACGACGTGGGCTCCCTCGTATTCTCCAGCAGCTGCGCGACCTACGGCGTTCCCGACCGTCTGCCGCTCGTCGAGGGCATGCTGCAGCAGCCGATCAACCCCTACGGCCGCACCAAGCTGATGGGCGAGCAGATCCTTCGCGATGCCTGTGCCGCGCACGGTCTCGGAGCCGTAGCGCTGCGTTACTTCAATGCCGGTGGCGCCGATCCCGAGGGCGAGCTGGGTGAGGAGCACGATCCGGAAACCCATATCATCCCGCTGGTGCTGCAGGCCGCGCATGGACTCCGGCCGCACATCTCCATCTTCGGTACCGACTACGACACGCCGGACGGGACCTGCGTTCGCGACTATGTCCACGTGACCGACCTGGCGGCCACCCATGTCGCGGCGCTCACGCGCTGCGAGCCCGGCCGCTTCCAGGCCTACAATCTCGGCGCCGGCCACGGCGCCAGCATCGGCGAGTTGATCGCACGGGCGCGGGTGCTCACCGGCCGTGAGATCCGCACTGTCGAAGCGCCGCGGCGGGCCGGCGATCCCCCGATCCTGGTGGCCGACGTGGCGCTGGCCCGTCAGGCCCTCGATTGGGCGCCGGCCCACTCGTCGATCGACGACATCGTCCGCACGGCCTGGACCTGGATGACGGAGAGCCGGTCGGGCGCCATGCAGGCCCGGAGCCGCTGAGACCCCACGCATGGACCGCGACATCGTCACGCCGCTCCTGATCACCTTCAACGAAATCCAGAACATCGAGCGGACACTCTCGAAACTCGACTGGGCCCGGCGCATCGTCGTGATCGACAGCGGCAGTACGGACGGCACGCTCGACATACTGGCGAAGGATCCGCGCATCGAGGTCGTCCACCGGCCGTTCGACAGCTTCGCGGAGCAGTGCAACTTCGGTCTGACGCTCATCCGAACCGACTGGGTCCTGTCGCTCGATGCCGACTACGAGCTGAGCGAGGCCTTCGTCTCGGAACTGCCGGACCTCCGCCCGACGTCACAGGACTCGGGCTACAAGGCGGCCTTCGTCTATCGCATCCATGGCCAGCCCCTGCGCGGCACGCTCTATCCGCCACGCACCGTGCTCTATCGGGTCGCCGGCGCGCGCTACGAGAACGAGGGCCACGGGCATCGCATCCGGCTGCAGGGGCGCATCTCGGCCCTCAAAAGCGTGATCTATCACGACGATCGCAAGCCGCTGTCGCGCTGGCTGGCCTCGCAACTCAAGTACGCAGCGCGCGAGGCGGCCCACCTTCTCGAGACCCCGCACGAACGGCTGGGCCGCGTCGACCGGATACGCTTGGTGGGCTGGCCTGCGCCGATCCTGGTGCTGGGCTACGTTCTGTTCGCGAAAGGCGCGATCCTCGACGGAAAGGCTGGGTGGTTCTACGCCTTCCAGCGCCTGCTCGCAGAGGTCCTGTTGGCGCTCGAACTGTTGGACAGGCGTCTGTCGGCGCTGACACGGTCTTCTTGAGTCAAAGTGTCAGCGGAGAACCGTCGAGGTCCTTCTCCGTCCCGGCGATCATCACGCGAATGGGGCTTTTCCCCGCCTTCAATCCTGCCGGCAAGCAAATCTCGAAGCCGCCAACTCCGTGGGGCGTCATCTTCTTGAGCCACGGCAGAAACTGATCAGCGTAGCAGCGCTGAACGGCTTGACCGCCCACCCGGACTTCGATTGTTGCCAGCTGGTTCGGATCGTGGGCCAGGGCCCAACCTCTGAGAGTGCCTTCTTCCGTCCGATACACCTTCCCGCCGGCGAGTTTGGAACTGATGCTCGGGGGGCGCCCACGATAGTTCGTGAAGTAGTCCAAGTTGGCTACGACGTGACCATAGAGGCACACATCGTCCTCATTGAGCGCAAGAATTCGGGAGCGGATTGCTGCGTCGATTCTGGGTCGAGGGGAACGGCCGGCGCCATTGTCGTGGCGCATCCGAAGTTCCGCGCCAAGGTGCTTGGACAAGGCTTTGAGCATGTCTGGCATGAACTCAACCAGCCCGACAAAGCCCAGGTGTTGCAGGTCCACTCCCTTCAGCTTCCGGCACTGAACATTGATTTGGTCCTCCGACTCATAGAATTCGGCGAACGAACCGGTGAAGCTTTTCTGTCTGACCTGCATCCGATAGCTGGACGCGACGCGATCGACGGGATCGCGGAGGAACGTCACGACCGATGCAGGGTGAAAGGCACAGGTCCAGTGACGGATAGGCCAATGGCTGCTGACCAGAAATCGCTGACCCCGGGGCGCTTCACCTCGCAGTGCGGCGATCTTCTCAGGCGTTCGGATGTCGGACGCAAAAGCATCTATGATGTCGCCTGACCCCGTGGCCGCGTTGGCCCCACCATCCATAGCGCCCACGTTGGTTTGCTGCGCGGGCATCAGCGTGGCCGTGTCGGCCCCGTACTCGAAAATCTTCGTGGCAGACGGCAGGGCCGCTGACAGCATATTGCGCATCGACGTGCCGGCGGTTTTTGGGATGTGGACGAACACCACATCTTTGATTTTCGGCTCCAACTCGCCGCTGGACGCCTCCATCGCGTTGTCTTCTCGGGGGACCGCCGCTCCCGAAGCAAGACGCGTCGCCGAGGCTCTTGGGGCGAGCCACCGAGCGGGCCAAAACCTGTGGCTCATTGTCAAGAAAGGTCAGCTCGTTGAACGCGCATCAATCTGGCCATTGGCTATTAGTCACTCTGGTTGACTAACAATATGCAGGGCCAATTAGAATTAAAAAACATCAGCTCGTGCCTTGCGGGTTCTGATTTGCCGTTTCGCGGCGGCTGTTCCGCAGAACCGCTCACAGCAAGGTCCAAGAAAAGGCTGGTGCCGGGTGAGGGGATCGAACCCCCGACCTTCGGTTTACAAAACCGCTGCACTACCGCTGTGCTAACCCGGCATTTCAGCATTCTAGGCACGTCCGGCCCGTTTGTTGGGTGCTCCAACTGCCGGATGCAGTCCGACAGAGGCCCTTTTAGCGGCCCGGCCGGGCCAAGCCAACAAAAAGGCCCGCCCGACCATTGTCGACATCTGTGATCGCCCCGACGCCGCTCCTGTGAAGTCGATTTTACGACGTCGACGCGCGGCCGCCGAACGGCGTTCGATCACGCATCTCTGCACTGCATCTTGGCTAAGAGCCCAAAGTATGCCGTAATTTTGATTGATCGGGAGTGTCGGGGCAGGGCGTACAGCGTTATCCCCGTTTGGCATCTTGGATATCGGGGAGAGCTTGACGTGGCGACCATTGAAGGCACCAGCGGCCAAGACAGGCTCTCGATCAGGACCACCGTTCCCGGTCAGCCGTTTGCGACAAATCTGGATGACGTCCTGAACGGCTACGGCAGCGACGATCTGCTCTCCGGCGGCGGCGGCGCGGATGTGATGACCGGGGGCACAGGCAGCGACAGGTACTACGTCGAGAATGTAGGTGATGTCGTTGTGGAAGCTGTAAACGAAGGCACCGACCACGTATTTACGACCCTGTCGAGCTACACCCTCGGGAACAATGTCGAAGAGTTGAAATTCATCGGAGCCGGCGACTTTGTCGGCACGGGCAACGAGTTGGACAACAAACTCTACGGTCGGACGGGCAACGACATGCTGTCCGGAGGAGACGGAGACGATACGCTGAACGGCCGCTTGGGCGCCGATACCATGATCGGTGGCAGGGGCGACGACACCTTTTACGTCGACGATGCACTCGACACGGCGACGGAGGCGGTGGGCGGCGGCACCGATACGGTTTACACGAGCGTAAACTATACTTTGGCAGCGGGGCAGGAGATCGAGTTTCTGCGCGCTCATCCTCGCTCCGCCGGCCTCGCGTTGACCGGCAACGAACTCGACAACACGCTGGTCGGCGGCGATGGCGACGATGTTCTGGTCGGTGGGCTCGGAAACGACACGTTCCATGCCGGGCAGGGCAACGACACGATCTCGACCACGGGCCAGAGTGCGTTGATCAAAGCCGGTGCCGGCGACGACTCGATCCAGCTCGACGGCTCGAGCACCAGCACCGGCTCGGTCAACGGCGGAGATGGCAACGACACAGTCCACTCCGCTGATCTTGGCCAGTTCTTCTTTTCCAATGTCGAGACGCTCGACACCGTTTACGGGTACCTCAACGCTTCGGCGAAGCAGGTCGCTTCGTTCCAGTTCTACACGGCCGACCTCGCGCCGGCCGACATGCAGATTTCGATCTCGCTGCGGGGTGTGGGTGCTATCATCGACTTCACGACAGGCGTCTCGGGACAGAACTCGATCGAGATTCGTGACGGCGGCATCGCCTCGGCGATAACGGTCACCGGCTCCGTCAACGGCGACACGCTGTCCGGCTCGGCTTTCGGCGATAGGCTGAAAGGTGGCGACGGCCACGACTCCTTGAGGGGCGAGGAAGGTCGCGACACGCTGGATGGGGGCACCGGCAACGACCGGCTGAACGGTGGTCTCGGCAACGACACCATGTCCGGCGGCAGCGGCAACGATACCTTCGTCTTCGACACGCCGCTCGGCCCGATCCAGAACTTCGACCGCATCATGGACTTCGCACCCGGCGTCGACACGATCGAGCTCGACCGGGCATTATACTTCGCCGGTCTGATTCCGGGAGAACTCGATGCGGCGCAGTTCGCCGTCGGTGCAGCTACCGGTTTCGGCCCGTGCATCGTCTACAACGCAACCTCGGGCGGATTGTTTTACGACTCCAACGGGTCGAGCGCTGGCGGCTCCACGCAGTTCGCCGCGCTGACCGGCGCGCCGACATTGACCAACCAGGACTTCCTGATCGTCTGACACTCGGCGCCTTAGCCTGCGCCGCAATCAGTTTGCACTGCCGCTGGGGTAACCCGGCCCAAACCGGCGGCTGACGGACGAACAACCGAACGCAAGTCATCCCGCATCACTTGGGAAGTTGACGTGCCCATTCGTAGGCCGCGACGGCGGCGGCGTTGGAAACGTTGAGCGCGGACAGGGCGTCGCTGGTGGGGATCGTCACGAGCCGGTCGCATTTCTCTGCGGTCAGCCGGCGCAGGCCTTCGCCTTCGGCACCCAGCACGATGCAGGTCCGGCCCTTGAGGTCGAGGTCGCCGATGCGCGTATCGCCGCTTTCGGCCAGGCCGTAGGTCCAGAAACCCGCTTCCTTGAGCTGGTCGAGCGCGCGGGCGAGGTTGACGGCACGCACCAGCGGCACGATTTCGAGCGCCCCCGAGGCGGCCTTCGCCAGGGTGCCCGTGTCGGAGGGGGTGTGGCGGTCGGTTACGATCACGCCGGCGGCCCCAAACGCCGCCGCCGAGCGCAGGATGGCGCCGACATTATGCGGATCGCTCACCTGGTCGAGCGCCAGGACCAGGGCGTTGTCACCACAGCGGGCCAGGATGTCTTCCATGCCGGGGTCTTCCAGCGGCGCCACGAGGGCTGCGATGCCCTGATGGACGGAGCCGTTCGGCAGGCGCTGGTTCAGGTCCTCGCGCGACGTGATGGTCATGGCGGTCTTGCCGATCTCGGCGGCGTGGTTGTCGGCCATCTCCTTCGTGGCGAACAGCCGTTCGATGCGCCGGTCGGGATTGGCGAGAGCGGCGAGCACCGCGTGACGGCCGAAAATCCATATGGACTGGTTGCCGGTGCGGGACTGACGATGGGGACGATTGGGACGAGGGGCCATGGCGAGCCTTGTATGGTGCGGAGCCCATGGGGGCAAATCCGGCCGCCAATTCCGCGTGACTGGGCAGGAGTCTGGACCTTTTTGGGTGCGCTCTTAACCTTCACGTTTCGTTCGCTTGCAAGGAAGTGCTTGCTCGCGAACCGGAGGTTCTGTAAACCCGCGCGCCTACAGGCTTTTTCCGTTTATGCCGGTTGGGACGGAGGGGTGGCCGAGCGGTCAATGGCAGCAGACTGTAAATCTGCCGACTTCGCGTCTAC
>CANIEC010000042.1 GCA_947466085.1 Rhodospirillales bacterium
ACCGTGCCTGGTGCCGGTCTGGCCGTGGGGCCCGGGCGGCAAGCCCCTGATGGCGCCCTCGGGCGTCCTGATGATCGGGCTGGCGCTGGTCCTGCGCGACCTCGTGCAGCGACGGCTCGGCCGTGGCGTCGCCGTCGGCGCCATCGTGGCAGGCGCTGCCCTGTCGGGAGCCGTCGCGCCGACGCAGCTTCTCGTCGCCTCGGCGACGGCCTTCCTCCTGTCCGAACTTGCGGACTTCGCGGTCTATACGCCGCTGCAGTCGCGCGGCCTCGTGCTGGCCGTGCTGGCCAGCGGTGTCGTCGGGCTGATCGCCGACAGCGTCCTCTTCCTCTGGCTGGCCTTCGGCAGCCTCGACTATCTGGCCGGCCAGATCCTGGGCAAGCTCTGGATGGTCCTGCTGGCCCTTCCCTTCATCCACTGGATCCGCAAACGGGAGTTGTCGACGTGAGCCTTTCCCTGTTGCCGGTCGACGATCGTGTCTGCGTCTCCGGTCAGCTCGATCCGAGCGACATGAAGGAAGTCGCCGCTGCGGGCTTCACCGCCGTCGTGAACAACCGGCCCGATGGCGAGGCCTTCTTCGGCCAGCCGAAGACGGCGGACCTTCGGGCTGCCGCCGAAGCAGCCGGACTGCAATTCCTCGACCTGCCTTTCTCCGGGCCACGCGCGACACCCGACCAGGTGCGTGCCTTCGCCGACCTGCTTGCAGAAGGCGACGGCCGGGTCGTCGCCTTCTGCAAGAGCGGCATGCGATCGGCGCTGCTCTGGGGCGCCGCGTCGCTGGCCAACGGCCGCCCGATCGAAGAGGTCCTGCGCGGCGCACGCAATGCCGGCCAGGAGCTGGGAGGCGTCGCTGAGCTGATGACCGGTCTTGCACAGGCGGCGCGAAGCTGAGCCGCCGACCGAAAGACTTGGCTTGCACCCGAGGCGCCGCCGCTCCTTAATCTCGCGTCCTGAAGAATCCCTGGGGGAGTATTCCATGTTGAAGTCGATTCTGGCCGTGTCCGAAGGCGGTCCCGACGCCGCGATGTCGTTCCGGCTGGCCGCCCGCGTCGCCGGCATTTTCGACGCCACCGTGGATGCGCTGCACCTGCCGGTTGGGCCGGCCGGGGGTGCCATCGGCGGGCTGGCCATGAGCGGCGAGGCGATGCCGCTGATCATGAACCTCGACGACGAGCGCCTCGAGGAGCGCGCCAAGGAATCGGGCCGCGCCTACAAGGAATTGCTCGGCAGCAACGCCGGCTCGACCTACACCGCCGCCGAGACCGCGACGCTCGACACGCTGGTCGCCATGGGCCGCTGCTCGGACCTGCTGGTGCTCGGTCGCCCGGGCTCCGACCCGGAGAACGTGGCGCCCGCCACCGTCGAGGCCGCCATCCACGAATGCGCGCGCGCCGTCATGATCGCGCCGCCGAACGCCGGCAGCGGCGGCTTCGGCTCGGTCATCGTCGCCTGGAACGGCAGCTTCCAGGCCGCCCGCGCCGTCGAGTATTCCCTGCCGTTCCTCGCGAAGGCGAGCGCCATCACGATCCTGGTCGTCGGCTCCAAGGCCGACGATGTCGGCGCCTCGTATCTCGCGCGCAATCTCGGCCGGCACGGCATCAAGACCACCATCGACGCCATCGATCCCGGCGCGGTGTCGGGCCGCGCCCGCGGACGCGCCCTGCTCGACTACACGCACGGCAAGGGCGCCGACCTTCTGGTGATGGGCGCCTATGGCCGCGGCCAGGTGCTGAGCTTCCTCGGCCTGGGCGGCGCCACCGGCAAGGTGATCTCGTCCTGCCGCGTGCCGCTGCTGCTGGCGCATTGAGGGATCAAATGCTTCCCCTTTGCGGGCTCCGCAAAGGGGAAGTGCCCTCGTCCTACGAGGGCGATGGGGTCATGACCCCTCCGTCGCGTACGACGCGACACCTCCCCATTTGAATGGGGAGGAACAAGATCGACGCTTGAATTGCCTCGCCCGTCCCCCTAACCCGCCTCAGGGGCAGGCGCCGGCGCCCTGGGTGACCACCTGCGGATCGCTGCAAGCCGTACAGGCGTTGGGATAGGTCCTGCGCGTTCCGTCGCGCAGCTGGCCGCAGGCGGGACGATAGTCCTTGGTGCACATCTTCGGCCGCGGATCGGCGCAGGGCCCACCCGCCACCGGCAGCGACTCCGGCGCAAGCTCGGCGCGGGTCAGGCGGAACAGGAACGGCTGGGTCCGGTACTCGCTCAACGTTCCGAACATGAAGATGGTCGAACCCACCGCGGGCAGCGGACTGAGCGGTCGCATCATCGTCACCTCGAGTTCGACGAGATCGCGGGCCTGCGCCTCGTCGGTGATTGCGCCCTCGATGCGCTCGGGTGTGGCGCTGATCACCTTCAGCGGCAGCTTCAGCCGCTGGCCGCCCTGCTGCCTGTCGCCGATCGCCTTCCACACCGCCTCGGCCGCCCGCTTGTTGGCCGGACTGACATCGCGATGGCGCAGCACGAGCACCCACTGCGGCGGCGTCAGCTTCGCCGGCTCCTTGTCCTCCAGGATTTCCAGCGCTCGCTCGGGGGGCGTCATGTTGCGCGGGATTGATTTCTTGAAACCGGCGGGTGGCGCGCTTTCGTTGGCGACGCGTGTCACGATCGCGTCCCATCCTTCCTCGCTGCCGCGATAGACGCTGTAGCGCGAGCGAACGTAGCGATCGATGTCCTGCGCGGCGGAGTCGTTCTTCGCCGCCCTGGCGATGGCGATGGCACGGGCGCCGTACCAGAAGCCCAGCGCATCGACCGGCGAGCCTTCGAGCTGGACCACCGAATACTGATAGACGTCCTGCAGGTTGGCCGGGTCGGCCGCCACGGCTACGCGATAGTATTCGCGTGCCTTGTCATAGTCCTTCGCCTGCAGCGCCGCGTAGCCCAGCACGCCGTTGAAGATGCCCGCCATCTGTTCCTTGAGCTGGGCGAAGCCGGCATCGTCGAGCAACGCAGGCTTCTGCCACCTGGGCATCACGGCAAGGCCGCGCTCGGAAGCCGTGACGGCCGCTGCCAGCGCCGCGACGTCTCCGCCCGATGCCTTGAGGCGTCCGACATAGGCCCGGTTGGCCAGCGCGCGCACATTGTCGGGATCGACCTGCAGCAGGCGCGCAACAAGGAAGTCGGCCTTGGCCGGCTGGTTGGCCGCCTGCCAGGCCGAGATCGCCTGTTCGTGGGCGTCCAGGCGCAGGACACTGCCCGGATACCAGGCGATGAATACCTCCATGGCCTGCGCCCGCCGCGCCGGGTCCTTGGTGTTCAGCGCCGCCATGTAGCTGTCGTATTCGGCGGGGTTGGTGAAGGAGCCGCGTTGGGCCGGGCTGCCGGACGAGGGCGCAGGCGTCTGCGGGGGTGTCTGGGCGGCAGCGTTGAACGACGCGACGGCAAACGCCGCCGCGAGAACGATCGCCAACCACCGCCATGCCGTCATTCCCGACTCCTCTCCGATCACGCGCCGTGTTGCAAGGCCCATCTCGACCTGAATTGCCGTGACCATTTGGGCGAATTAAGGCACTGTTCCGCCGATAGTTTTAAGCGGGGATTTCAGGATGAAAGACCGACGTTCGACGGCTTCGATGCTCGTCGCTGCGGCGCTTTGGGTTGCCTGCAGCGCAGCGCAGGCCCAGCAGCCGGGCGCCCCGCCCCCCGCCGTTCTCGTGCAGGCCGCCGAACTGAAGCCGATCGCCGACCAGGCCGAGTTCATCGGCCGCGCCTCCGCGGTCGACAAGGTCGAGTTGCGCGCCCGGGTGAAGGGCTTCCTCGGTCCGCGCAAGTTCGCCGACGGTGACCAGGTCAAGAAGGACCAGGTCGTCTTCACCATCGAACCCGAGACCTACCAGGCGGCGGTCGACCAGAAGAAGGCCCAGCTCGACGCCACGCGGGCCGCGCTGGCGAACGCCGAAACGCAGCTGAAGCGTGCCGCCGAGCTGCTGCGCACCAGCACCGGCACCCAGGTCACCTACGACCAGCGGCTGTCCGAGCAGCTCCAGGCCAAGGCGCAGGTCGAGGACGCCAGCGCCCAGCTCCGCGACGCCGAACTGCAGCTCTCCTATACCGACATCAAGTCGCCGATCGACGGCCGCATCGGTCGCGCCGCCTTCTCGCCGGGCAATCTCGTCAGCCCCGACTCGGGGGTGCTGGCCACCGTCGTCAGCGAGAACCCGATCCGCGTGTTGTTCCCCGTGACGCAGCGCGAACTGCTCGATGCGCGGCGAGACCAGGCCGCCGACCCGAACGGCATCGTGGTGCGCATCCGGCTGGCCGACGGCTCGATTTACAAGGAAATCGGCAAGATCGACTTCATCGACAACACGGTCGACGCCAAGACCGACGGCCAGATCGTGCGCGCCACCTTCCCGAACCCGGAAGGCATGCTGACCGACGGCCAGACCCTGCGCGTCATCATCGAGGGCGAGCAGACACCGACCTCAGTGGCCGTGCCCCAGGCCGCCATTGCCCAGGACCAGACCGGCGCCTACCTGTTCGTCGTCAACGACAAGAACGTGGTCGAGCAGAAGCGTGTCCGGACCGGCGTGTCGCGCGACGGCATGGTCGCCATCACCACGGGTCTCCAGGCCGGCGAAAGGGTGATCGTCCAGGGCCAGCAGCGCGTGCGGCCGGGCATGACGGTCAATCCCAGCGCAGCGCCGCCCTCTGCCTCGACGCAGAAGCGCTAAGTCATGACGATCTCGTCGCTGTTCATCCGCCGGCCGCGGCTGGCGTTCGTCATCTCGACCGTCATCACCATCGCCGGCATCATCGCCATGACGGCGATGCCGGTGGCGCAGTTCCCCGACATCGTGCCGCCGCAGGTCCGCGTCACCGCGACCTATCCCGGCGCCTCGGCCCAGGCGGTCGAGGAAAGCGTGGCGCAGGTCATCGAGGCGCAGGTCAACGGCGTCGAGCGCATGATCTACATGAAGTCGACGTCGGGCGGCGACGGCAGCTACGCGCTCAGCGTCAGCTTCGAGGTCGGCTCGAACCCCGACCTCAACACCGTCAACGTCAACAACAGGGTCAATCAGGCCATCGCCCTCCTGCCGCCCGAGGTTCAGCGGCTGGGCGTCACCACCAAGAAGCAGTCCTCGGCGCTGCTGCAGGTCGTGGCCGTCTATTCGCCCAACGGCACGCGTGACGCCCTGTTCCTGTCGAACTTCGCGACCATCACCCTGCTCGACACGCTGCGGCGCGTGCCGGGTGTCGGCGACGCCACGCTGTTCGGTGCGCTCGACTACTCCATGCGCATCTGGCTGAACCTCGAGCGCATGGCGAGCCTCGACATCACCCCCAACGAGGTGGTGCAGTCGGTCCAGTCGCAGAACGTCCAGGCCGCCGTCGGTCTGGTGGGTGCGGCGCCGCTGCTCGACGACGTCAGCTTCCAGCTCAACATCACCACCCAGGGCCGCCTCGTCACCGTCGAGGAATTCGAGAACATCGTGGTACGCGCCAAGTCCGACGGTGCGCTGGTTCGGGTCAAGGACATCGCCCGGGTCGAGCTGGGCGCCAAGACCAGCGACCAGCTCGGCCGCTACAACGGCCAGGCCGCGGCCGGCATCCAGATCTACCAGCTGCCCGGCGCCAACGCGCTGGCCACGGCCCAGGGCGTGCGCGACGCGATCAAGGCGCTGGAACCGCGCTTCCCCGACGATGTCGCGTACAACGTGATGTACGACACGACGGTCTTCGTGAAGGCCACGATCGAGAGCGTGATCCACACGCTGATCGAAGCCTTCGTCCTCGTGGCGATCGTCGTCTTCATCTTCCTCGGCAACCTGCGCGCCACCCTGATCCCGATCATCGCGGTGCCGGTGGCCCTGATCGGCACCTTCGCCGTCATGCTGGCGCTGGGCTACTCGGCCAACACGATCTCGCTGCTGGCGCTGGTGCTGGCGATCGGCATCGTGGTCGACGACGCGATCGTCGTGGTCGAGGCGGTCGAGCACATGCTCGAGCACGAGCCGGAGCTCACGGTTGCCCAGGCGACCGAGAAGGCCATGGGCCAGGTCACCGGGCCGATCATCGCCATCACCCTGGTGCTGCTGTCGGTGTTCATCCCGACCGCCTTCATCCCCGGCATCTCGGGCCAGCTCTACGCCCAGTTCGCCGTGGCCGTGTCGGTCTCGATGATCATCTCGGCGATCAACGCATTGACGCTTTCACCGGCGCTCTGCTCGCTGATCCTGCGC
The DNA here is from genome assembly GCA_947466085.1 of Rhodospirillales bacterium. Lineage (GTDB taxonomy): Bacteria > Pseudomonadota > Alphaproteobacteria > Reyranellales > Reyranellaceae > Reyranella. The sequence goes on from CANIEC010000042.1 coordinate 6,186, forward strand.
CACCGCAAGAAGCCGACCGGCGTCATGGGCTGGATGCAGGGCCGCATCGACAGGACGCGCGACGGTTACACGAAAGTCGTGACGCCGCTGGCGCGGCGCGGAATCATCGCGCTCCTGCTGGTCGTGGGCTTCGCCGCCGCGACCGGCGGCATCGGCTCCATCGTCCCCTCGGGCTTCCTGCCCGACGAGGACCAGGGCGCCTTCATGGCCGAAGTGCAGCTCCCCGATGCGGCGTCGACCAACCGCACGCTCGCCGCGGTCGAGGAAGTCGAGAAGACCATCGCGAACAAGCCGTGGAAGCAGAGCGTCTTCACCGTGTCGGGCTACAGCCTGATCGACGGCCTGGCGCTGCCCAACCGTGCCCTGGTCGTGGTCGAGCTGAAGCCGTTCGACCAGAGAAAGGACGCCTCGCTTTCGGTGTTCCAGGCGCTGAAGGAGCTGAACATCGCCTTCAGCCAGATCGCCTCCGCCAACGTCTTCGCCTTCAACCTGCCACCCATCATGGGCCTGGGCAATTCGTCGGGCTTCGAGTTCGTGGTGCAGTCGCTCGCCGGCGCATCGCCCACCGATCTCGCCGCGGTGGCGCGCGGCGTCATGATCTCGGCGCAGGAAGTGCCGGAACTCGCCGGGGTCTACACGACCTACAGCGCCTCGACGCCGCAGATAAACCTGAAGCTCGACCGCGAACGGGCCCAGGCGCTGGGCATATCGATCGCCGACATCTTCTCGGCGATGCAGACGTCGCTGGGCGGCGCCTACACCAACGACTTCAACCTGTTCGGCCGAACCTGGCAGGTGAAGGTGCAGGCCGATGCCTCGGACCGCAGCAAGGTGAACGACGTCTTCCGCGTGCGGGTGCGCGCGGCGAGCGGCGAGCTCGTGCCGCTGCAGGCGGTGGCGAACATCGAGATGGTCACCGCGCCCTCCTCGGTCGTCCGCTACAACAACCTGCGCTCGGTGGTGGTGAACGGGGCGCCCGCGCCGGGCTACTCCTCGGGCGACGCCATCGCCGCCATGGAGAAGCTCGCGACCCGCACCCTGCCCGCCGGCTACGGCTTCGAATGGACGGGCACCGCGCTGCAGGAGAAGGCGGCCAGCGGCCAGACCGGCTTCATCCTGGGTCTCGCCGTCGTCTTCGCCTACCTCTTCCTGGTCGGCCTCTACGAGAGCACGGCGATCCCGGTGGCGGCGCTGTTGTCGGTCATCGTCGGCCTGTTCGGCGCGGTGACCGCCCTGCTGATCGCCGGCCTCGACAACAACATCTTCGCCCAGATCGGCATCGTGGTCCTGATCGCGCTCGCGGCCAAGAACGCCATCCTGATCATCGAGTTCGCGATGGCGGAACGGGAGAAGGGAGCCGACGTCGTCACCGCGGCGACGACGGCCGCCAACCTGCGCTTCCGCGCCGTCATGATGACCTCGTTCGCCTTCATCCTGGGCCTCGTGCCGCTGGTCATCTCCTCGGGTGCCGGCGCCGCCACCCAGCGCGCCGTCGGCACCGCGGTGTTCGGCGGCATGATCGCCGCCTCGTTCCTCGGCATCTTCGTGATCCCGGGCCTCTACGTCGCCTTCCAGCGCTTCCGCGAGACCGTGAAGGGCTGGATGGGCGTCAAGCCGGCGGTGCCGACGGAGACACCAGCCAAGTCAGAGCACTGAAGTAGAGTCGACCAACTAATCACCTCACCCTGAGAGCCTGTGAATCTTTGAGCAAGGCATGGAGAGACGTCACTTTGGAGACGTTTTCGAATCCTGACCGCCTTCTCGCGATTCCATTTCGTTCGTCCCCCGTGGATCGCGAGAATCAAAGTTGCGCGGTTGTCGGGCTTACGTTTTGCAGTCGAATAGATTCACAAATTCTGAGGAGGCGCGAAGCGCCGTCTCGAAGGGTGGGATACAGACGTGGTGCTCGTGCCCACCCTTCGAGACGCGCTCCTTCGGAGCGCTCCTCAGGGTGAGGTGGGTGCACGAATGGAAGTAGTCCCGCCGGCCTACGAAAGAGGCTTGAGTGGCCGTTCTTTCTTCGGCGCTCCCGGACATCGCGTTGCGTGGCGGCTTGCAATCAAGCCGCGGCCTGACGCTCACAGGCCGAGCTTTGCTCGGCCTAAGCGGCGGCTTTGACCAGACGGTCGCTGCGGCACTTCATGAGCGGCTGGATGTGCTGGCCGAACTGGTCCATGCCGGCCAGGAAGTCGTCGAAGGTCAGCATGATGCCCTTGGTGCCGGGCACGGTGGCACATTCGTCGAGCATCTTCGCCACGCTGGCATAGGAGCCGACCAGCGTTCCCATGTTGAAGTTGATGGCACCCTCGGGCGCGGAAATCGCCTTGGCGGTGCCACCCTCGACCGCGTTGGGATCGGCGTCGGCCTGGCCTGACATCCAGGCCATCGCGCCAATGTCGGCGCCCTCGTTGTAGAGCTTCCACTTGGCCATCGCCTTTTCATCGGTCTCGTCGGCGATCACCATCATGAGCACGTAGTTGCCGACGTCGCGACCGGTCTTCTCGGCCGCCTCGACCATCAGCTGGTTGGTCGGCGCATGGGCGGTCGGCGTGTTCACGCCCTTGCCCAGGGTGAAGTTGTAGTTGCAGTAGGTCGCGCCGAACTCCATGCCGCGCGGGCTCTGGCCGGCGCTGACGATCTTGATCGGAGTCTTGGGACGGGGGGAGAGCTTGCAGTCCGACATCTGGAAGTACTTTCCCTTGAAGTCAGACGTGCCGGTCTCCCAGAGTTCCTTCATCACCGTCACGAACTCGGTGGAGTAGTCGTAGCGGTAGCCGAAATAGGCCTCGCCGGGCCACAGGCCCATCTGCTCGTATTCGTCCTTGGCCCAGCCCGACACGATGTTGACGCCGAACCGGCCGTTCGAGATCGAATCGACGGTCGAGGCCATGCGGGCGACGATGGCGGGCGGGATGGTGAGCACCGCGACCGAGGCATAAAGCCTGATGCGCTCGGTCACCGCCGCCAGTCCCGCCATCAGGGTGAAGGATTCGAGGTTGTGGTCCCAGAACTCGCTCTCACCACCGAAGCCGCGCAGCTTGATCATCGACAGGGCAAAATCGAGCCCGTAGCCCTCGGCCTTCTGCACGATCTGCCGGTTGAGATCGAAACTCGGCATGTATTGCGGCGACGTGGTGGAGATCAGCCAGCCATTGTTTCCGATCGGAATGAAAACACCGATATCCATGGAGCCCTCCTGCATACCGGCTCCAGGGCAGCAAGCGGCATGCCAGCCTAGCTGTCGGAAATGCGCCTCTTGAGATCGGAATCGTGCAGGGTCGTGTCCTGCCCTGGCGGCGCGATGCGCACGGCATCCTCCAGGGTCGCGGTCTGGCGCCATTCCTCGGCCGGCCGGGCGCGATCGTCGGAGCCGATCTGGTCGACGCCCCAGTAGAGTTCGAGATGGTGGCCGTCGGGATCGAGGAACTCGACCGAGACCTGGCAGCCGGCGCGGCGGCGGCCCTCGTAGACGATCTCGACGCCGTGCGCCTTCAGGTGATCGCGGGCGCGGAAGACTTCGTCGAGCGTGGCGAGTTCGAAGGCCAGGTGATGCAGCGTGCGCGCTTTGGCGTCCGCAGCCGGCGCGCCACCGACCAGCGCGAGGCAGTGATGGTCGCCATTGGAGCGCAGGAACACCATGCCACCCGGCATCATGCTGCCGGGATAGATGTCGGAGACCTTGAAGCCCAGCACCTCGGTATAGAAGCCCCGTGACCGATCGAGATCGGCGACATTCACCACTGCATGGCCGAGCTTCTGGACCTTGAAGGGAAGACCCTGGGGCATTGCCCGCTCCCATATCTGGCGCCGGACTACCTTTCTGACCGGGGCTCAGCCATCATGCGCCGAACGAAGCCAAAGGGGAAAGAGCGAATGGCGAAATCGCCGAACAGGCTGTCGGCCAGCGAGGCCGTGCGACGGATGGGCGAGAAGCGGCTGAAGGCCCGCGACCTCGTCGAGGCCTGCCTCGAGCGCATCGAGCAGCGCGAGGGCCAGGTCCACGCCTGGGAGGCGCTCGATCGCGAGGGTGCCCGCAAACGTGCCGACCTGCTCGACAAGCGAGCCAAACCGGTCGGCCCGCTGCACGGCGTGCCGCTCGCCGTGAAGGACATCATCTCGACCAGGACGATGCCCACGACCTGCGGCTCGCCGATCTATCGCGACCATGTCGCGGGCTTCGACGCCGCCTGCGTCACACAGCTCGTGAAGGCCGGCGCCATCGTGCTCGGCAAGGCGGTTACCACCGAATTCGCCGGTGCGCATGCCGGCAAGACCCACAATCCGCACAATCTCCGCCATACGCCGGCGGGTTCCTCTTCCGGCTCGGCGGCCGCGGTCGCCGACTTCATGGCGCCGGTCGGCTACGGTACGCAGACGGCGGGCTCGGTCATCCGGCCCGGCGCCTTCAACGGCGTGGTCGCCTACAAGGGCACCTATGGCTGGGCCGACATGACCGGCGTGAAGACCTACGCCACGTCGCTCGACACCTTGGGCTTCTTCGCCCGCGAGGCCAACGACCTCGCCCTGATCCGCGCCGCCTACGGCCACGAAGCGGCCGATCCGGTCCGTGAAGGCCCGCGCATCGGCCTGATCCGCACCCCGTGGTGGGACCTGGCCGAGCCGCACAATCAGAAGAACATTCTGGAGGCCGCCCGCACGCTCCGCGCCGCCGGCGCCAGGGTGCGCGAGTGGCAGGCGCCGGAGGACTGGACCGGGCTGATGCAGGCGCAGCACCGCATCATGACCAAGGAAGCGACGCAGTCCTATGCCCAGGAACGCAAGCGCTTCCCGCATCTCCTTTCCCCGGTGATGCAGCAGGGCATGGCCGACGGCGATGCGGTGACGGCCAAGCAATATGCCGACGCGAAGAAGCGCAAGAAGGTCGCGGTAGCCCAGCTCGACGACGCCTGGGAGAAATTCGACCTCCTGCTGGCGCCATCTGCCAAGGGTGAGGCGCCGGCCGGCCTCGGCAGCACCGGCGACGCGATCTTCAATCGCTTCTGGACCCTGCTCGGCACGCCGTGCATCGCACTGCCTTTCAACACCGGACCGTTCGGCCTGCCGCTCTCCGTGCAGCTGATCGGCAAGCATGGCAGCGACGACCAGCTCATCTCCTGGGCACGCTGGGTGGAGAGCCGCCTCTCGTGACGACCAGGGCCGCGGTCCGGCTGGGCCTGATCGGCTACGGCGCCATCGGCAAGCATGTCGAGGCGGCGCTGAAGGCCGGCAACATCGAGAACCTCGACCTGGTCGCGGCGCTGGTGAAGCGGCCGCGCACTGAGGGTGGCCTGCTGACGCACGAACCCGACCGTTTCTTCGGCCACGCCTTCGACGCCGTGGCCGAATGCGCGGGGCATGAGGCCGTCCGCACGCACGGGCAGCGCGTGCTGGAAAGCGGCGCGGATTTCCTCGTGACGTCCGTCGGCGCCTTCACCGACACGGTCCTGTTCGAGCGTCTGCTGGCCGTCGCCAGGGCCAATGGCGTGCGGCTGATCCTGCCGTCGGCCGGCATCGGTGCGCTCGACATATTGAGCAGCGCCGCGGTCGGCGGACTGGAAAGCGTCACCGTCACGGTGCGCAAGGACCCGTCCGCCTGGAAAGGCACCATTGCGGAGACCCTTGTCGATCTCGACGCGCTGAAAGTCCCGCACACCGTCTTCGACGGGCCGGTGCGCGAGGGCGCCCGGCTCTATCCGCAGAACGTCAACATCTCCGCCGCCGCGGCCATTGCCGGGCTCGGCCTCGACAGGACGCGCGTCGTCATCGTGGCCGACCCTACCATCACCACTCACATCGTCGAGCTGGAAGCCAGGGGCGCCTTCGGCCGCTTCACCTTCATGGAAGACGTGGCCGTCAGCGAAGAGAACCGCAAGACCGGGAAGCTGGTCGCCATGGCAATGGTGAAGTCGGTGCGCCAACTCGCGTCGACGCTCGTGGTCGCCGCCTAGCCCAACCTCATGCTTCGAGACGGCTGCTGAGCAGCCTCCTCAGGATGAGGTCAATGAATGAACGGGAGAACAAAAAATGGAAGAGTTCGACTACATCATCGTCGGCGCCGGCGCCGCGGGCTGCGTGCTGGCCAATCGCCTGTCGGCGTCGGGCAAGAACACGGTCGCGGTGATCGAGGCCGGCAGCAAGGACAACCATATCTGGATCAAGGTTCCGGCCGGCTTCAACAAGACGGTCTACAACGACAATCTCAACTGGGGTTACGAGACGGCGCCCGGCCCGCACATCGACGGCCGGAAGATAAAGTTTCCGCGGGGGAAAGTGCTGGGCGGCTCGGGCTCGATCAACGGTCATCTCTATGTGCGCGGCCAGTCGGCCGACTACGACACCTGGGCGCAGCTCGGCTGCCGCGGCTGGTCGTGGGACGACCTGTTGCCCTACTTCAAGCGTGCCGAGAGCCGGGTCGGCGGCAGCGACGAGGTGCGCGGCCGCTCGGGCCCGCTCAGCATCGAGGACCAGGGAGATCCGCACGACCTTTCCGATGCCTTCATGGCGGCCAACGAGGCGCTCGGGCTGAAACGCTCGCCCGACTACAATGGCGGCGACCAGGAAGGCACGATGCTCTATCAGCAGATGATGAAGCGCGGCCGGCGCTGGAGCCCCGTCGACGCCTATCTGCGCCCCGCCATGGACCGGCAGAACCTGAAGGTGATCACCCGCGCGCTGGTCGAGCGGGTCGACCTCGAGGGCAGGAAGGCGGTCGGCGTCACCTATCGACAGGACGGCCAGACGAAGACGATCCGTGCACGCCGCGATGTGATCCTGAGTGGCGGCGCCATCAACACGCCGCAGCTCCTCCAGATCTCCGGCATCGGCAACCCCGAGGACCTGAACGCCATCGGCGTCGCGGTGAAGCACGCTCTGCCCGGTGTCGGCCGCAACCTGCGCGACCACTATGCCGTGCGCGTCTCGGCGCTGGTGAAGGGCGCGGGCTCGCTGAACGAGCGCAGCCACGGGCTACGGCTGGTGGGCGAGGTGATCCGCTACGCCTTCACGCGCAAGGGCCTGCTGGCGGCGAGCCCCAGCCACGCCGGCGGCTACTTCAAGACGCGGCCGGGCCTCGAGACGCCCGACATGCAGCTCTATTTCGCCCCGGCCAGCTACGCGCCCGGCAGCTACGGGACGTCGGTACTGGATTCGGTGCCCGGCATGACGCTGGGCTGCTCGCAACTGCGGCCCGAGAGCACCGGCCACGTGAGGGCGCTGAGTTCGGATCCCGCGGCCAAGCCCGAGATCCAGCCCAACTATCTCGCGGTCCAGCACGATCGCGACGCGCTGCTGGCGGCGATGAAGTATCTCCGCAAGCTGATCAACACCTCGCCGCTCAAGGAGCATGTGGTCGAGGAGAACCTGCCCGGCCCCGGCGTGCAGACCGACGAGCAGTGGATGGCCCATGCCCGTGCCACCGGCTCGACGACCTATCACCCCGTGGGCACGGCGAAACTCGGCACGGATCCGATGGCCGTCGTCGATCCGCTCAGCATGCGCGTGATCGGCCTCACCGGCCTGCGTGTCGCCGATGCCTCCTGCATGCCGACCATGGTCTCGGGCAACACCTACGCCGCGACCAATGCCATCGCGGAGAAGGCGTCGGACTTGATTCCTGTGTCGTAAGGGTTTTGAGGCAAGGCTCGAATCAAATCGAACCTCCAACCACCACCTCACCCTGAGGAGCGGTCCGCAGGACCGCGTCTCGAAGGGTGGGCGCCAGCACCGCGTTTGTTACCCATCCTTCGAGACGCCGCACTACGTGCGGCTCCTCAGGATGAGGTTGTGGGTTCGATTCGCGCTGGAAAGACTCTCCAGCTCAGACGTAGCCCGGTCCCTCGATGACCGGGTGGGCAATCAGGAACTTCTCGTCGATCTCGACGCCGATGCCGGGCTTGTCGAGCGGGCGGACGTTGCCGTCCTTGCCGATCTCCCAGGGCGCGCTGCCCAGCTCGTCGCGGAACTTGTTGGCCACCGAAAGGTCGGCCTCGAAGTAGCCGCCATTATCGATCGACGCCAGGAAGTGGATCGACACGGCGTGATTGAGGCCGGTCATCGAACTGTGCGGATGGATCGGCAGCTTCCACATCGAGGCGGCGGCCGCGATGCGCTGAACCTCGGTGATGCCGCCGCTCTTGGACAGGTCGGGCTGCAGGATGGTGATGTTGCCATCCTCGATGATCCGGTGGAACTCGAAGCGCGTGTAGTGGTTCTCACCGGCCGCGAGCGGCGTCACGCCCCAGCCCTTGGCCATCGCGTAGGAGCGGTGGTCGTGAGCCGGAAACGGCTCCTCCAGCCAGGAGATGCCGAGCTCGTCCATCGCCGGCATCACGCGCCGCACATCCTCGACCGTATAGCCGGTGTTGGCGTCGGTCAGCAGGACCATGTCGTCGCCGAAGCGCTTGCGCACCGCGGTCATGCGCGCGATGTCGTTCTTCACGCTGTCGCCGACCCTGAGCTTCAGTGCCTTGTAGCCCGCCGCGACCATGGGGCCGGCCTCATCGGCTAGCGATTCCGGCGCCTGGTAACCGAGCGAGATGCCGCCGGCATAGGCCGGCACCGGTTTGTTGGAGCCGCCCAGCAGCTTGTAGAGCGGCCAGCCGACGGCCTTGCCCTTGATGTCCCACAGCGCCTGGTCGAGACCGCTCATCGCCATGGCGGTGGCGGCGCCCATGCCGTGGCTGCCGAGCTGGAACTTGTAGATCTTGGCCCAGATGCCGACCGTGTCGGTCGCATCCATGCCGACCACGAAGCCCTTCAGCGTCGTGTTGATCAGGTGGCCGATGCTGCCGGGCGAGCGCGCATGATGGCTCTCGCCCCAGCCCACGATCCCATCCTCGGTCGTCACCTTGACCATCACGCAGTCGCGCTTGGTCATGGTGCCGATGCCCAGCGACACCTGCAGCTCCTTGGGCACGCGATAACTGGTCGGATAGGCCTTTACGTCGACGATTTTCATATCTTTGTCATCCCGAGCGAAGCGAGGGACCTTTGATCAACGGCCGCACAAGGGTCCCTCGCTCCGCTCGGGATGACAATGTGCGGCGACTCTCGGTCGTGCGTCACGCCACCTTGTATTTCTTCAGGACCTCGCGATCGATCTCGATGCCGAGGCCAGGTCCCGTCGGAACCTTGACGATGCCCTTCTTCTGCTCGATCGGCTCCTGCGCCAGGTGATCGCGCAGCGGGTTGGGCGTCTGCTCGAACTCGAGCATCGGCGGCATCGGGCGGAAGGCCGGCGGCTGGTCCGGCAGGGCGGCGAGGAACTGCACCGTGGCCGCGAGGCCGATGGCCGAGCCCCAGGCATGCGGCACGCACTCGACGCCGAAGGCCGAGGCGAGTGTCGCGATCTTGCGGCATTCCGAGAAGCCGCCGGCCGCGCAGAGGTCGGGCTGCACGATGTCCATCGCCTTCCTCGCGATGACGTCGCGGAAACCCCAGCGGGTGAAATCGTTCTCGCCGCCGGCCACCGCCATGTCGAGCGCGCGCGTCACTTCGATGTAGCCGTCATGATCCTCGGGGCTGATCGGCTCCTCGAACCACAGTATGTCCTGTTCCTCCAGCATGCGGCCGAGCTTGATGGCATTGGGGACCGAGAAGCAGTGGTTGGCGTCGACGGCGAGCTTCACGTCCGGCCCGATCGCCTCGCGCACCGCGGTGACCCGCTTCGCATCGAGCTTCAGGTCGCCCAGGCCGATCTTCATCTTGATCGCCTGGAAGCCGGCGTGCTTGAACTCCAGCGCCTCCTCGACGGCTTCCTCGATCAGGCGATTCATGTCGATGAAGTAGAGCCCGGTTGCGTAAGGAATCACCTCGGTGCGATAGGCGCCGCCGATCAGCTTATGCACCGGCTTGTTCACGGCGCGGCCCATGATGTCCCACAGCGCGATGTCGATGCCGGAGATGGCCGAGATCGCCATGCCGGTCGTGCCGTAATCCTTGATCCTGTTGTAGAGGTCTTCCCAGATCGCCTCGACGTCGAACGGATCGCGGCCGATCACGCGCGCCTTGTACTGCGTCTCGACGAAGGTCTTGGCGACGGCGGCAGGACCGTAGCACTCGCCCCAGCCGGTGATGCCCTCGTCGGTCGAGATCTCGACCAGGCAGGTCGAGCGCGTGCCGTAGACCCAGCCGCGCGCCGAGACGAACGGCTTGTCGACCTTGCAGCTCAGGATGTGGCAGACGACGTCCGTCACCTTCATCTTAGTTTCCTCCGGATTTATTCGTTAGCCGACTGATATCAGCAAATTGCCGAGACTGTCCTGCCGGACCTTGTCGCCCGGTTCGACGACGGTGGTGCAGTCCAGCTGCTCGAGGATCGCCGGACCTTCGAGCGTGGCATCGAGCGGCAGCTTCTCGCGGGCATAGACGGGCGTCTCGTGCCAGCCGTCGCTGAACCAGACGCGGCGGACGCCGAGCCTTGCGGTTTCGAGCGTCGGCGCGCGATCGGTGGCGGCGAGCGCGGCCAGCGAGATTTCCGGCCGCACGCCGATCACCGCCGTATGCAGGTTGACGAGGACCGGCGGGATCTCCGGCAGCTCGATGCCGAAGCGGCGGAAGTAGGCCGCCGCGAAAGCCTTATTCAGACCGGCGACTCCGATGTCGGCACTGTCGACGCCGACCGACAGGATATGGCTCTGCCCCTGGAACTGCATGTCGGCCGAGAGCACGCGGCGCAGCTCGCGCACCGGCACGCCCTCGCGCGCGATCGTCGCCTCGCCTTCGGCAGCCTGTTCTGCATAGATGCGCGCCACCGTGGCGTCGTCGACCGCGGACAGCGGCTTGTTCACGGTGCGCACATAGTCGTGGCGCAGGTCAGCCACGACACAGCCCAGCGCATTGGTGATACCGGGCCGCACCGGCACCAAGACCGTCGGGATGCCCAGTTCGCGCGCGAGTGCCGTCGCATGCAGCGGCCCGGCGCCGCCGAAAGCGAACAGCGCGAAGTCGCGCGGATCGTGGCCGCGCGACAGCGACACCAGGCGCACCGCGCCGGCCATGCGGTCGTTGGCGATGCGCAGGATGGCGGCGGCGGCTGACTCGGCATCAAGGCCGAGACGCTGCCCGACCTTTTCCAGCACCAGCCCGCGTACATGGTCGAGCGTCACCGGATGGTCGACGCCCAGAAGCTTGTCGGGGTTGAGCCGGCCCAGCACCAGGTTGGCATCGGTGATGGTGGGCTCGTCCCCACCGCGGCCGTAGCAGATCGGACCGGGGCGCGCGCCGGCGCTCTCAGGCCCGACCCGCAGCATGCCCGCCGCATCGACCGAGGCGATGGAGCCGCCGCCGGCGCCGATCGTGTGCACGTCGACCATCGGCACGTGGATCGGCATCGCATATTCGAGTTCGAGCTCGCCCGAGACCTGCGGCACGGCATTCTCGATCAGGCCGACATCGGTCGAGGTGCCGCCCATGTCGTAGGTGATCAGGTTGGGGTGGCCCGAAACGCGGCCGGTATAGGCGGCCGCCATCACGCCCGAGGCCGGGCCGGACATCACCGTGTTCACCGCCGCCTCGGCGATGAGCTGCGAGGAGATCGTCCCGCCATTGCCCTGCATCACCAGCAGGTCGCGGTCGTAGCCCTTGGCCTTCAGCTCCGTACGCAGCCGCGACAGGTAGCGGTCGAGCACCGGCTGCACGGAAGCATTCACCGCCGCCGTCACGCCGCGCTCATACTCGCGGTATTCCGACAGGATGGCGTGGCCGGCCGTGACATAGGCATTCGGCCACAGCCCGCGCACGATCTCGGCGGCGCGGCGCTCGTGCGCCGGGTTGATGTAGCTGTGCAGGAAATGGATGACGACGGCCTCGCAGCCCGCCGCCAGCAGTTTTCGCGCGGCGTCGGCGACGGCGGCCTCGTCGAGCGCCGTCAGCACCTTGCCGTCGGCATCCATGCGCTCGGGCACTTCGAGCCGTACCTCGCGGTCGATCATCGGTCGGAAGGTGCCGCGCAAGCCGTAGGCCTGCGGCCGAGTGCGGCGGCCCAGCTCCAGCACGTCGCGAAAGCCCTTGGTGGTGATCAAACCGACCCTGGCGATCTTGCGTTCGAGCAGCGCATTGGTGGTCGTCGTCGTGCCGTGCACGACCGCCTGCAGCAGCGCGGGATCCAGGCCCGCCGCCGCCAGCGCCGCCATGAAGCCGATCGCCTGATTGTCGACCGTGGTCGGCACCTTTGCGAGCTTCACCTCGTTGGTGGCCGGATCGATCGCCAGCAGGTCGGTGAAGGTACCGCCGACATCGATGCCGACGGTGAAAGTGCTCTTGGCAGCCATGGGTTCAAACCGAAAGATATTGTTCGCGGAGGGAGTCGTTGGCCGCCAGCTCGGCCATGGAGCCGCCGAAGCGGATCTGGCCCTTTTCGATGATGTAGGCGCGGTCGGCGACGCCCAGCGCGAAATGCAAGTTCTGTTCGCACAGGATCACCGACATGCCCTCGCCCTTCAGTGCCCGGATAGAATGGGCCATCTCCTCGACGATGATGGGGGCCAGTCCCTCCGACGGCTCATCGAGCAGGACGCAGCTCGGATTGCCCATCAGGGTACGGGCGATGGTGAGCATCTGCTGCTCGCCGCCCGACATCCGCCCGCCCGGCCGCTCGCGCATGCGGGCGAGGTTGGGGAACAGCGCAAAGAGCTTGTCTTCCGTCCAGAGCGGCACGCCGGCCCGCGCCGCCTGGCGGCCGACTTCGAGATTCTCCATCACCGAGAGTTCGGTGAAGATGCGCCGTTCCTCGGGCACGTAACCCAGGCCGAGCCGTGCGATGCGATAGGGCGGCAGGCGCTCGATGCGCTGGCCGGCGAAGCTCACCTCGCCGCGGGCGGGCGGCACCAGCCCCATGATCGCCTTCATCGCCGTCGACTTGCCCGCGCCGTTGCGGCCGAGCAGGGCCACGACCTCTCCGGCGCGTGCCTCCAGCGAGATGCCATGCAGGATATGGGCGCGGCCGTAGAAGGCGTGCAGGTCCTTGACCTCGAGCATCGGCGGCGCCGTCAATGCGCGCTCCCGAGATAGACCGCGCGCACGTTCGGATTGGCGCGGACTTCGGGCGGCGTGCCGCCGGCGATGAGCACGCCACGGTCTAGCACGATGATGCGGTCGGCCTGGGTGAAGACCACGTCCATGTCGTGCTCGGTGAACAGGACGGCGATGTTGCGCGCCCGGGCCAGCCGCGCCGTCAGCTCCATCAACGCGACGCGCTCTTTCGGCGCCATGCCGGCAGTCGGCTCGTCCATGAGCAGGAGGCGCGGTTCGTTGGCCAGCGCGATGGCGAGCTCGACCCGCTTCAGGTCGCCATAGGCCAGCACGCCACAGGTCCGCTCCGCCTGGTCGAGCATGCCGACCTGGTCGAGCAGCGCATCGGCTTCCCGAGCGAACGCCGCGCCAAAGCGCGACAGCAGCGAGCGCAGCCGGCCCGCGTGCGAATAGAGCGCCATCTGCACGTTCTCGCGAACGCTGAGCGAAGCGAAGGTGGCGGTGATCTGGAAGGTGCGCCCAACGCCCAGCCGCCAGATGGCGCGCGGACGGAGGCCCACGATGTCGCGGCCTTCGAGGCGCACGATGCCGGAGTCGGGCGTGAGCTGGCCGTTCAGCATGTTGAAGCAGGTGCTCTTGCCCGCGCCGTTGGGCCCGATCAGCGCCAGCATCTCGCCGGCCGATACGGCGAAGGAGACATCGGCCACGGCCTGGACACCGCCGAACGCCTTGTGCAGCCCCTCGACCTGCAGGATCGCGTGGCTCATGCCCGCTGCTCCCGCCAGCGCGCGACCAGCGCCTTCAGGCCGCCCACGAGTCCCTGCGGGAACAGCAGCACGATCAGCAGGATCACGCCGCCCATGACGGCGCGCCAGAATTCGGTGTTGCGGGCCACGACGTCGCGCAGCCAGGTGAAGATCGCCGCGCCGACCACCGGGCCGGTCAGGGTTTCGACGCCGCCCAGCAGCACCATGATGAGCCCGTCGGTCGATTGCGCGATCGAGATGCTGGAGGGCGAGATGCTGCCCTTGGAGAAGGCGTAGACCGCGCCGGCGAGGCCGGCCAGCGCGCCGACCAGCACGAAGGCCGCCCATTGGAAGCCGCGAAGGTCGATGCCGATCGCCTCGGCACGCAGTGGTGAATCGCGCCCGGCCCGCAGGGCATAGCCGAAGGGAGAGAACAGTACGCGCCACAGGAAGACGATGCCGGCGCCGCACAGGACGAGCGCCAGATAGTAGTAGGTGGTCTTGTCGGCGAGCCAAGGCGACGGCCAGACGCCGAACACGCCGTTGCTGCCGCCAGTGACCGAATCCCACTGGAAGACGATCGACCAGCTGATCTGCGCAAACGCGAGCGTCAGCATGGCGAGATAGACGCCCGACAGGCGGACGCAGAACCAGCCGTAGACGATGGCGAACAGGCCGGCGACCAGAGGGGCCAGCAGGAGCGCGGCTTCCATTGGCAGGCCGAAGCGCTTCATCAGCAGGCCCGCCGCATAGGCGCCGATGCCGAAATAGGCGGCGTGGCCGAACGAGACCATCCCAGCCGGCCCCATGATGAAATGGAGCGAGACGGAGAACAGCGCGAAGCAGACGATGTCGGTCAGCAGGATCGTGGTGTAGCGATCGGCGAACAGCGGCACGAGGGCGAGCAACGCCAGCCAGACCAGTGCGAAGGTCCAGGACGGCACCTGCAATCGCGGCGCCGGTTCGGCCGCCCGCTGCGCGGCCTGCGGCTTGCCCAGCAGCCCGTAGGGCCGCACGACCAGCACCAACGCCATGATCAGGAATTCGACCACCAGGGTGAGCTTGGAGAAGGACACCTCGAAGCCAAACCAGGTCACCGTACCGATGCCAATGCAGAAGGCCTTGGCGACGCCGATGATGATGGCGGCCAGGAAGGCGCCGCCGATGCTGCCCAGCCCGCCCACCACCGTGACCACGAAGGCATCGGCGATGATGGCGAGGTCGAGTTCGAGATTGGCGGGCTCGCGCGGGATCTGCAGCGCGCCGCCCAGCCCTGCCAAGACGGAGCCCACGAAGAACACCGAGGTGAAGAGCTTGGCCTGGTCGACGCCCAGCGCGCCCACCATCTCGCGGTCCTGGGTCGCGGCGCGCACCAGCGCGCCCCAGCGCGTGCGCGTCAGCAGCAGCCAGACGAGGCCCAACACGACCGGGCCGATGGCGATCAGCACCAGATCGTAGGCCGGGATGCGCCGCCCCATGATCTCGACCGCCATCGACAGGCCGGGCGCACGCGGCCCGACCAGATCCTCGGCGCCCCAGGTGAAGAGCGCGATGTCCTTGATCACCAGCACGACCGCGAAGGTCGCCAGCAGCTGGAACAGCTCCGGCGCGCGATAGATGCGCCGCAGCACCAGCACCTCGATCAGGACGCCGACCAACCCGACCGCAAGGGCGGCCAGCACGACGGCGCCCCAGAAGCCCAGGGGTGTGCGGCCAAAGAACTCGATCAGCGAGTAGGCGCCGTAGAGTCCCAGCATGTAGAGCGAACCGTGCGCGAAGTTCACGATCCGCGTGACGCCGAAGATCAGCGACAGGCCGGCCGACACCAGGAACAGCGACGCGGCCGCCGCCAGCCCGTTCAGCAGCTGGATGAGGATGGAAGCGAGAGTCACGCGATGGCCGAGGAGAGAGAAGGTGTCATCCCGAGCACAGCGAGGGACCTTTCACGATGCCTCAAAGGTCCCTCACTTCGTTCGGGATGACAGCTGTGCCGTCAGTTCTTCGGCCGCATCTTCTGGACGTCGGCGTCGCTCGGCAGGGCGTCCTTGCCGTCGACGAAGCGCCAGTTCTTCATGTAGCCCTTGCCGTCCTTCACGCCGATCTGGCCGACATAGGCGCCCATGGTCGACTGATGGTCGATCGGCCGATACTCGATCATGCCGAAGGGCGTCATCAGCGTGAGGCCCTTCATCGCCGCGACCAGCTTCTCCTGGTCGAGCGAGCCCGCCTTCTTGATCGCCTCGGCCGCCGACATCACGGTCGCATAGCCGACCACCGAACCCAGCCGCGGATAATCCTTGAACTTGGCCTGGTAGGCGTTGAGGAATTTGGTGTGCTCGGGAGTCTTGAGCTCGCTCCACGGATAGCCGGTGACGTACCAGCCGTCGGGCGACTCCTCCTTCAGCGGATCGAGATACTCGGGCTCGCCGGCCAGCAGGTTGAAGACCTCGACACCCTTGAACAGGCCGCGGGTCTGGCCCTCGCGCACGAACTTGGCGAGGTCGGGACCGAACAGCGAGGAGAAGATCGCGTCGGGCTTGGCGTCGGCCAAGGCCTGCGCCACGGCGCCCGCATCGATCTTGCCCAGCGGCGTCGCCTGCTCGGCAACGAATTCGACGTCGGGCTGCTTCTCCTTCAGCAGCTTCTTGAAGGCGGCCGTCGCCGACTGGCCGTACTCGTAGTTCGGATAGACGATCGCCCAGCGCTTCTTCTTCAGCTTGACGGCATCGGGAATGAGCATCGCCGTCTGCATGTAGGTCGAGGTGCGCAGGCGGAACGTGTAGGCATTGCCCTGGTCCCAGACGATCTTGTCGGTCAGCGGCTCGGCAGCGATGAACAGAACCTTGCGCTGCTTGGCGAAGTCGGCGACGGCGAGGCCGACATTCGACGGGAAGGTGCCGATCAGGAACGCGGCACCCTCACGGCTCAGCAGCTCCTCGGCCACGCGCACGGCGTCTCCGGGATTGCCATTGTCGTCGCGGCTCACGACCTCGATCTTGCGGCCGAGCACGCCGCCCGCCGCGTTGACCTCCTCCACCGCCAGCTCGATGCCCTTCTTGTAGGGTTCGAGGAAGGCCGGAAAGACCTTGTAGCTGTTGAGTTCGCCGATCTTGATCGGTGCCTGTGCGGCGGCCGGTCCGACGAGCGACAGCGCCACGAGCGCGGCGGTGCCGGCAAGCAGGCGATTGCGGGTCAGCATGACATCCCCCTCTTCAATAAGTGAATCATTCCCTGTGGACCGACCCTAACGAGGCCGGCCCCTCTCCCACAAGCGCTCAGTCGGCGAAGCTCGACCGTGCCTGTATTCCCCAATGACCGTCCTGCAGGGTCACGATGTAGATCGTCTCGAAGACGCCGAGCAGCGAGCCATCCTCGCGCCAGCGGCTGAACTTCACCTTGAGATGGACCTTGTCGCGGCCGACATGGATCGGCGTGCGCTCGTCCCACCTGCTGTGATGCCAGCCGTCGCCGGCGCGGGCGACGAAATCTCCGAGCCTGTAGTCGCCATGGTTCGACCAGACGACGACCTTGCCGCCCGCGAGCCGCACATGCGGGAAATTGCAAGCGTCGTTGACCGCCGGCTCGTCATGGCGATTCAGGCCGCCGATATAGTCGTCCATTACCTTCAGGGCGGCAGCGAGCGTGTCTTCGTTCATCGTTGCCCGTCCCCCAACTTGATCCCGTCCGGCGTCAGTCCGCCGACCCTGGCATGGGGGCGGCCGCCGATCGCGGCGGCGACGATGAACACGATCTCGTCCGGACGCGGACCGTCGGGTACGCAGAACTCGATGGCATCGAAATGGCTGCGCACATAGGCCGCCGTCACGTGATGCAGCGGAATGTCGATGCGCGCGCCGGCCGCCGCGACCTTCACGGTCGAGGGCACGATCGACTTGGCGCCGCCCATCGCATGGCGGATGCCGAAGCCACTGGGCTGATGCCACAGGGCGGCATGTTCCAGCTCGCCGTTCAGTCCGACGATGGCTCCCTTGCCATAGGCCTCCAACTCGGAGCCCTGGGCGCCCAGGATCTTCATCACGCGTTCCGTGAGATCGACCGCGAGCGGTTCCAGCGCCTTCATCATCGGCTGGATGTCGGCCACGTGCCGGCCGGCATAGGGATTGGCAATGACGCCACCGACCACGGCCTTGGTCACCGGCCGCGCCAGCACCGGTCCGAAGTCGTGCAGCGTCTCCTCGACCATCGCCACGTACTTCCGCACTTTCACCAGATCGCTCATCCCGCCTCCGACAGAGCAAGCGGCGTGCCGCCTGTCTCGATTCGCCATTGTCCTTCGAGCGACAGCGCCGCGCTGTCGATCAGGCCGCAGAGCCTCAGCCGCCGCGCTTCCGCCGCGCCGCGGTCGAGGGCTGCCGCCACGATCTCCGGCGGCAAGTCACCGACCGCCACCGTCACGAGCAGCTCGCCGAGATCGCTGTCCGGATCGAGCGAGCACGCAGGCCGGCGTTCGATGGAAGAATGGTCGGCATTCACTGCGTTGGCGATCATGGTCGCCGCAGCATCGGCGGCGGCCGCCGTGGCGGCCAGCACGGTCACCGAATCGGCAATGCCCAACGAGAAGGAGCGCCCGCCCCGGCCTGAGGTCGCTATCCCGCGGACCGGCCGCTCGTGCGTGAGCAAGGCCACGCCGTCCAATGTCTTGTGCCCTTCCTCCCCATTCAAATGGGGAGGTGTCGACGTCATCGTCGACGGAGGGGTCATACTGTGCTGCGCCGCGCATGACCCCATCGCCCCGTATGACGGGGCACTTCCCCATCTGAATGGGGAAGAGACTGAACCCGCGACGATGCCGGCGCGCAGCGAATGCCCGGGCGTCAGATGGATCGCGATGTCGCCGCCGTCGTTCACATAGGCCTTGGTGAGCGTGCGGCCCCGCACCAGCGCCTGCAGCATCTCGTCGGCGACGGCGCCGGCAACGGCGGCCATCGGCGTGATGTAGCGGGCGCGATGCGGCCACACGGCTTCGGCCATGCGCCGCGCCACCGGCGCCTGCAGCAGGGGATAGGCCTCCCCGACCGGCCGACGCAGTACCAGAAGTTCGCCGACCAGGGTCGGCAGGACGTCGCCGAAGCGATCGATCGCTTGCGCATAGGCAAGCTCGACCTCGGCCTGCACGCCGAACGCCTCGACGATGAGATCGATCGGACCGTGCTGCAGATGCAGCCGTCCGTCATCGAGGCGGGCGGCGACGGCGCTCATTCGATCCGCACCTTGTGCCGAGCGATCACGTCTTCCAGCGTGACCGCGCGCGAGGCGTAGCCGCCCAGCGCCGCGTAATCGTCGGCGCGCAGGGTGAACTCGATGGGCGCGACCAGCGCCGGCGTCGGCACATAGCCGAAGGAATTCTCCGGCATGCGCGCTACGTCGACCATCAGGGTGATGCCGCCACCCGGCCAGATGAAGGCCGGCGCGCCGCCCAGGCTGACCTTGGTCAGCGTGTCGCGCACCGAGCGCGTGAGCCGCACCGGATTTTCGGTGACGCCGGCGCGCAGCGAGCCGCCGGCGCCGGCCATGAACAGCACGGTGCAGAGCGCGGGCTCGCAATTCTCGGCGATGCGCTCGACGACGTGGCGCACCGGCGCGGGCATCTCGGCGGGCTGCGGCTTCAACTGGTCGTCGAGCGTGAACCAGGCCGAATGCTCGCCGGTCGTCGAGACCATCAGAAGCTTGAGCCCCGGCCAGGCCTGTTTGGGATCGATCTTCTCGATGATCTCCAGCGGGTCGCTGACATTGGTGCCGCCCCAGCCCATCCCCGGCTCGGCCACCTGGAAGTAGCGGCCCGGCGTCGAGCGGCGGCCGCGCACGCGGATGCCGGCCGGCTTCATGTCGAGGAAGACGCCGCCCTGATGCTCGCTCAGCACGCCGGTGATGTGGTCGTCGACCACGATCACTTCGTCGACATGGTCCTTCCATTGCGGCGCGAACATGCCGATCGCCGCCGAGCCGCAGCCGACCCGCATGCGCTCCTCGAGCGTGCCGTTCACCACCGGTGGCCTGTCGGCCTGAACCACGACCGTCGAGCCGCCGTCGATGGTGAGTTCGACGGCCTCGCGATTGCACAGCGCCAGCAGCGTGTCGCAGGTGACGACGCCCTCCTTCTTGCTGCCGCCGGTGAGATGGTGGACGCCGCCCAGCGACAGCATCTGCGAGCCGTATTCGGCTGTGGTGACATGGCCCACCGCCTCGCCCTTCACCCTCACCGTCGCCTGCTCGGGCCCCAGGTAGCGGTCGGTGTCGATCTTCACCTTGACGCCGCAGTAGCTGAAGATCCCCTCGGTCACGACCGTCACCATGTCGACGCCGTCATGCTTCGAGGAGACGATGAAGGGGGCGGGCTTGTAGTCGGGATAGGTCGTGGTGGCGCCGATGCCGGTGACGAAGGCGCCCTCACCCTTCCCCAGTTCGCCGCGCCAGGCGTCGCTGCCCTCGATGAAGGCGACGCGGGCGAGATCGGGCTTGGCCAGCAGCACCAGCGGATCGACCCGCACCAGAGCGCCGTTCTCGTTGGCGTAGCGGTCGCAGGCGCCGGCGCGGCCGGGGCGGATGCGGCACAGGACGGGACAGGCATCGCAGCGCACGATGCCGGCGCTGCGTTCGGCCTCCGAGAGCGAGATGTCGTCGCTCATGCTCGCTTCCTTTCCAGGGCGACGATGGCCTCGCGCAGGCGATGCGGCAGCAGCGGAACGCGGTGGACGCGCACACCCGTCGCGTGATGGACCGCGCCGAGGATGGCCGGCGCCGTCGGCACCAGGGCCGGTTCGCCGATTCCCTTGGCGCCCGAAGGACCCAGCGGCTCGCGATCCTCGATCAGGAGGCACTCGATCTCGGGCACATCGCCGACGGTCGGGATGAGATAGTCGTGCAGGTTCTCGGTGCGGCCCGGCAGGTATTCCTCCATCAGCGCGAGACCCAGCCCCTGCGCCACGCCGCCCTGGATCTGGCCTTCGACCAGGGTCGGGTTGATCGCCCGCCCGACATCGTGCGCGGCCACGATGCGCAGGACCTTCACCGTGCCCAGCTCGACATCGACTTCGACCTCGGCGAGCTGCGCGGCGAAAGCATAGGTCGCATAGGGCACGCCCTGCCCCTCGGCATCGAGCGGCGTGGTCGGCGGATCGAAGGTGCCCTCGCCCATCAGGGGGCCTGATGCGGCGAGATCGATCGTCCGGACTTCGCCGCCATCGCGCACGGAAAGCGTCGCACCTTCGAGCGACAGGATTGCGTCGGGACCGGCATTGGCCAGCCGCAGGATCTGCTGGCGCAGATCCTGTCCGGCCTTTTCCGCCGCCTTGCCGGACACGAAGGTCTGGCGCGAGGCCGAGGTCTTGCCGGCATCGGCGGTGAGATCGGTGTCGCCCGTCACCAGCGTGAACTGGTCGGCGGGAAGACCGACCGCATCGGCGGCGATCTGCACCATGATGGTGTTGCTGCCCTGCCCGATGTCGAGCGCGCCGCTATAGAGCGTCAAGGTGCCGCCGGGCGACAGGCCCACGCGCATGCGTGAGGGATTGGACATCGAGGTGTTGCCGATCCCGTACCACATGCAGCCGATGCCGATGCCGCGGCGATGCGAGCCGCCCCTCTCGTTGAACGCGGCAATTTCCTCATGCGCTCGCCGCCAATGCGGTCGCAGCGCATCGAGGCACTGCGCAAGCCCGGCGGAATGGGCGAGCGTCTGGCCGGTCGCCGTCATGTCGCCGGCGCGCAGGGCGTTGCGATGGCGGAACTCCAGCCGGTCGATGCCGAGCCTGTCGGCGAGTTCATCCATCATCGCCTCGTGGGCGATGGCGGCCTGCGGTACGCCGAAGCCCCGGAAAGCGCCGGCCGGCGGACCGTTGGTGAAGTAGGCCTCGCCCCAGGTCCGGACATTCGGAATGGCATACGGGCCCATCGCATGCACCGGCACGCGGTTGGCGACGGTCGGGCCCCAGGACGCGTAGGCGCCGGTGTCGAAGAGAGCAGTCACGTCGCAGGCCAGAAGCTTGCCCTCGGCATCGCAGCCGAACCGCGCCGTCACCCGGGCCGGATGGCGCTTGGTGCTGGCCGCCATGCTTTCCGGCCGCGTGTAGACCAGCGCCACGGGACGTCCCAGCGTCCAGGCCGCGATGGCGAGCAGCGGCTGCACCGACAGGTCGAGCTTGCCGCCGAAGCCGCCACCGCAAGCCGTCGGCACGATGCGCACGGCCTCCGGCTTCAGCCGCATCAGGTTCGCGATCTCGTCGCGGTCCATGTAAGGCGTCTGCGTGGTCGCATGAATCTCGATCCGGTCGCCGACCCGGCGCGCCCAGCCGGCCTCCGGCTCGATGTAGGCGTGCTCGACGAACGCGGTCTCGAACGTGCCTTCCGCCACGGCCGCGCAGGCATCCAAGGCGGCGGCCGTATCGCCGCTCTTCACCCCGCCCTTCAGCAGCAGGTTGCCCCGCCTGTCGGCCTGCACTAGCGGCGCATCCTCGGCCATCGCGGCATCGACGCCGAACACAGGCGGCTCGGGCGTCCAGGTGATCGGCACCTCATCGTCGCGGATCGCCAGCACCTCGGCATGTTCGCCGACCAGGGCGACGACGGCCTCGCCGCGATAGCGGACCTGCCCGTCCGCGAGGACCGGCTGATCCTTGATGTCGGGATAGATGCCGTAGCCGTTGAACGGCACGTCCGCCGCCGTCAGCACTGCCGCAAGACGCCGGCGCAGCGGTTCGAGATCGCCCAGCACGAAGCGCGCCCGCGCGTGCGGTGAACGCACGACGCGGATCCAGAGTGCGTCCCTGGGAATGGTATCGGCACCGAACAGGTCGCGGCCCGTGACCTTGGCCGGACCGTCGACCCGCACGATTCGCGACCCGACGGCTTCACCGGCCGCCGATGCGGTCGCGGGCGTCGGTGCGACGACATCCATCACCGCATCGACGATCTTGCCGTAGCCGGTACAGCGGCAGAGCACGCCCCCCAGGAAATCCTCGACCTCGGCCCGGCTCGGCTTGTTGTTCCTGCGCACCAGCTCCTGTGCGGCCATCAGCATGCCGGGCGTGCAGATGCCGCACTGGGCGGCGCCATGATCGAGAAACGATTGCTGGAGCGCGGCCATCGCGTCCGGGCCGGCTTCAAGACCTTCGACCGTCTCGACGGTCCTTCCCTCGATCTGGCCCATGGCGACGAGACAGGAGCAGACCTGGCGGCCATCGAGCAGCACCGTACAGGCGCCGCAATCGCCTGCGTCGCAGCCAATCTTGGTCCCGGTAACGCCCAGGTCGTCGCGCAGGGCCGACGCCAGTCGCGTGACCGGCGCGCCGTCCCAGCTTGCTGCACGTCCGTTGAGCGTGAATTCGAGTTTCATGCGGCGACCTTCGACAACAGCCGGCGCAGCAGGACCAGGGCCACCTCGCTGCGATAGCCGGCACTGCCCCGCACATCGTCGATCGGCGACAGCGGCGCCAGATGGGACGGCGCGAGCCGTTCGCCGAGATGCGCGTCGACCGTCGCGCCGACAAGCGCCTGCTCCAGGGCCGGCAGCCGTTGCGCAACGGGAGAGCAGGCCCCCACGGCGACGCGCGCCGCCTTGACCTTCCCGTCCTCGACTTCGACCAGGGTCGAAGCCATGGCGATCGAGATCACGAGGTAGCGACGCGCGCCGAGCTTCAGGAAGGCGCTCCTCGCCTCGGCTCGCGGGCGCGGGACATGAAGCGCCACGACGAGCTCGCCGGGCTCCCGGGCCGTCGTGCGGACACCGGTGATGAAGGATGCGAGCGGAAGCCGACGCGCGCCATCGCGGCTTGCAAGCTCCACTTCGGCGTCGAGCGCCAGCAGAGCCGGCACGCCGTCGGCCGCCGGCGAGGCGTTGCAGATATTGCCCGCGATCGTCCCCGCGTTCTGGATCTGACGGCCGCCGACCTCGCGCGCCGCCTGCTTCAGCCCATCGAACATCGGCGGCAGGTCTGCTTCGACCAGTTCGCTCCAGGTCGTGGTGGCGCCCAGCCGCCAGCCGGCGGATGTCTCTGAAATGCCGCGCAGGGCAGCGATGCCGGCAATGTCGAGCACGTCTTCGGTGACGGCACGGCCGACCCGCGCCGGATAGAAGTCGGTGCCACCGGCCAGCACCGTGAAAGGCCGGGTCAGTGCCTGGAGTGCCTCTTCAAGGCCTCGGGGTCGGAGATAGGCGCCCATATCGTTCGTGTACGTACGATGACACAGGCCACGTGCGAGTCAAACAAATGAGTCGGATTCAGATAATCCGCGAGAGAAGATCGAGAAGCTGCTTCTGCTCCTGCGGATTGAGCGGCTTCAGGGTCTCGCGCGAAACCGCCGGACCGTTCACCAGCAGCCTGTTGACCAGCCGCTGCCCTTCGGTCGTCAGGCTGAGCAGCGTGCGGCGCGCATCGCCCGGGTCAGGCCGTGAATCGACGAGGCCGCGTTCCTTCAACCGGCGCACCACGCCCTGCATCGTGGCCTTGTCCATGCCGACGAGACGGCCCAGCAGGTTCTGCGACAGCTCGGTGTATTCGTCGAGCTTCGCCAGGCTCGAATACTGGGTCGGCGTGATGTTGGGATCGCCGATACCGGTCTGGAAGATGGCACTCGCGCGCTGATGCGCGCGTCGCAGCAGGTAGCCGATCTGATCTTCGATGCGATAGGGCCTGGATGCCGCACTCGACGCAGTCTTCGACTCAAGCTGCTTCTTTGCAACGTTGCTTCGCATCGCCCCCCCGGCTTGCTGCTCCTTCGCTACACCGGCCAAGCGCGTCGCACAACGGTCACATAACACTCTTTGTCGAAGGTGAATGCGCGAGTACTTGAGTCGGCAACGCGGAATCGAAAAGCGAGAACTGTTCGGGCTGTTGCAACCTTTCGAGTCGGAGATCGGGTAATCCGTCGCGGCTGCCGGGCATTATCCTCGCGCCTTCAAGGATTTCCGCCTGAGTTCTGCGACGCAGTGGCAAGGACGATGACGCGCGGGCAAGGCGATGGCAGTGTGATCCGACACAGCCATGACACAGGACAAGACCATGCCCGGCGCGCTCGAAGGCATCAGGATCGTCGACCTCACCAACATCATCCTCGGCCCCTACGGCACGATGCTGCTGGCCGACCAGGGCGCCGACGTCATCAAGGTCGAAGCACCGGAAGGCGATGCGGTGCGTCACATCGGCAAGCCCGGCAAGACGCCGGGGATGGGACCGACCTATCTGTACGTGAACCGCAACAAGCGCTCGCTCTGCCTCGACCTCAAGAACAAGGACGCGCGCGCCGCCCTGCTCAAGGTCGTGGCGACGGCCGATGCCTTCGTCCATGCGTTGCGCCCCCAGGCCATCGAGGCGCTGGGTCTGGACTACGAGGAGATCCGCAAGGTGAAGCCCGACATCGTCTATGTCGGCGCCTATGGCTACTCGGCACAAGGTCCTTACGGAAAACTGCCTGCGTACGACGATGCCATCCAGGCTCGCTTCGGCATTGCCGACCTGATGGGCCGTGCCGCCGGCGACGACGTCCCGCGCTATCCGCCGACCATCATCGCCGACAAAACGGTGGGTCTCACCTTCGCCTTTTCGACCCTTTCGGCGCTGATGCATCGACAGCGGACCGGTGAGGGCCAGTTCGTCGAGGTGCCGATGTTCGAGACCATGTCGGCCTGGCTGATGGTCGAGCATCTCTGGGAGCGGACCTTCAGCGACGAGGGCGAGGTCGGCTACACCCGCCTGCTCGCCCGCACCCGCAAGCCCTATCGTACCCTGGACGGCTGGATGGCGATCCTGCCCTACAACGACAAGCACTGGCGCAACTTCTTCGAGCTGGTCGGCCGGGCGGAGGTGCTGGAGGATCCGCGCTATTCGACCCTCAATGCCCGCTCGATGCATATCGGCGACATGTACGCCATGGTCGAGGCGCTCGCGCCGTCGAAGACCACGGCCGAATGGGTCAGGCTGCTCGACCAGGCTCAGATCCCGAACGCCCCGGTGTCGAAGCCCGCCGACCTCTTCGAGGACCCTCACCTCGTCTGGCGCAAGCTCTTCAGGAAGTATCCGCACCCGTCGGAGGGCGAGATCATGATGGTCGAACCGCCGATGACCATGAGCAGGACCCCGCCGTCCATCCGGTCCATGGCGCCCCTGCAGGGACAGGACTCGCGCGCCGTGCTGGCCGAGGCCGGCGTCAGCGTCGACGATATCGAAGCCCTGAAGACGTCGGGCGCGCTTATCGAGCCGTAGCTTCGACGGCCATTTCCACGGCCAGCTCGGCGGCGGCGAGGTCTTCCAGCGCCGCGCCGACCGACTTGAACAGCGTGATCGAGGTGGTGTCACCGGCCGCACGGCCGGTCTGCAGGCCCCGCGCCAGATCGAAGAGGTCGGCGATCACGTCGGCGTCCCTGATGGCGCCGCTGGCGATCGGCTGGACGATGTCGCCCCCCTCCTTCAGTGCGCCGGCACGGGTATCGACATAGAGGCGAGCCCGCTGCACGGCCCGATCGTCGCTCTCGCGCATCTGCGGCGTGAAGGCGCCCACCAGGTCGATATGCTGCCCCTCGCGCAACCAGCCACCCTCGACCAGGGGAGCCGTGGAAAGCGTGGCGCAGGAAATGATGTCGGCATCCCGAACGGCGGCCTCGCGGTCGCCGACGGCACGCACGGTCACGGGACGGCCGATCGCCGCCGGCAGGGAAACGGAGAGTCTCGCGGCAAGCGCTTCGGCCTGGGCCGCCGTGCGGCCCCAGATCGCCACGTCCTCGATCGGCCGCACCTTGGCATGCACGCGGATCAGTTCGGGTGCCAGCGCACCGGTGCCGATCATCAGCAACCGCGCGGCGTCGGGCCGCGACAGGTAGCGCGCGGCGAGGCCCGAGGCGCAGGCGGTACGCCGCTTGGTCAGCATCGTGCCATCGAGCAGGGCCAGGGTCGCGCCCGTGCTGCCGTCGAGCAGCAGGTACTGGCCGTAGATCGAGGGCAGCGAACGCCTGCCGTTGTCGGGGAACACCGTCACGACCTTGACGCCGACGCGGCCCGAGGCCCCTGTGGTCCAGGCCGGCATCAGGAGCAGCATCGCATCGGCCGAACCGGGGCCGAGCGGCTCCCGGATCGGATGATGATGCCTCACCGGCATCTCGCAGCCCGCCCGGAACAGGCCGTCGAGCCGGTCGATCAGCGCGAGGTCGTCCAGGGCGGCGTCGATCTCGGCCGCCGACAGGACCTTCATGAAAACGGGCCCCGCGTGGCGCGCGTGCCAAGCTCGGGTGCCACGAGGGCGCTCTGCCGCTCGAGGGCCCGCTGGTCGCGCGGCGCCGGGCCG
>CANIEC010000043.1 GCA_947466085.1 Rhodospirillales bacterium
CACCCGCTTGATCAGGTTCCAGATCAGCGGCTGGCCGATGCAGTAGCCGAGCACCATGAACTGCTTGGCGCCGAGATGGTCCATCAAGCCGACATGGTCGTCGGTGATGGCATCCCAGGTGCGCTCGATGTCGAGCGGGCCGGTCGACTGGCCACCGTTGGCATTGCGCAGGTCGGCGCAGATGCAGCGGAAGCGGTCGCTGAATTCCTTCATCGCGCTGAAGGGATGGGTCTTGTCGAGCCCGGCGATGGTCGAGTTCAGCCCGCCGCCCGGAATGATCAGAAGCGGCAGGCCCGAGCCCGCCTCCTCGTAGTGAATGCGGACGTCGCCTCTTTCATAGAATGGCATGGTGTCTTCTCCCTGCCGCCAGCGTGCCATGCGCGGCGGCAGGGTGCAAAGCGGGCCGCGGTCAGCCCAGCAGCCGCTTCACCACGTCGAGCTGGATGTGGGCCGCGTCGACCATCTCGGCGATCGGCACGCTCTCGTTGGCGGCATGGCCCTGCGCGCCGGAGCCGGGGCCGAAGTTGATGATCTCGATGCCGTCGTCGGCATAGTAGCGGCCGTCGCTCACGCCGGTGGCATTGAGGAACTTCACCTTGCGGCGGCTGTACGCCTTGACCGCGGCCTCGAAGGCGCCGACCGCCGCGCCGTTCTCGGGCGCGAAGAAGCCGTTGGTGCCGGTCAGGAATTCGACACCGTACATCGACTTCGGCTCGCCGACGCCGTCGATCACCTTCTTCAGCTCCTTGAACGCGTCCTTCACCTTCTCGTTGGGCAGCAGGCGGCGGTCGATCTCGACGGTGCAGGCCGAGGGCACGACGTTGGTGTTGTGGCCGCCATGGAACATGCCGATGTTCACCGTCGACTTCATCGCGCCCGAGACGCGATCCGCCAGCGCCTTGTCGTAGTAGGAGCTGAGCGCCCCGACGAGGCGCATCATGCGCAGGATGGCATTGTCGCCGGCTGCCGGATTGCCGGCATGGGCGGCGCGGCCCTTGGTGGTGAGGCGCGCCCACATGACGCCGCGCTCGGCCACGATCAGGTTGTTCTCGGTCTGCGCGCCCAGGATCAGCGCGTCGGGTCGCACCTTGCCGCTCTTGCGCAGGTACTCCATGCCCTCGGGCCCGAGATTCTCCTCGTCTGCCACGAAGGTGAAGATCAGTTCGCCCGAGGCCGGGCCGCCGCGCCGCGCGATCTCCTCGGCGATCCAGATCTGCACCGCCATGCTGCCCTTGCAGTTGCCGGCGCCCAGCCCGTAGACGAGGCCGCCCTTCACCAGCGCCTTGTAGGGATCGCTCTTCCAGTTGGAGCGTTCGCCGACGCCGACCGTGTCGACATGGGCGTTGAAGGCGATGGTCGGGCCTTTCGCCTTGCCCTTCATCCGCGCCACGACATTGTCGATGCCCTTCTTGTGCGTCGCGATCTCGACCTTGTAGCCCGCCTTCTTCAGGCGCCTGGCCGTATAGGCGCAGATCTCGACCGAGGTGCCGGGCGGGTAGGGGCTCGGCAGCGCGATCAGGTCGGACAGGATCGCTACGAGTTCGGACTGCATCTTCTTGGACATGAATTCGAAATCCTTATTCAAACAATGCTGTCATCCCGAGCGTAGCGAGGGACCTTTGCGCTATGGAAGGAAAGGTCCCTCGCTACGCTCGGGATGACAATGTGGGTGGTCAACGATTGGCCAGTTCGACCAGCACCTCGACCAGGACACGGGCGCCGGCGGCGAGGTCCTGTGGGGTGGCGTTCTCGATTTCGTTGTGGCTGATGCCGCGCTCGCAGGGAACGAAGATCATGCCGGTAGGGCAGAGATGGGCGATATGCATGGCGTCGTGGCCCGCGCCCGAGGGCATGTCCATGTTGGAGAGGGTCAGCTCGTTCGTCTTGGCGCGCACCAGATCGACGACCATCGGATCGAATATAGTCGGCGGCACGGCGGTCACCCGCTCGATGCCCGCGCTGCAGGGGGCGGCTTTGGCGGCGACGATCTCCTTCAGCTTCTTCTCGTGCGCCTCCAGGACCGCGTCTTCGGGGTGCCGCATGTCGATGGTGAAGACCGTCCGTCCCGGCACGGTGTTGGGCGAGCCCGGCGCGACATCGACACGGCCGATGGTGAAGCGCAGCGTGTCGTCCTTGTCGGTCGTGGCCTCGTACATGGCCTGCGCGATTCGAAGCGCCGCGGCAAACGCATCCTTGCGGGCGGCGCGCGGCGTGGTGCCGGCATGCGCTTCCTCGCCGTGCGTCGTGACGATGTAGCGGCGGCTGCCCTGGATGGCCGTCACGACGCCGATGGTCTTGCGTTCGTTCTCCAGCCTCGGGCCCTGCTCGATATGGGCCTCCACGTAACCGTCGAGCGGGAAGCCGGGCCTGCCGTCGAGCATCAGGGCCGGCGCCGCCTTCAACGTCTCGGCCAGCGCGTCCTTTAGCACGGCGCCCTTCCAGTCCTTCGCCTGCAGCATCTCGTCGAGGTCGTAGTGGCCGGCGAACACCGCCGAGCCCATGGCGCCGGGCTGGAAGCGCGAGCCCTCCTCGTTGGTCCAGGCAACGGCAACGACGGGACGGCGCGTCTTCACGCCGGCATCTTCCAGCGCTTCGAGCGCCTCGAAGGCGGCCAGCACGCCGTACATGCCGTCGAACCGGCCGCCGGTCGGCTGGCTGTCCATGTGCGAGCCGCTCAGCACCGGGAGCGCCTTCGGGTCGGAGCCCTCGCGGCGCACGAAGAGATTGCCGATCGCGTCGGTCGAGACCGCAAAGCCGCGGGCCCTGGCCCAGGAGCCCAGCAGGTTGCGGGCCGCCGCATCCTCGGCCGACAGCGCCTGCCGGTTCACACCGCCCTTGGGTGTGCCGCCCAGCTTCGCCATGTCGGCGTGCCGCTGCCAAAGACGGTCTTCTCTGATCGCGCCGGCCGCGCCCATCTCGCTCTCCCAAGCTTGTCGCGCGAGCTATAGCCGCGCGATACTCGGCCTTCAATCGCCCGACACTTGGGCGTCGCGTTTCCGGGGGCCTCATGCACAACCATCTCGACCGCAACCTGATCGGCTACGGACCCAACCCGCCGCACGCGCAGTGGCCGGGCGACGCCCGCATCGCGGTGAGTTTCGTGCTGAATTACGAGGAAGGCGGGGAGAATACGATCCTCAACGGCGATCCGGCCTCCGAGGTCTTTCTCACCGAGACGCCAGGCGGCACGCCGATCGTCGGCGGCCGCGACCTCTCGACCGAGTCGATGTACGAGTACGGCAGCCGCGCCGGCTTCTGGCGCATCCTGCGGCTCTTCCAGGAACGCAACATGCGCTTCACCTCCTGGGCGGTGGGACGCGCTCTGGAACTCAATCCCGCCGGCGGGAAGGCGATGGCCGAGGCCGGCCACGAGGTCGCGAGCCACGGCTGGCGCTGGATCAACTACAAGGACTTCACGCTCGAGCAGGAGCTCGAGCATATGCGGCAGGCGGTGAAGGTGATCGAGCAGACGGCCGGCCGCTCGCCGGTCGGCTGGTACACCGGACGCTTCGGCCTGCACACGCTCGAAGCGGTGATCAAGCATGGCGGCTTCCTCTATTCGAGCGACTCCTATTCGGACGACCTGCCTTACTGGGTGAAGGTCGGAACCGAGCCGCACCTGATCATTCCCTATACGCTCGAAGTGAACGACATGAAGTTCGGCGTGGCGCCGGGATTCACCGCGGGCGACGGCTGGCTGCAGGCGATGAAGGACAGTTTCGACATGCTCTATGCCGAGGGCGCGCGCGCGCCGAAGATGATGTCGATCGGTCTGCACTGCCGACTCGCCGGACGGCCGAGCCGGGCCGCGACCCTCGCGCGCTTTCTCGACTACGTCGCCTCCAAGCCCAAGGTCTGGGTGGCGACCCGCGAGGAGATCGCACGGCACTGGATCGCGACCCATCCGGCCGCAGCTGCCTGATCGGCACCTGCGCCGTTACAATTGAGACACGAAAGGACTCGCGGTCCGGGTGCCCTGTGGCGGGTCCTGCCTGCGTGGCGCGGGACACGACGAAGCACTTAAGCCCGGCCAGGCGGCATCTTGTCGATATAGGTCTGGGCTCGTTCGCACCTGCAGCATGGCGGCGACGTCATGCCGGCCGGGGTTTACCCTGGGGATAAAATCGTGTGAACAATGTCGGGTCGTGAACAGCTTTCATCCCGCCACCCTGTCGATCCTGCTCGCCGCGCTCTGCGTCGGCCCGGGATGCGCCACCAAGCCGCCTGAGACGGCGGCTGTGCCGCAAGGTCCGACGGAGCACGAGGCCTTCGTACAGGCACGCAAGAACGAGGTCCTTCAGTCGCTCGCGGTCTGCGAGAGCGGCAGCTGGGGGCCGCATTCGACCCGCATCACCGGCGGGCGCGGTACCTATCACGGCCGCTTCCAGTACACGCCGCGGACCTACATCACCATGCAGCAGCGCCGCGACGGCACCGTGCTGACGACCCGGGAGGCCATCGAGGCGGCGCAGGACTACGAGAAGGCCGCGGCGCTGACGTCATGGGTGATCTTCGAGCAGGGCGAAGCCTGGCACTGGCCCCTCTGCAACCGCAAGCTCGGCCTCACCGCCAAGGTGAGGGAAATCAACGCGCTCTGACCGGGCGGCTCAGCGCAGCTCGGCGCAGAACTCCTGTATGCGGGAGCAGCCTTCGCGAAGGCTCGCCATGTCGGTGGCGTAGGAGATCCTGAAGTAGGGGCTCATCCCGTAGGCCGCGCCCTGCACGGTCGCGACATGCTTCTCTTCGAGCAGTGCGGTCACGAAATCGGTGTCGTTGGCAATCCGGAGGCCGCCCTTCGTGGTCTTGCCGATGCAGCCCGCGATGTTGGGGAACACATAGAACGCACCTTCGGGCATGTGGCAGGTGACGCCCTTCGCGGCGCGCAGCATGGCCACGACCTCGTCGCGGCGCTTCTGATAGTCGGCGGCCCGCTCCTTCAGCAACTCCTGTGGTCCATTGAGAGCGGCAACGGCGGCGGCCTGGCTGATCGTCGAGATGCCCGAACCGATCTGGCCCTGCATGTTGGTCATGGCCGCGATCATCGCCCGCGGACCCCCGGCGAAGCCGACCCGCCAGCCGGTCATCGCATAGGCCTTGGACGCGCCGTTGACGGTGAGCGTGCGGTCCTTCAGCGCCGGCTCGACCTGGGCCACGGTGCTGAACGTCGCGTCGCCATAGACCAGGTGCTCGTAGACGTCGTCGGCCATCACCAGCAAGTGCTTGTGCTTCATGAGCACGTCGCAGATCTGGCGCATCTCGGCCGGTGAGCAGACGGCGCCCGTCGGATTGTTGGGGAAGTTCAACACCACCCATTTGGTCTTCGCCGTGATGACGGCGTCGAGATCGGCGGCGCGCAGCTTGAACTGGTTGTTCTCCGGGCAGGACACCGGCACCGGTATCGCCCCGGCGATCACCGCCTGGTCGGCATAGGAGATCCAGCCGGGAGCGGGGATGATGACCTCGTCACCCGGGTTCACGCTGGCCATCAGCGCGTCGTACATGATCTGCTTGCTGCCGTTGGAGACCATGATCTCGTCCAGCGCATAGTCGAGACCGTTGTCGCGCTTGAACTTCCGCTGGATCGCTTCCTTGAGAGGCCTGATGCCGTCCTGCGGCGGATACTTGGTCTCGCCGGCCAGCGCCGCCTGGTGCGCGGCCGCTATGGCATGCGCCGGGGTGGGGAAGTCGGGCTCGCCCGAGGACAGGCCCACGATCTTCACGCCCTGGGCGCGCAGGTCGCGCACCTTGCGGGTCATCGCGGCCGAGGCCGACACCTTCACGTTCTTCAGACGATCGGCAACCTCGAACATGTAACCCCTCAGACCCTGGCTTCAGTTCTTCTTCCGGATGGTGAGTGCGATGCCGCCCAGGATCGCCGCCGAGGCAATCAGCAGCCGTGCGGTGATCGGCTCGGCGAGTAGCACCGCACCCCCCAGCGCGGCAATGGCGGGAACGCAAAGCTGTATTGTGGCGGCCGACGTGGCGGTGAGCGCGGGCAGCGCCGCATACCACAGCACATAGCCCAGGCCCGAGGTCACGGCGCCCGAGGCCACGGCGTACATCAGCCCCATCGGGTCGGGACTGGACTGGCTCGCCGCAGCAAGACTGAGGACGGCGGCGAAGGGCACGGCGCGGATGAAATTGCCGCCGGTGGCCGCAGTGGCATCGCCGGCGCCGCGACCAAGCAACGAGTAGACGCCCCAGGCAAGGCCGGCCACCAGCATCAGCCCTGCCGCGACGACCGGTGGCGCCGCGAGGCCAGGCAACAGCAGCCAGACGAGCCCCGCGATGGCCACCAGAACGCCGACCAGGCGCAACCCGACCAGCCGCTCACCTTTGAACAGGCCATAGCCCGTCATCGTGAGCTGCACCGCGCCGAACAGCAGCAGCGCTCCCGTCGCGGCGGTGAGATCGCGATAGGCGAAGGAGAAGCAGACCGCGTAGGCAAAGAGCATGGCGGCCATCGGCCAGCTTCCCGCCGCCAGCGGCTGCTTCCCACGCGAACGTAGCAGGACCCAGAGCACCAGTGCGCCGGAGGCGAGACGGATCGAGGTGAAGCTTGCGGCGTCGATCGAGGTGTCGCGCAACGCGACACGGCAGAGCAGCGAGTTGCCGGCGAAGGCCAGCATCGCGAAGACGATCAGGAGGGCGGTGCGCGCCGCTCCGCCCTCCCGACCCATCTCAGCTGGCAAGGCCGTAGAGCTTCATCGCATTGTCGCGCACGATCTTGCGCTTCACCTCGGGGGAGACGCCGGTCAGTTCCCGGGCCAGGAACTCCTGGCTGTCCGGCCAGATTCCGTCGGGATGCGGGTAGTCCGAGCCCCACATGACATTGTCCTCGCCGAGATGGCGCAGCAGCTCGATGCCGACCGGGTCGGTCTGATAGGTGGCGTAGAACTGCCGGTGCCAATACTCCGAGGGCTTCATCTTGAGGTCGAGGTCCTGGAACTGATCCTCCCACTCGAGGTCCATGTGCTGCAGCACATAGGGGATCCAGCCGAGCCCGGCCTCGCCGATCACGATCTTGAGGTTGGGGTAGCGCGCCGGCGCGCCGGAATAGATGAGCGACATCAGCATGGTGCTCATGTGCATCTGGAACCCGGTGATGTGCGTGGCGAAGATCCGGCGCTGCACTTCGGGCGTGAACTTCGTGACGTCGGGCGAGCGGCCGCCGATCGTGTGGAAGTGCAGCGGGATGCCGGTCTCGTGGCCGAACTTCCACAGCGGCTCCCAGAACGGGTCCCACAGCGGCGTCATGTCGGGGCGGTTGGCGATGTCGAGACCGAGCACGCCGCGCTTGGCGCAGCGCATCGCCTCGGCAACCGACTCTTCCATGTCGTAGTTCGGGATGTTGGCCAGGCCGACCAGCCGGTCGGGTGCCTGCTTGCAGAAATCGTGGAGCCAGTCGTTGTAGATGCGCAGCATCACGATCGCGGCTTCTGGGTCATTCAGGCGGCCGCTCGATCCCAGCACGCCGTAGAGCACCTCGGCCTGCACGCCGTCGCGGTCCTGGTCCTTGAGGCGATGGTCGACCTCGGTCAGGCGGCGGATGCCTTTCTTGCCGTCGTCATACAGGCCGGTCGAGGCCATGCGGTCGGAGCGGTGGATGACGCCCGGCACGTACTCGCGTCCCGCCGAGCCCATGCCGTTGACGAGTCCGAACTTCGCGCCGTTGGCGCTCGTCCATTCCGGTCCCTTGGGCCCGTCGACGACATGCGGCATGCGCGCCTTCATCGCCGCGGGTGCGTTGCTGGTGAAGAGATCCGGCGGCAGCCAGATCAGGTCGATATGCCCATCCGCCGAAATCACGTCGTATTTCATCGTTGGTTCCTCCCGGGCGCCCATTCCTCTGGAGTCGTCCTTCTTCTAGAGTGCGCCGCCTGCACGTCTGTCGCAATGGGATGACAATGAACGAGACCAAGTGGCTTGCCGAGTTTGCGTCCGCGTTGAAGCGATCCGACATCAATGCTGCGACGGCGCTGTTTGCCGACGACTGCTACTGGCGCGACCTCGTCGCCTTCACTTGGAACATCGTGACGCTCGAGAGCCGCTCTGCGATGGCTGAAATGCTCCAGACGCGCCTCGGCGATGTGAAGCCCGACTCGTTCGTCCTTTCGGGCCGGCCCGGCTGGTTCACTTTCGAGACGGCGCAGGGCCGCGGCAAGGGCCATGTCCGACTGAAGGACGGCAAGGCCTGGACGTTCTTCACCGCGCTGTTGGAGCTGAAGGGCTTCGAGGAGAAGAAGGGGCCGTTGCGCGAGCACGGCACGCAGCACGGCGCCTTCAAGGATCGCGTGACCTGGACCGACCGTCGCAAGGCCGATGCGAAGGAGTTGGGCTACGATCGCCAGCCCTATGTGCTGGTGATCGGCGGCGGGCAGGGCGGCATCGCGCTCGGCGCCCGCCTGAAGCGGCTCGGCGTCCCGACCCTGATCGTCGACCGCAATGCGCGCCCGGGCGATGCCTGGCGCGATCGATACAAGTCGCTCTGCCTGCACGATCCGGTCTGGTACGACCATCTGCCGTACCTGCCGTTCCCCGATCACTGGCCGATCTACACGCCCAAGGACAAGATGGGCGATTGGCTCGAGTCGTACACGAAGATCATGGAGCTCGATTACTGGCCGTCGACCATATGCAAGAGCTCGTCGTTCGACGAGGCAAAGGGCGAGTGGACCGTCGTCGTCGAGCGTGACCGCCGGGAAGTGACGCTGAAGCCGAAGCAGCTCGTGATCGCGACTGGCATGTCGGGCTTTCCTGAGATCCCGGAGTTCCCGGGCGCGGAGCGCTTCAAGGGCACACAGCATCATTCCAGTCGACATCGCGGCGGCGAAGGCTGGGCCGGCAAGACGTGCGTCGTCGTGGGCTCGAACAATTCCGCACACGACATCGCCGCCGACCTCTGGGAGCACGGCGCCGACGTCACCCTGCTGCAGCGTTCGCCCACCCTGGTCGTGCGCGCCGATACGCTGGCGCGCAACCGGCCGCTCTATTCGGAGGAGGCGGTGGCCTCCGGCATCACCACCGAGATTGCCGACCTCACCACGGCCTCGATGCCCTACGGCGCTCTGCCCAAGGTGATGCAGCCCGTGGTCGAGCAGATCCGGCGCGACGATGCGGACTTCTACGCACGGCTGGAGAAGGCGGGCTTCAAGCTGACCTTCGGCGAGGACAATACCGGCATCGGCCCGATGTATCTGCGGCGCGGCTCCGGCTACTACATCGACGTCGGCGCCTCGGACCTGATCGCCGACGGCCGCATCAAGCTCAAGTCCGGCGTCGAGATCGAACGCCTCACCGAGGAGTCGGTCGTGCTGAAAGACGGCACCGAACTGAAGGCCGACCTCGTCGTCTATGCGACCGGCTACGGCTCGATGAACCAGTGGGCGGCCGAGCTGATCTCGCCCGAGGTCGCCGACAAGGTCGGCAAGTGCTGGGGCCTGGGCTCCGGCACGGCCAAGGATCCCGGCCCCTGGGAAGGCGAACTGCGCAACATGTGGAAGCCGACGGCCCAGGAGAATCTTTGGTTCCACGGCGGCAACCTGATGCAGTCCCGGCTCTATTCGATCTTCCTGTCGCTGCAGCTCAAGGCACGCCTGGAGGGTCTGCCGACGCCGGTTTACGGCCGGGCCCCGGTGCATCACAAAGCGTGACCGGGGCGGGGACGCCAGGCCGGTTCGCGACGTACACTGAAGACGCATGCACCGTTCCGCCCGCCGTCTCGTCCTCTGCCTCCTGCTCGCCGCGTCGGGCTGCTCCTTCAACATGGGCGAGCCCAATCTGCCGAAGACCGACTTCCGCGCGGACCTGAGTGGCGCGCGCGAGGTGCCGGCGACCGACAGCAAGGGCGAAGGCTACTTCGAGGCCGTCTACCGGCCCTCGACCAAGGTGCTGGAATACAGGATCAATCTGGTGCGCCTGAGCGGTCCGGTGCGCCAGGTGGGGCTCTACGGCCCCGCTGCGGCCGACCAGAATGCTGTGCAGGTCGTTCCCATCGACGTGCCGTTCTACGCCGACCGGTCGACCGTGAGCGACGGTGTGACGCTCACCGAACAGCAGGCCCACGAACTGCTGGCCGGTCTCTGGTACGTCAATGTGCTGACCGAGAAGTATCCCGACGGCGAGATCCGCGGCCAGATCCTGCCGAAGAAGAAGTAGGGACCGGAAAGAAGGTCTCTTGGTTATTCCACCCGGCTGCAGTGAAGACGAAGGTTCAGATTTTTACCCGAAGCCATTTCACAAGTTCATCGAAGCGAAAGTTGCCTGTCTCGTGAAGCTTCGAGATGAAAGCGTAGGCTTCGCCGGGCGGCACGTCCAATTCGACGTTGTTGATGGCAAGGAAAGTATAGACCGCCGCAAAGGCCGTGCGCTTGTTTCCATCAATAAAGGCGTGACTCTGCGAAAGGCTTTCCCAGAGTGCAGCCGCTTCTTCGACAAGGCCTGCGTAATAGCCGGTCTGCGGCCGGAATAGCGCAGCTTCAAGAAGGCCCGGATCACGCAGGCCGGTTGATCCCCCGTATCGATCAATCTGGTCGGCGTGAATCGCCAAGACATCTGCGATCGTGAGGTAATCCCTCACTGCGCCAGCTTCTTGTAGAGTTCCGCGTACTTCGCATGGCTACGCTGATAGGCTTCCATTACATGAGAGCGCGGTCGGCCAAGGCGGCGCTTCTCAAGCAAGTCGATCAACGCTTCATCCACCAGCGCCTGAAGCTGGCGACCCTCTTTTTCGGCCAGGCCTCGCACTGCTGCCAGGGTCTTGGCATTGACCTGCGTCGCGAATTTCTCTCGGGTAGAAGCCATGTCTGCCCTCCATCTTGATGTATCATGATACATCAAGATGGAGGGCGCGTCAGTCGAACTTCAGCTTCCAGTCGATCCACTCGCAGAGGCCGCGCCCCATCACGTCCTCGAGGTCGCTTCCCTTCAGCCAGGGCAGTTCCTCGGTGAAGAAGGTCACGCACTGGCGGTAGGTGCATTGCATGCGGGTGATGTCGGTGCCCCAGAAGAAGCGCTTGGGACCGAAGGCGTCGAAGATGCGATGCAGCCCGTCCTGGATGTTCGTGAACGGATAGCCCTTGGTCGAATAATGCGGTGCGCCGGTGGCCTTGACCGCGACGTTGGGCAGCTTCGCCAGCGCCACCAGCTTGTCGAGATGGATGAAGGCTTCCTCGTCCTGGCCATGCCGGTTGAGGCCGCAATGGTCGACGATCAGCTTGAGGTTGGGGTGCTTCTCGGCAATCTCGCGGAACTTGTCGGGGAAGATGCCGCCCATCGTGGCGACCGGAATGCCCTCCTTCTCGGCGGCCGGCCACACCCAGTCGAGCAGCCCGTCGTTTAGCCATTTCTGCTCGGCCGGCTGCAGCAGCGCCCAGCGCAGGCCCATCATCCCGGGCTGGTTGCGCCAGCCCTTGATGCGCTTGCGGCTCTCGGGGTCCTGCAGCGGGAACTGGCCCATCACCGCGAAACGGTCGGGATACTTCCGCGCGGCATCGAGGGCGAGCAGGTTGGAGGTCGGATCCCAGCTGTAGGGCGGATGGATCAGCGCGGCATCGACGCCGGCTTCGTCCATCTCCTTCAGCGCCTGCTCGGCCGTGAATTTCTCGACCTTGCGATGCAGGCCCGAGGGCGGCGTCACGGTCTGCGACCAGATGTGGATCTGCGCGTCGACGATCTTCATTTGAGCTTCCTCAGTTCGGGGTCGGTGCCGCGGCGTCGAGCAGCTTCTCTTGCTTGAGCTCGCTCCACAGCTCGACCGGAATCTTCACGTTCATGTAGGCCACGTTCTGCTTCACCTCCGCGCCGCTGAGCGCGCCCGGAATGACGGAGCAGAAGGCGGGGTGGAACAGCGGGAACTGCATCGCCGCGGCGCCGAGCGGCACGCCATGCCGCTGGCACACCGCTTCGATCTTCTGGGCCTTCTCGACCAGGTGCTGTGGCGCGGCGACATAGTCGTGCGTCGCGCCGGCCTTCACGTTGCCGGTGAGGATGCCGGAATTGTACGGCCCGCCCAGGATCACCGAGACGCCGCGCTTGGTGCATTCCGGCAGGAACTCGTCCAGCGCGCCCTGTTCCAGCAGCGTGTAGCGTCCGGCCAGCAGCATGCAGTCGAAGTCGCCGGCCTTGATGAAGCGCGTGCTGGTATCGCTCTCGTTGATGCCGACGCCGATCGCGGAGATGACGCCAGCCTTGCGCAACTCGTCGAGCGCGCGAAAGCCCGAGTCCATCACCGTCCTGAAGCGCTCGTCGAGGATCGCGCGGTCCTTGATCGTCCAGAAATCGACATCGTGAACCAGCGCGATGTCGATCTTGTCGAGGCCGAGCCGGAAGTGCGAGTGCTCGATCGAGCGCATCACGCCGTCATAGGTGTAGTCGAACTGCGGCACGAAGCCCGGCAGGCCGTTCTCGCGAAAGTCCTTCGGCAGCACCTCGCCCGGCTTGCGTACGTGCAGGATGCGGCCGACCTTGGTCGAGAGCACGAAGCTGTCACGCGGCTTTTCACGCAATGCCGCGCCCATGCGCAGCTCGCTGCGGCCATAGCCGTAGAAGGGCGAGGTGTCGAAATAGCGGATGCCGGAATCGTATCCGTCGTTGGTGAGCTGCACCGCCTCCGCATCGGAAATGGTGGCGCGAAAGCCACCCATCGGCGCACCGCCGAGACCGATCTCGGTGACTTCGAGTTTGGTCTTCCCGACCTTGCGGCGCTTGAGCGCTGTCATGTTCGTTTCCTCCGAGGAAAGGGGAGAGTACGAATTGCCTCCGGCCAATGCCACAGGAGTTCCCATGACCGACGAGCGCCTCGTTCTGCACGGCAGTTTCACGTCGAGCTCGAGCTACAAGCCGATGCTCTTCCTCGCGCTCTCGGGCCTGCCGTTCTCGTTCCGCACGGTCAACCTGAAGAATGGCGTGCAGAAGGAAGCGGCGCACCTCGCGATCAACCGCTACGGCCAGGTGCCGGTGCTGCGCCATCGCGGCCTCACCCTCGTGATGTCGAACGTGATTCTCGACTATCTCGCGCGCACGACCGGGCACTTCGAACCGAAGACCGAGCAGCACCGCTGGCAGGCGCGCGAGTGGCTCGCCTGGGAGAACGACGCCATCACCAACGTGGCCCGCGTCCGCCATTTCGCGCGTTTCCGTCCCGACGTCTCGCAGGACATCGTCAACTTCTTCCGGCCGGGCGCCGAAGCCGCACTCGACTTCGCCGACAAGTCGCTGGCGGGGCGGGAATGGCTGGTGGGAGATGCCTGCTCGATTGCCGACATCGGCTGCTGGGGCCGCATGGTCTTCGCCCACGAAGGTGGCCTGTCGATC
The DNA here is from genome assembly GCA_947466085.1 of Rhodospirillales bacterium. Taxonomy (GTDB): domain Bacteria; phylum Pseudomonadota; class Alphaproteobacteria; order Reyranellales; family Reyranellaceae; genus Reyranella. The sequence goes on from CANIEC010000043.1 coordinate 13,315, forward strand.
GACTCGCGGCCTAACCTCGCCGCGTGGCGCGAGCGGATCAAGGCGCTGCCCGGCTTCGCGTTGCCGTACGACCTTATCCCGAAGAAGGATACGGAGTTCGAGGGGCGTTAACCGTCATCTCGACCGGAGCCGCGCAAAGCGCGGCGTAGCGGAGAGATCTTCTCTCGACGATCTGCCGGCTTTTGGTGGAACGAAGGTCTCTCCACTACGCGCCTTCGGCGCTTCGGTCGAGACGACGAAACTGGTTAAGCCGCCTGCTGCCCTTCGACCGTCGGGCCTTCGCTCATGGTCGTGGTGCGGCGCATGTCGCGGACGATGTTGAGGTCGTCGAAGCGGCGGACGCGGTGCATGGTCGTGCGGTTGTCCCAGATCACGAAGTCATGCTTCGTCCAGCGATGGACGTAGACGAACTCAGGCTGCGTCGCGTGTTCCATCAGGTCGCGGATGAAGGCCATGGCTTCGGGCCGCGGCCAGCCGACGATGGCGCCGATATGGGCCGACAGGAGAAGCGACTTGGCGCCGGTGACCGGATGCGTGCGCACCAGCCGGTGCAGCACCGGGCGCATGCGATGGCGCTCCTCGTCGGTGAAGTCGGTGAAGCCCAGCTGGCCGCGCGAGTAGATCAGCGAGTGCTCGCAGACCAGGTCCTCGATCTCGGCCTTGGTCGCCTCGTCGAGCGCATCGTAGGCGGCGCGCATGTCGGCGAACTCGGTGTTGCCGCCGTCGCGGGTCACGATGCGGCCGCTCAGCAGCGAGTAGCGCGCCGGCACGATGCGGAAGGTGGCGTCGGAGTGCCACAGCCGGTTGCCGAGCGCGGCCATGCGGCGGCGGTCGTTACGTTCGAGCCGCTTGTTGTCCTTGTCGAGGTTGGAGACATCGGCGAAGGCTTCGCCCAGGCGCATCGTGGTCGCCGTCAGGGTGGTGTTGGCGCCCTCCTGCAAGGGGCCGAAGTTGCGCGTGAAGGCGAGCTGCTGCTCGTCCGTCATGTCCTGACCAGGCAGCACAAGGACGGCATGTCTATCCATGCCGGCTTCGATCGCTGCGACTTCGGCCGGCGTTTGGGGACGTTTGGCATCGATGCCGGTCATCTCGGCGCCGATGCAGGGATGGAGGGGACGCGTCTCGATCGGCAACAGGACCTCCCTTGGGTGAGGAGCCCTAGCGCAGGGCGGCCGCGATGTTACCACCGTCCACGGTCGTTACAGCGCCCGTCGTCTTCGCCGCTTTGGCCAGCGAAACGAAGGCCTGCGCGACATCATCCGCCGTCACTTCGAGGCCGAGCAGGTTGCCGCCCATATAGTCGGCCTCGCTGAGGCCGCGCGCCTTCGAACGCTGGGCGATCATCTCGTCCGTCAGGAGACCCGTGCGGATGCGGTCGGCGTTGACGGCATTGGCTCGGATGCCGTCGCCGCCATGGTCGAGCGCGTACTGGCGCATCAGGAACAGCGTCGCGGCCTTCGGCAAACCGTAAGGTCCAAAGTCCGGTCCCGGGTTCACAGCCTGCTTGGAGGTGTTGAACAGCAGGCAGCCGCCCAGATCCTGGGTGCGCATGATGCGCACGGCGTTCTGCGCCACGCTCTGGTGGGCCCAGAAATTGAGTTCGAAGCTCTGGCGCAGCACGGCCTCGTCGACGTCGCCGATACGGCCCTGCCAGGCCGCGCCCGCGTTGGAGACGACGATGTCGACGCCGCCGAAGGTTGCCGCGACCTTGTCGAACGCTTCACGCACCGACTTCGGATCGGTCACGTCGCAGGTGACGCCGAAGCCCTTCACCTTGGAGACGTCGCGGTCGAGCACCGCGACCTCGGCGCCCTCGCGCGCGAAGGCGGAAGCGGTCGCAGCACCAATGCCCGAAGCGCCGCCGGTCACGACCACGATGCGCCGCGCCAGCGGCTTCTCTGCCGCGGCGCTGAGTTTCGCCTGTTCGAGCGACCAGTATTCGATGTCGAAGATGTCGGGCTCGGGAATGCACTCGTAGGTGCCGAGCCGCTCGGCATCGGCAATCACCGCCACCGTCGTCTCGGCGAGGTCGGCCGCGATCTTCGCGTCCTTCGACGTGTTGCCGATGCCGAACAGGCCGACGCCCGGCACCAGCGCCACGCGCGGGATCGGATCGAGCTCCTTCTTCGCCGTGATCTGCTTGCCGTTGTAACGCATGAAATAGGCATGATAGTCGGCGGCGAACTTTTCGAGCGCGGCTTGCGTCTCGCTCCTGAACGCGTCGAGCTTGCCGGCTTCGGGTGCCGGCGCGACGAAGGCCACGTTCTTGGTGCGGATCGCATGGTCGGGGGTCACCGGACCCTGCTGGCTGTAGCGCGCGATCTCCCTGCCGTTCACATAGGCCAGGATCTCGGGCGAGCTGCGGAACTCGAACACGAAACGCTGCGCGGCCTCGCGGCCACCGGCCTTGGCCGGCAACGAGAACAGGCCGCGCAGGATCGGCGCGATCTCCGCCGCCGTCGCGGGCGTCGCCGGCAAATCGGCGCCGGGGAAGATCTTGCGCGTGGCCTTGGCGAGGCGCTGCTCGGCCATCGTGACGAGGTCGATCATGCGGACATAGGCTTCTTCCGCGGTGGCGCCCATCGTGAAGATGCCGTGCTTCAGCAGGATCAGCCCCTCGACGTCGGGGTTCGCCTTCGCGACCTCGGCCGTCTTCCTGGCGAGCGCGAAGCCCGGCATGACGTAGGGCACCAGCGCCGCGCGCTTGCCGTAGAGATCGGCCGCCAGCTCGGCGCCGTCGGGCTGGTCGGTCAGCGCCAGCACCGCGTTGGAATGCGTATGGTCGATGAACTTGTGGGCCAGGAACGCATGCAGCAGCGTCTCGACCGACGGGTTGGGCGCCTTGCTGTCGAGCAGGTTGGCGCGCTGCACGTTCACCATGTCCTCGTCGCTGAGCGCCTGCAGTCCCTGCAGTTCGCGCAGAGGCGCGAGGCGGACGGCGGGCAGACCGGGCGCCTCGATCGTGCCCATGTCCCAGCCGCTGCCCTTGACGCAGAGCACGTCGAGCGGCTGGCCGGTGACGTCGGCCATGCGAGTCTTCACCGAGGTATTGCCGCCGCCGTGCAGCACGAGCTTCGGCTCGCCGCCCAGCAGACGCGTCGTGTAGACCCGCAGGGCCAGGTCCTCGCCGATTCCCTTGGCGGCGTGGCTGGCGATGGCTTGCTGGGCGTCGACGTTGGACCAGAGGTTCTTCATGGCGCTGCCTATTCTCCCGGCTCGATCCCGGCATCCTTGGCGATCTTGACCCAGGTCGCGATCTCCCGCTCCTGGTAGGGCTTGAACTGCGCGGGGTCGCGCGGCTCGACGGTGAAGCCGAGCTTGTCGATCTTCTCGACGACCTCGGGCTTCTGCAGGCTCTTCATGATCTCGCCCGAGAGCCGGTCGAGCGCGGGTTGCGGCGTCGCCGCCGGCGCGAAGAAGGCGGCCCACGACGAGGCGTTGGCGCCGGTCACGCCCTGCTCCTCGAGCGTCGGGACGTCGGGCAGCTGCGGATTGCGCTTGGTGCTGCCGATCGCGATGGCGCGGATCGTGCCCGCCTTGATCTGCGCCAGCACGCTGGGCAGCGTCGAGTTCGAGATGTCGATGCGGCCCCCGACCAGGTCCTGGACCAGCGGCGGCGCGCCGCGATAGGGCACCTGGGTCATCTTGGTGCCGGTGCGCGCCATGAATAGCTCGGTCGAGAGATGCGAGCCCGAGCCGATGCCGGTCGAGCCATAGTTCAGCTCGCCGGGCTTGGACTTGGCCAGCGCGATCAGCTCCTGGATGTTGTTCACCGGCAGGTCCTTGCGCACGACGAAGACATGCTCGAAGGCGCCGGCGCCGGCCAGCGGCGCGAAATCCTTCACCGCGTCGTAGCCCGGCTCCTTCAGCATGAACATGTTGTTGCCGTGGGTCTGGTTGTTGCCGAACGTGATCGTCTGTCCGTCCGGCCTGGCCTTGGCCACGGCACGGGTGCCGATGGCACCGGCGCCGCCCGAGACGTTCTCGACCACGACCTGCTGGCCGAGCGGGCCGGAGATGTCGGAAGCGACGATGCGGGCGATCACGTCGGTGGGGCCGCCGGCCGGATAGGCCACGACCATCTTGACGGGGCCGGTCGGTTGCCAGGTCGATTGTGCGTTCTGGGCAAAGGTGGACTTCGCGAAGGGCGCGACGAGCAGGCCGGCGCTGAACAGGCGACGCTTGATCATGAGATCTGTTTCCTAGGCGTGTGAAATGACGATCTTGCCGAAATGCTTCTGGCTCTTGAGGTGACGGTAGGCGGCCTGGGCTTCGGCGAACGGGAAGACCCTGTCGATGACGGGCTTCAGGCCATTCGCCTCGATGGCGCGGTTCATCGCCTCGAACATCTGCGTGCTGCCGACATAGAGACCCTGGACCTTGAGGTTGCGGCGCAGGATCGGCATGGGATCGAGCGTGGCCATGCCCGACAGGAGCCCGATCACCGCGATCGAGCCGCCGAGCCGGGTCGCCATGAACGAGCGCGGCAGCGTGCCGGCGCCGCCGACCTCGACCGTGATGTCGGCGCCGCGGCCGCCGGTCAGCTTAAGCGCTTCCCTGTCCCAGTCGGGCGTCGCCTTGTAGTCGATTACGGCCTCGGCCCCCATCTGCTTCAGCCGCTCGGCCTTTGCGGCGGAGCTCGAGGTGCCGATGACGCGCGCGCCGAAAATGCGCGCGAACTGCAGTGCGAAGATGGAGACACCGCCGGTGCCCTGGATCTGCACCACGTCGCCGGCCTTCAGGTGGCCGATCTCGACCAGCGCGTTCCAGGCCGTGACGGCGGCACAGGGGAGGGTGGCGCCTTCCTCGTAGCTGAGATGCGCCGGCAGTTTCACGACGCCTTCTTCCTCCAGCACGGCGAGCTCGGTCAGCATGCCGTCGATCGCGCCGCCCATGGCGGAGGGCATGGCGCTGTCGCTGATGGCGCCGCCGAACCAGCGCTGCATGAAGCACCCCGCGACCCGGTCGCCGACCTTGACCCGGGTGACCCCGGGGCCAAGCGCGACGACCTCGCCTGCGCCGTCCGACAGCGGGACGAGGTCGGGCTTGGGCGCCGACCGCGCATACTGTGCCTCGATGGTGAGCAGGTCGCGGTAGTTGAGCGAGGTCGCCATGACCCGCACCAGCACCTGGCGCGGCCCCGGCGTCGGATCCGGCCGCTCGGCCAGGGTGAGTGACTCGATGCCCTTGGGGGCGGGGATGACATAGCACTTCATGGGGCGGCTCCGATAAGGGCGGGCATGTGAATGGCGCACATCATGGCACCCCGCACATTGTCATCCCGAGCGTAGCGAGGGACCTTTGGTTGGCAGCCGGAAAGGTCCCTCGCTACACTCGGGATGACAATGGAGGTGGTGTCGGCGGCGTGCCTCACTTGGCGTCGCCCTTCAGTTCGATGATGGTCTTGGCCATGACGGCCTCCTGGTCCCAGGGGAACAGGATCCACGTGTCCTGGCTCACCTCGGTGACGTAGCTGTCGACCACCGGGCGGCCGGCGGGCTTTGCATAGACTGTGGCGAAATGGGCCTCGGGCAGCATGGCGCGGACGGCGCGGGCGGTGACGCCCGTGTCGACCAGGTCGTCGACGATCAACCAGCCGGCGCCCTTTTCCTGCTCGGCGGAGGTGCCCTTCAGCAGCTCCACCTTGGCGCCGCGTTCCATGCGGTCGTAGGTCGAGCAGCAGACCGTGTCGATCAGGCGAAGGTTCAGTTCGCGTGCGACGATTGCTGCCGGCACGAGACCGCCGCGGGTGATCGCGACCAGGCCCTTGAACGGCCCGAGATCGGCCAGCCGCCAGGCGAGCGCCCGCGCGTCTCGATGCAGTTCCGTCCACGAGACGGGGAACATCCTGTTGTAGCCAGCACTGCCCGCCATGCGATTTCGTCCCTGGTTCCTGTCCGGTTTGGCTTGCCCCTTCGGGAGGGCTGCACTAACACCTTCGGCCGAAGCTTAGAAGCATAGGCCACAGGGAAATTCGGCAGGGGACCGCTGCAAAATGGGATTTGAGCTGACGCCCGCTTTCTGGAGCGGTCTGACCCAGATCATTCTGGTGAACATCATCCTGTCGGGTGACAATGCGCTTGTCATCGCGCTGGCGTGCCGGAATCTAGAGAAAAAGCACCAGCGGCCGGCCATCATCATCGGCAGCGGCGGCGCCATCCTGCTGCGAATTCTCTTCGTCCTGATCGTCGATTACCTGCTCTCGGTCCCCTTCCTGAAACTCGTGGGCGGCATGCTGCTGCTGTGGATCGGCGTCAAGCTGGTACAGGGAGAGGAAGAGGGCGAGGACGGCGTCAAGGCAGCCGGCTCCCTGGGCTCGGCCATCCGCACCATCATCATCGCCGATGCCGTGATGAGCCTCGACAATGCCATCGCCATCGCCGCTGCCGCCAAGGGCGACACGACGCTGATGGTGCTGGGCCTCATCATCTCCATCCCCCTGATCGTGTTCGGCGCCACGCTGATCATGGCGCTGCTCAACCGCTTCCCGGTCATCGTTGTCGCCGGCGGCGCGCTGCTGGGCTGGATCGCGGGTGAGGTGCTGGCCACCGACCCGGGCTATGCCGCCCAGCTCACCGCCCTCACGCCTCACGCCAAGACGATCCTCGAGGTCGGTTGTGCCGTGCTGGTCGTCGCCGTCGGCTTCTTCCTGCAGCGCCGGGCGAAGCAGAAGCACAAGGCACACGATCCGGTGGACCTCGCGACCGACAAAGGCAAGGAGTAGCGACCATGCACAAGATCAATGCCATCCTCGTCGCGGTCGACGGTTCGGAGACCTCCGATCGCGCCGTCCAGCATGCGTTGGATATGATCGCCACCGGCTGCGCGGCCGAGCTGCATCTGCTGAACGTGCAGCCGAGCGTCGGCGGCGCGGTCTCCACCTTCGTGTCGCGCGAGCAGATCGATTCCTATCACCGGGAAGAGGGCGAGAAGGCCCTCGCCTCGGCGCTCGCGCTGGCCCAGAAGGCCTCGGTGACGGCGAAAAAGCATGTCGGCGTCGGCCGCCAGGGCGAGATCGTCGCCGACTTCGTCCGGAAGATTGGCGCCGGCCTGGTCGTGATGGGCACGCGCGGCCATACCGGGCTCACCGGCGTCCTGCTGGGCTCGGTGGCGCAGGACGTGATCGCCCACGCCAAGGTGCCCGTCACCCTCGTCAAGTAGCCATTCCGATCCGGACGGCGTAGAAACGCGGCCCTGCAGGAGGACCGCGTTTGGCCGAGGAGATGTGGCGACAAGAGGCGCTGGCGCCCTATGCGACGCTGCCGTGGCAGAGCAAGGGACGTTATCATCGCGAGGCCGAGTCGCCGAGCCGCAGCCCCTTCCAGCGCGACCGCGACCGCATCATCCATTCGACGGCGTTCCGGCGGCTGAAGCACAAGACGCAGGTCTTCGTATTCCACGAAGGCGACCACTACCGCACCCGACTCACCCATTCCCTGGAAGTCGCCCAGATCACGCGCACGATCTGCCGCGTGTTGCGCCTTGACGAGGATCTCGGCGAGGCCGTGGCGCTCGCCCACGATCTCGGCCACACGCCGTTCGGCCATGCGGGCGAGGAAGCGCTGCACGGCGTCATGGCGCCCTATGCCGGGTTCGACCACAATGCCCAGACGCTGCGCATCCTCACCAAGCTCGAGGACCGATATGCCGAATTCAACGGGCTGAACCTCACCTGGGAAACGCTCGAGGGCGCGGTCAAGCACAACGGGCCTCTGTTGAAGCCGGGCCGGGCTTTGGGCGAGTTGCCGGCCGCCATCGTCGACTATTGCAAGGACCACGACCTCGAGCTTGATGGCCATGCCGGGCCGGAGGCGCAGGTGGCGGCGCTGAGCGACGACATCGCCTACAACAACCATGACATCGACGACGGGCTGCGGGCCGGCCTGTTCGAGGTCGCCGACCTGCTCGACCTGCCGCTGGTTGGTGAAATGTTCGCGCTGGTGAGCAACAAGTATCCGGGCATCGACCAGACCCGCCTGATCCACGAGGCGGTGCGCCGCGTGATCAACGCCATGGTCGAGGATCTCGTGGCCGAGACGCGGCGCCGGCTCAGGCATGCCGCCCCGAAGTCGGTGGCCGACATCCGTGCCCTGGGCCGGCCCGTCGTGGCTTTTTCCGACGCGATGGCCGAGACCGAGAAGACCGTGAAGCGCTTCCTCTACACGCGCATGTACGAGCACTGGAAGCTCAACCGCTCGCACTCCAAGGCCCGCCGCGTCGTGGTCGACCTGTTCAACCTCCTGTTCGCCGAGCCCAACTGCCTGCCCTCGCCGTGGCGCGAGAAGGCCGAGCAGGCCGGAACCCACGCCCGCGCCCGCGTGGTCGCCGACTACATCGCCGGCATGACCGACCGCTTCGCCCTCGACGAACACCGCCGCCTGTTCGACCTGTATTCGTAGGAATCCCTCGCTCGGGGCGACCAAGAGGGTAGAGCGTCAATTCACTCCTGCCGTCGTCTCGACCGGAGCCGCGCGCAGCGCGGCGGAGTGGAGAGACCTTCCATCAGCGACTAGCCGGCTTTTCGTGGAGAGGAGGTCTCTCCACTCCGCGCCTGCGGCGCTCCGGTCGAGACGACGGTGAAGGGAAGAGGGGCTCCCGGATGACAAAGAGCGCGGATTCGGCAATACCCGGCCCATGAATCCCTACCGTCATTTCATCGGCGAGATCGTCGCGGCCCTCCAGTCCCTGCAGGCTGCGGGGGAATTGCCAGAAAAGCTCGATTTTTCCGCCATCACGGCCGAGCCGCCGCGCGATCCGGCGCATGGCGACATCGCGACCAATGCCGCGATGGTCCTGTCCAAGGCAGCCGGCAAGAAGCCGCGCGACATCGCCGAGCCGCTGCTTGCGCGTCTCAAGGCCAATCCCGACGTGGTCGACGGTGCGGTGGCGGGGCCAGGCTTTCTCAACCTCAAGATCGCCGACGAATTCTGGCGCGCGCGCCTCGGCGACTGCCTGAAGGCCGGCATCGCCTATGGCGATTCGACCATGGGCAAGGGCGAGAAGGTGAATGTCGAGTATGTCTCGGCGAACCCGACCGGCCCGTTGCACGTCGCGCACGCGCGTGGCGCCATCGTGGGCGATGCGCTGGCCAATCTGCTGCACAAGGCGGGCTACGACGTCACCAAGGAATACTACATCAACGACGCGGGCGCCCAGGTCGACAAGCTCGGCCAGTCGACCTACCTGCGCTACCGCGAAGCGCTCGGCGAGACGATCGACTCCATTCCCGAGGGCCTCTACCCGGGCGAGTATCTCAAGGACGTGGGCGCCGCGATCGCCAAGCGCGACGGTGCGCGCTGGATCGGCAAGCCCGAGGCCGACTGGCTGCCCGAGATGCGCGCCTTCGCCATCGCCACCCTGATGGCCGAGATCAAGGCCGACCTCGAGACGCTCGGCGTCCATATCGACGTCTTCTCGTCGGAGCGCGCCCTGGTCGAGAGCGGCGCCGTCGATCGCGCCTTCGCGGAGCTGACGAACCAGGGCCTGATCTACCAGGGCCGCCTGGAGCCGCCGAAGGGGCAGCTTCCCGACGATTGGGAAGACCGCGAGCAGACGCTCTTCCGGGCCACGCAGTTCGGCGACGAAGTCGACCGGCCGCTCAAGAAGTCGGACGGGAGCTGGACCTACTTCGCCAACGACATCGCCTATCATCACGACAAGTACCGCCGCGGCTTCGCCGACATGATCGACGTCTGGGGCGCCGACCATGGCGGCTACGTCAAGCGCATGAAGGCGGCGGTCAGTGCCATCACCGGCAAGCAGGGCGAGCTCGACGTGAAGCTCTGTCAGCTGGTGCGCGTGATGCGCAACGGCGAGCTGGTTCGCATGTCCAAGCGCGCCGGCACCTTCGTGACCCTGCGCGATCTCCTCGACGAGGTCGGCCCCGACGTCGTGCGCTTCACCATGCTGACCCGCAAGAACGACGCGCCGTTCGACTTCGATCTCGTGAAGGCCACCGAACAGTCACGCGACAATCCGGTCTGGTATGTCCAGTATGGCCATGCGCGGACGCGTTCCGTGATGCGCCAGGCGACCGCTGCGGGCATCGCGATCGACGGGCTCGGCAGCGCGCCGCTCGACCGGCTGTCCGATGCGGGCGAACTCGCGCTGATCCGGATGATCGCCCAGTGGCCGCGCCAGGTCGAAGCGGCGGCGGTGGCGCATGAGCCCCATCGCGTCGCGTTCTATCTGTACGACCTGGCGGCCGCCTTCCACTCCCACTGGAACCGGGGGCGAGAGGAGCCGGGCCTGCGCTTCGTGATCGAGGGCGACTCCGATCTCACGCGGGCGCGACTGGCATTGGTACAGGGAATCGGATTTGTGATAGGATCGGGTCTAAAGGTCTTCGGCGTAACACCCGTCGATGAAATGAGATAAAAAATGCATGTTCGCCGGTCCCCCTCCGGCGACGGTCCAACGATCTACCGGCCCAACGAGTCGGTAGCTGTGCGGCTCGATCCTCCGCCTCGGCCCGTCGCGCATGAACCCGATTCAATTCCCCCGCCGCCCCGGGACTCGCTGCTCATGCGGGTCAACAGACGCCGCGGCCAGATCCTCACGGTGATGGTCTCGGTCGCCGCCATCGCAAGCTTCGGTTCGGTCGTGTGGTGGGCTCACAACCAGGACGTAAAGGCGGGCGGCAAGGGACTGGAGCCGCTGGTCGTGCAGGCGCCGACCTCACCGGCCCGCATCAAGCCCGAGAATGCCGGCGGCCTGGTGGTGCCCAACCAGGACAAGGAAGTCTTCAACCGCATCGCGCCCGGTGCCGTGCCCGCCCAGCCCGAGAAGCTGTTGCCGGTCGCGGTGACGCCGAAGCTGCCGGCCAACGGCCTGCCGCTGCCGGCCTCGCCGCCGAGGGCGGCGGAAGCGGTCAAGGCGCCGACGCCGCCGCAGCCCGCGTCGACCACCGGCGGTCCGGCGCCGGGCGTGAACGAGCCGAAGGTGCCTGCCAATCCGCCCAACATGCAGCCGGCGACCAACACCCCGACCACGACGGAGAGCGGGCCCAGCATCGCCAGCCTGATCGAGAACATGTCCGGTCCGACCGGCGGCTGGCGCATCCAGGTCGCCTCGGTGAAGAACGAGGACGTCGCCAAGTCCACATGGGCTCGGCTCCAGAGCGCGCACGGCGAGCAGCTGGCCAACCTGCGCATGCAGGCGGTCCGCGTCGATCTCGGCGATCGCGGCGTCTGGTACCGCGTGCAGGCCGGCCCGCTCGACGAGAAGCAGGCCCATTCGGTCTGCGCTTCGCTGAAGGCCCGCAAGGCCGACTGCGTCTCGGTCCCGCCCGCTCGCTAGGGTTCGATGAGATCATCGCGCGAAAAAACCCGTCGTCTCGACCGGAGCCGAGCGCAGCGAGGCGAAGTGGAGAGACCTTCTCCCTGCGATAAGCTGGCTTTTGGGGGAGAGAAGGTCTCTCCACTCCGCGCTGCGCGCTCCGGTCGAGACGACGGACCCTTTCTAGGGCCGAGCTATCGCCCACTAGGCTCGAAATGAGCCGGCCGCGCGCCCTGATCCTGGGCTGCGCCGGGACCGAGCTGTCGGTCGAGGAGCGCGCCTTCTTCCGCGATGCTGATCCGCTGGGCTTCATCCTGTTCGCCCGCAATGTCGACACGGTCGACGGCACCCGCCGCCTGGTCGACGATCTGCGCTCCTGCGTGGCGCGCGGCGAGGCGCCGGTGCTGATCGACCAGGAAGGCGGCCGGGTCGCCCGGCTGCGTCCGCCGCAGTGGCGCAAGGCCCCGCCGGCCCGGCTGCTGGGCGACCTCTACGCCCGCGACCCTGACGCCGGGCTCGAAGCGGCGAAGCTCAATTCCCGGCTGCTCGCGGCGGACGTGGCGTCGATCGGCTGCGACGTCGACTGCCTGCCCGTGCTCGACATCGCCTTTCCCGAAACCCACGCCGTGATCGGCGATCGCGCCTATGCCGACCGGCCCGAGCCCGTGGCGGCGCTGGGCCGAGCGGCGGCCGAGGGCTTGCTGGCCGAGGGCGTGATGCCGGTGATCAAGCACATTCCCGGACATGGCCGCGCCACGGTCGACAGCCACGAGGCGCTGCCCACGGTCACGGCATCGCGCGCCGAGCTGGAGCGAACCGACTTCGTGCCCTTCAAGCTGCTGTCGGACCTGCCCTGGGCGATGACCGGCCACCTCCTGTTCGACGCCATCGATCCGAAGGACTGCATCACGGTGTCTGCAGGCGCCGTGCAGGACGTGATCCGCTCCCATATAGGCTTCGACGGGCTCCTGCTGTCGGACGATCTCTCGATGCAGGCGCTGGGCGGGTCGCTGGGCAACCGGGCGGCACGGGCGCTGGCGGCTGGCTGCGACATCGCCCTCCACTGCAACGGCCGGATGACCGAAATGGCGGAGATCGTGGGCCGCACCGGTCCGATGACCGAACGGGCCCATCGACGATTTCAGGACGGGCGCAGTTTTCTCGCCCGTCATCGCGATCCCGCCGGTGCCCGGGGGCTCGCCGAAGCCGCCCGCCGGGTGGCCGAACTCCTGCCGGAATGGGGATAAGGCAGGGCCAAATCATGTGGCGGTAGGCGCTTCCGCTCACTAAACCGGGACTGCATGACCGAACCCGCCAGCCCGCCCCCTGAGGACGCAGCCGTCGCCGACGGCACCGTTGCGCCTGGCGAAGCGACTGCGGTGCCGGGCGGCGTGGGTACGGCCATCGCCACCGCGGACAATTTTGCGGCCGGGGGGCCCGACGTCATCGCGCCGGGCGAGGGCGAGCTGATCGTCAATCTGGAAGGATTCGAGGGTCCGCTCGACCTGCTGCTCAGTCTGGCGCGCGATCAGAAGGTCGATCTGCGCAAGATCTCGATGGTGGCGCTGGTCGACCAGTATCTGGTGCACATTCATCAGGCCCGCCGTATGCGGCTGGAGCTGGCTGCGGACTATCTCGTGATGGCGGCCTGGCTGGCCTACCTGAAGTCGCGGCTGCTGCTGCCGGAGCCGCCGGCTGGCGAGGAACCGTCGGGCCAGGAGATGGCGGACGCGCTGCAGTGGCAGTTGCGCCGCCTCGAGGCGATGCAGGAGGCGGGAGCGCGCCTGATGGCGCGGCCGCAGCTCGGTCGGGACATCTTCGCGCGCGGTCAGCCCGAAGGCATCGTCGTCGTGCGCCGCGCCGTCTGGGACGTGAAGCTCTACGACCTGCTCAGCGCCTACGGCTCGCAGGTCCGGCCGAAGGACGCCGATACCTACCAGATCGAGCCCATGCAGTTCTTCTCGGTCGAGGAGGCGGCGGAGCGTCTTGGCCGCATGCTGGGCATCGCCATCGACTGGCAGTCGCTCGAGGCCTTCCTGCCCGCCGGCCTCACCGATCCGGCACGCCGCCGCTCGGCGATCGCCGCGACCTTCGTCGCGGGCCTCCAGCTTGCCAAGGACGGCCAGATCGAGCTGCGCCAGAGCGAGCGTTTCGGCCCCATCCATTTGCGTAAACGTACCGAGCAGCAGTAACGGTTCCCGCCATGTCAGACATCGAAACCGCCACCCCCGAAGTCGAAGAACCCGACGCGCTCGCGCTCGTCCGCGACCAGGCCGCTGCCAAGGAGAAGGCCGAGAAGGAGGAGGACGGAGAAAAAGACGACGACGATGACGATGACGAGGAATCGGAGGACGACGACGCGTCCGGCGACGATGATGATTCCGACGACGACGATTCCGACGATGATGAGGAAGAGAACGAGAACGAAGACAAGGACGACGAGGCCGAGGACGACGACGACGACGACGACGACGAAAAGCCCGCGAAGGCTGTCGCCGTAGAAGACCCGTCAGAGCCGGTCGAAACGTCTGCCGACGCCGTCATCGAGACTGTCGCCGCCGAGGCCGTTGCGGTCGCGGCCATTGCCGCGTCGGCCGCTGTCGCGCAGGCGAGCGGCGAAAACGTCACCGACGTCGTCTCGCCCGATCATGCCCAGCACCTGCGCCTGCTCGAGGCGCTGATCTTCGCCGGCGTCCAGGCGCTGGACGAAAAGGAGCTGGTCGACCGCCTGCCGAACGATGCCGACGTGAAGCGCCTGCTGGCCGATCTCGCGGAACTCTACGCCGGTCGGGGGGTCAATCTCGTGCAGGTGGCGGGCGGCTACGCCTTCCGCACGGCCTCCGACCTGTCCGAGAAGCTCAAGATCGAGAAGCCGGTGACGCGCAAACTGTCGCGGGCCTCGGTCGAGACGCTGGCCATCATCGCCTATCACCAGCCGGTGACGCGCGCCGAGATCGAACAGGTCCGCGGCGTGGGCTTGAGCAAGGGCACGCTCGACCTGCTGTTCGAGCAGAACTGGATCAAGCCGATGGGCCGCCGCCGGGCGCCCGGCAAGCCCGTGACCTGGGGCACGACGGACTTTTTCCTCGAACATTTTGGACTGCCGAGCCTGGACGATCTGCCTGGCCAGGAGGAGTTGAAGGCTGCCGGGCTCTTGGATGCCCGCTCCCAGCCCCCCATATTCCGGCCTGATGAGCCCGATCTGCCGCTCGAGCCGACGGAGGACGAGGCTGACGAGCCTCTCGCCGTTGAGGAAAGCCCTGCGGAACTCGGGCGCTGACGCCCCGGAACCGCCTTATTCGACAGGTTGCCGGGGCTTCGTGCCGGGTGCCATAATCAGCGCACGTAATTCGACACGCCGATTGCAATCGATCTTGGGAGCATTGTGAAATGGGAAGCTTCAGCATTTGGCACTGGCTGATCGTGCTGGCCGTCGTGCTGCTGCTGTTCGGCGGTCGCGGCAAGGTCTCGCAGCTCATGGGCGACTTCGGCAAGGGCCTCTCGGCCTTCAAGAAGGGCCTCGGGGCCAAGGAGGAAGAGACACCGCCGCCGGCTCAGCCGGGTACGCAGCCGGGCGACAGCGCCAAGCCGATCTCGGCTCAGGCGACGACCACCCCGCCGGGCGGCACGGTCCATCACCAGGACAGCGCCGCCAAGATCTGACACGCGGGCGACGTGAGGGCCTGACCGGCCATGTTCGGTATCGATAGTCCTGAGCTACTTGTCATTGCGGTCGTGGCGCTCGTCGTCATCGGCCCCAAGGAACTGCCGGGCATG
This sequence comes from Rhodospirillales bacterium, assembly GCA_947466085.1. Taxonomy (GTDB): domain Bacteria; phylum Pseudomonadota; class Alphaproteobacteria; order Reyranellales; family Reyranellaceae; genus Reyranella. The sequence goes on from CANIEC010000043.1 coordinate 28,369, forward strand.
CTGCGGAGCTGGGGCAAGTGGATGGCCCAGATGCGCGGCATGGCCTCGGAATTCCGCGGCCATGTCGACGAGATGGTACGCCAGGCCGACCTCGACGACGTGAAGAAGCAGCTGACGGCCACGCCCGGCCTCGACCTGCAGGCGCTCGACCCCACCCGGGAGATCAAGAGCGCGATCCAGGAAGGCATGGCCGAGGGCGAGAAGGCGATGGCCGACGCCAAGACTACCTTCGACAATCCGCTCGCCGAGCCTGAATCGGCACCGCAGATCGCGGCCGAGCCCCAGCCAGCGCTCGAAAGCGCCTCGGCGATGCCCCTCGCGGCCCCCGAAGCAACACCGGACACGATGCCGGTGGTTGCCGAAACGGCCGTCCCCGAAGCGCCGGCGCCGGCTGTTTCAGCCGAAGAAAAGCCGGCCAAGGCCGTCGCGGCCGTCTGAGCGCCAACTTGCGCTTTGAATTGCGCCCCAAAGGGCGGCATAACGCGGCTCCCATGCTGCGAAGTAATCCGTGACCCAGGCATACGACGGACCCGAAGACGACAAGCCGATGCCGCTGCTCGATCACCTGGTCGAGCTGCGCAAGCGCCTGATCTATGCGCTCGTGTGCTTCTTCCTGGTCTTCTTCATCACGTTCTACTTTGCCAAACCGATCTTCTCGTTCCTGATCCAGCCGGCGCTGGCCGACGGCTACAAGGTCGTCGTCCTCGACATCTTCGAGTTCTTCTTCGTCACGGTGAAGCTATCGGCTTTCGTGGCACTGATCGTGGGATTCCCGCTGATCGCGGTGCAGATCTGGCTGTTCGTCGCGCCGGGACTCTATCGCCACGAGAAGCGCGCCTTCGTGCCGTTCCTCGTCGCCACGCCGTTCATGTTCTATGCCGGCTGCGCGCTGATGTACTACGTCGTGCTGCCGTACGTGATCAACTTCATGCTGACGCAGTACGCGCCGCCCGACATCGAGAAGACGCTCCGATCATCGGACTATCTCGAACGCATCCTGCAGCTCGTCTTCGCCTTCGGTTTCGCCTTCGAGGTCCCGGTCCTGCTGACCCTGCTGATCCAGGTCGGCATAGCCACCTCCGAGGGGTTGAGGTCCAAGCGCCGCTACGCCGTTGTCGTGGCCTTCGTCATCGCCGCCGTGCTGGCGCCGCCCGACGTGGTGAGCCAGATCGCGCTGGCGATCCCGCTGATGGCCTTCTACGAGATCAGCATCCTGATCGGCGGCGTGATCGAGCGGAAGCGCGCGCGTGAGGACAAGGCCGCGGAGGAGGCCGAACAGAAGGCCGAGGAAGCCGCCAAGGCCGGCGAAGGGTCCGGCAGCTAGCCATGCATGACATCCGTTTCGTCCGCGAAAGCCCCGAGGCGTTCGACGCCGGCCTGAAGAAGCGCGGCCTGGCACCGCTCTCGGTCGAGATCCTGGACATCGACAGGCGCCGCCGCGCCGCGATCTCGGAGAGCGAAGCCATCCAGGCGAAGCGCAAGGCGCTTAGCCAGCAGATCGGCATGGCCAAGCGCAAGGGTGAGGACGCCGAGGCGCTGATGGCCGAGGTCGCCTCGCTCGAACAGAGCCTGAAGGACGGCGAGCACGAGGCGAGCCGCCTCGACGAGGAGCTGCGGATCCGTCTCGAGGTGGTGCCCAACCTGCCGTTCGAGGACGTGCCCGAGGGCGCCGACGAGACCGGCAACGTCGAGATCCGCCGCGAAGGCAACCAGCGCAATTTCAGTTTCCCGCCGAAGGACCACGTGGCCTTGGGCGAGGCGACGGGCGAGATGGATTTCGCCGCCGCCGTGAAGATCTCCGGCTCGCGCTTCGTGTTCCTGAAGAGCCATCTGGCGCGCCTGGAGCGGGCGCTGGCCCAGTTCATGCTCGACCTGCACACGGTCGAGGGCGGCTACACCGAGGTCAGCCCGCCGCTGCTGGTGAAGGACACCGCCGTCTACGGCGTCGGCCAGCTGCCGAAGTTCGCCGAGGACATGTTCCGGACCGACAACGGTTTCTGGCTGATCCCGACCGCCGAGGTCTCGCTCACCAACCTGGTGAACGACATGGTGCTGGAGGAGAAGGAGCTGCCGCTGCGCTTCACCGCCTTCACGCCCTGCTTTCGCTCCGAGGCAGGGTCGGCCGGCAAGGACACGCGCGGCATGATCCGCCAGCACCAGTTCCCGAAGGTCGAACTGGTGAGCATCACCACCCCCGAGCAGTCGGCCGCCGAGCACGAGCGCATGACGGCCTGCGCCGAGGCGGTGTTGAAGCGCCTCGGCCTCGCCTATCGCACGGTCGTGCTGTGCGGCGGCGACATGGGCTTCGGGTCGCGCAAGACTTACGACATCGAGGTCTGGCTGCCCGGCCAGGACACCTATCGCGAGATTTCGAGCTGCTCGAACATGGGCGACTTCCAGGCCCGGCGCATGAACGCGCGCTATCGGCCGAAGGAAGGGAAGGGCACGCGCTTCCTGCATACGCTGAACGGATCGGCCCTCGCCGTGGGGCGTACCCTGGTCGCGGTGCTGGAGAACTACCAGAACGAGGACGGCTCGGTGACCGTGCCGGAGGCTCTGCATCCCTACATGGGCGGCCTCGAGCTCATTCCCGCGCCTCCCGCGAAGAAATGAAGGTTCCCAACCTCGCCAAGGCGCGCATCCTCGTCACCAACGACGATGGCATCCATGCGCCGGGTCTCGAGGCGCTGGTCGAGATCGCGACGCAGCTTTCGAGCGACGTCTGGATCGTGGCGCCCGAGGTCAACCAGAGCGGCGCCGGCCATTCGCTGTCGCTGTCGCGGCCGATCCGCGCGCGCGAGGTGAGCGAGGGCAAGGTCGCGGTCGACGGCACGCCGACCGACTGCGTGCTGTTTGCCGTCAAGCACCTGCTGAAGGACCGCAAGCCCGACCTCGTCCTGTCGGGGGTCAACCGCGGCACCAACATCGCCGACGACGTGACCTATTCCGGCACCATCGCGGGCGCCATGGAAGGCTGCCTGCTGGGCATCCCGTCGATCGCCTTCAGCCAGGCCTATATGCACGACCATCCGGTGAAGTGGGGGACCGCGACGGCCCACGGTGCCGCCGTGGCGCGCCGGGTGCTGGCGCTCGACTGGCCGCGCAACGTGCTGGTCAACATCAACTTCCCCGACGTCGTCGCGGCCTCGGTCCGGGGCGTGCGGGTCACCCATACCGGTACGCGCGGCTTCGGCGGCCACATCGTCGAGCGCAAGGATCCGCGCGGCGGCACCTACTACTGGATCGGCTACGCCCCGAAGGAGAGCGAGATCGACGAGGCGAGCGACATCGCCGCCGTCCGCTCGGGCCACATCTCGGTGACCCCGCTGCACCTCGACCTGACCCACGAGAGCATGCGCCGCAAGCTCGTCGCGGATTTCGAGGCGCAGCCCATCGACCTCGACTAGAGGCGGCCCCGTGAACGTTCCCGCCATGCAGCGCCTGATCGCCGAGCTGCGCAATTCGGGCATCGCGGACGAGAGCGTGCTGGCGGCCATCGCCTCGGTCGACCGCGAGCGCTTCGTGACGCAGACCTTCGCCGAGCGGGCCTGGGAGAATACGGCGCTGCCCATCGCCTTCGGCCAGACGATCAGCCAGCCGCTGGTGGTCGCCGCCATGACCGAGGCGCTGCGGGTGGGGCCGCGCATGAAGGTGCTGGAGATCGGCACCGGCTCCGGTTACCAGGCCGCCGTGCTGGCAAGGCTGGCCCGCCGCGTCTACTCGGTGGAACGCTTCAAGCCGCTCTCCAAGGCCGCCGAGCGCCTGCTGCTCGACCTCGGCATCTACAACGTCGTGGTCGACATCAACGACGGCAGCAAGGGCTGGCCCGGCCAGGCGCCGTTCGACCGCATCATCGTCACCGCCGCCGCCGAGGAGCGCCCGCAGGCGCTGATCGACCAGCTCGCCGTCGGTGGCATCCTGATCGTGCCGGTGGGCCGCGACCCCACCTCCCAGGTCGTCGAGCGCATCGTGAAGACCGAGAGCGGCCTCCAGCGCGACACGCTGATGCCGGTCCGGTTCGTGCCGCTGGTCGCGGGCCCGCTGCCGGTGCTTGGGCAGGGCTGAGCGAAGCTCAGCCCCAGGAGCGACAGGACATTGCCCAGGGCAATGTCCGAGAGCGCCGAAGAACGAACGACCCTCGGAAGCTCCTATTCCCGCCAGAATCTCAATGCAGTAGTATGGAAGCATGAAGAACGCCCCTCGCTTCCCCTCGCGATGGGCCGGCCGGATGCACACGCTGGGTACAATGGCGGTGCTGTCGGTCGCGCTCGGCGCCTGCAACACCGTCATGGGTGCCCGCGAAGGCACCATGGAATATCCCGGCTCCGGCGCCGGCCCCAATGCCGTCCCGGTCTACGTCGTGAAGGACAAGGACACGGTCGACAGCCTGTCGCGCCGCTATGGCGTGCCGCCGCAGACGATCATCGCCCGCAACAACCTCAAGGCGCCCTACGCGCTGAAGCCCGGCCAGTCGCTCGCCATGCCCGGCGCCCGCTTCGTGCCAGACAGCTACGGCGAGCCCGCCAGCCAGCAGACCGTCGCCGCCAATCCCAACGCGCCCTCCTCGGTGAAGCGCGAAGGGCTGGCGCCGCCGCCGGGCGCCCAGGGCCAGGG
>CANIEC010000044.1 GCA_947466085.1 Rhodospirillales bacterium
CCGCTGCTCCGGCAAGCCTTCGGGTGCCATCCGGCCCTCGCCCTGATCGCAGAGCGGTGGTAAAGCCGCGCTCGTTTTCCTCCGACGGACAGACAATGGCATCGCGTCAGGCCGTGCTCGGCATGGAGCAGGCTTCCTTCTTCTACGGCTCGGGCCGCGTCTTCGAGAAGGTGTCGTTCCTGCTGGACGATGCGCGCACGGCGCTGGTCGGCGAGAACGGTGCGGGCAAGTCGACGTTGCTGAAATGCCTGACCGGCGCGCTCGAACTCAATGCCGGCCAGGTGATCCGCTCGCGCGGCCTGCGCATCGGCCAGGTGCCGCAGGACGTCCCGGAAGGCCTCGCAGCGCACTCCGTCCGCGAGGTGCTGGGCCAGTCGCTGGTCAAACTCGGCCAGGACGGCGAGGACTGGCGCATCGACGTGCTGGTCGACGAGATCGGCATCGACCCCGAGAGGCTCGACCAGCCGTTCGGCACGCTCTCCGGCGGCTGGCAGCGGCTGATGCTGATCGCGGCGGCGGCGCGGCTGGAAGAGCCCGACATTCTGATCCTCGACGAGCCGACCAACCATCTCGACCTCGCCAACATCAACACCCTGGAGCGCTGGCTGACGGACGAGTTCTCGGTGCCGATGCTGATCGTGAGGCACGACCGCGAATTCCTCGACCGGGTGACCGAGCGCACGCTGTTCCTGCGCGCCGACGGCGTCCACGCCTTCAGGACGCGCTTCTCGATCGCCCGCGAGGAGCTGCTGCGCCGCGACGCCACTGCCGCGGCACGGGCACGGCAGGAGGATCGCGAGATCAAGCGGCTGGAGCAGGCCGCCGCACGTTACAAGGTCTGGGCGGTCAAGAACCCCGACCTCAACAAGCGCAAGAACGCCGTCGAGAGCCGCATCGCCCGCATCGAGAAGGAGCGCACCCAGACCTATGTCGCGCGCGAGCGCCGGCTGGAACTGGCCGACGGCGACATCGACGCCAAGGTGGCGCTACGCCTGTCGAACCTCGACGTCACCGTGCCGGGATCGGGGCGAAAGCTGATCGGCATCGACCGGCTGGCCATCGCCGCCGGCGAGCGCGTCGCCCTGCTCGGGACCAACGGCACCGGCAAGTCGACCCTGCTGGCCGCGCTGGCCGCTGCCTACGAGCCCGGGCGCGAGCACTATGACGGACAGGCCGCCGTGCGTTTCAATCCGGCCTGTCGCCTGTTCTATTTCGATCAGGCAATGAGCGCGCTGCCGGTCGGGACGAAGATCCTCGACTATGTGGTCGCGGCCGAGGGTGTGACCGAGAAGGAGGCAATCCGGCACCTCGCCGGCGCGGGTTTCGCCTTCGTGCGCGTGAAGGAGCCGATCGGCGTGCTGAGCCACGGCGAGCGCGCGCGGCTGGTGTTCCTCAAGATGAAGCTGCTGCGCCCGAACTTCTACGTGCTCGACGAGCCGACCAACCATCTCGACATCGAGGGCCAGGAAGACCTGGAGGAGCAGCTCGAGAAGAGCGACGTGTCGTGCATTTTCGTGAGCCACGACCGCTTCTTCACCCGCACCGTGGCGACCCGCTTCCTCGAGATCCGCAAGGGCCGCCTGGTAGAAACCGACGACGCCGACGCCTTCTTCGATTCGCAGGCGTAACCGTCGGTCAGGCCACTTGGCCCGCCATCTGCGCGAGGCCAAGGGCAACCGAGAGGAGGTCGGAGCCGCCGGCGATGCGGGCGGTTGGAGCAGCCCGCGCGACGGCCTTGCGCACCGCAGGCACGCGGCTCGATCCGCCGGTCAGGAAGATGGTCTCGATCGCATCGCGTTTCAGGCCGGCCGCGGCGATGCAGGCACCCGCCGCCTTGTGCAGCCGAGCCGTCGCGCCGCCGATGGCCCGGTCGAACGCGCGGCGCGTCGCCACGGCCGACAGGCCAGCTTCGAGGAATGCGAGTGGAATCGGGACCCGGTCCTCGGCACTCAACGCGATCTTGGCATCCTCGACGGTGAAAGCGAGGCGATGGCCCAGCCCCTGCTGCAGCAACTTGAGGAGCCGCGAGACCTTCTCGGGCTCTAGGGCCAGCGACGCCAGCTCGGCGACCTCGCGCTCGTTCCTGTAGGTGTAGGCGAAGTTGATGGTCGCCCAGGTGGCGAGCTGGTGATAGAGCGCGTTCGGCATCGGCAGATCCTTCTCGACGAGCTGCGTGCCGAGCCCCAGCAGGGGCATCACCGAAGCGAGGCTGAGCGCGGTGTCGAGATCCGTGCCACCGATACGCACGCCGGTGCTGGCCAGCACGTCGCCACTGCGATCCGCGCGTCCGCGTCGCTCCGGCCCGACCCGCACGATCGAGAAGTCGCTGGTGCCGCCGCCAATGTCGGCGATCAGGACCAGCTCCTCGCGCGGCACGGTCTGCTCGTAATGATGGGCGGCGGCGATCGGCTCGTAGGCGAAGGCGATCTCGCGGAAGCCGGCCTGCCGCGCGACCCGCTCCAGCACGGATTGCGCGCGGGCATCGGCCTGGTCGTCGTCGTCGACGAAGCGCACCGGGCGGCCCAGCACGACGGAGGCGATCTCCCGGCCGGCGAAGGCTTCCGCCTTCTCCTTGAGGTTCCGCACGAAGATCTCGACGACATGGGTGAGCGGAACCTTGCGGCCGCCGAGGCTGGTCTCCTCGTCGATCAGGGGCGAGCCCAGGATCGACTTCAGCGCGCGCATCAGCCGTCCCTCGGTCTGCTCGACATAGGCCGTGATCGCCGCATTACCCAGCAGCACGCGCCCTTTGGTCTCATAATCGAAGAACACCGCGCTGGGCATCAGCGTGTCGTGCGCCTCGATGGGCGCCAGCTCGGCCACGCCCTGGCGCATGACGCCGATCGCCGAGTTCGACGTTCCGAAATCCAGTCCGCACGCGATCATGAAAGTCACCTGAGACGCACTCATGTTCCTCTCCCCCATCAGGGGGAGAGGCTAGGTGAGGGGGCTGTCATGACTCGTGCAACCCCCTCACCCAAACTCTCCCCCTATCGGGGGAGAGGAGTCCGAAAGAGTTGATGTTAGGCGACGATCTCGCCGCGGAAGGCCCAGCGGGTCATGCGCTTCTCGACCATGGCGCAGACCGCGTACATCGCGACACCCATGATGGCGATGGCGAACAGGCCGGCGAAGGTGGTCGGCGCGTCGTTGCGGGCGCTGGCCGACAGCATCAGGAAACCGATGCCGTTGTTACCGCCCACAGTCTCGGAGATCACCGAGCCGATGAAGGCCAGGGTGATCGCCACCTTGAGGCTGGCGAACAGGTAGGGCATGGCGCGCGGGATGCCGACCTTGGTCAGGATCTCGAACCGCGAGGCGCCGAGGCTGCGCAGTACGTCGCGCATCTCGGGTTCGATGGTGGCAAGGCCGGTCGCCACGTTCACCACGATGGGAAAGAAGCTGATCACGAAGGCGGTGATGACGGCCGGCAGCGAGCCGACGCCGACCCAGATCATCAGGATCGGCACGATCGCGACCTTCGGGACCGCGTTGAAGGCGATCAGCAACGGATAGAGGCCGGAATAGACGAAGGGCGACGCGCCGATCGCCAGCCCGAGCAGCAGGCCGAACGCAATCGCCAGCAGGAAGCCGACCGTCGTGGTCCACAGCGTGTCCCAGCAATAGGCCATCAGGATGTCGAAGCGCTGGACGAACACCGCGAAGATCTTGGTCGGCTTCGGCAGGATGATCTCCGGCACCTGGAAGACGATGCAGCAGACTTCCCAGACGATCAGCAGGGCCGCCAAAACCAGCCACGGCATGGCATGCTTCAGCGCCTCGCGCCGCAGGTCGCTCATGGCGCGTGCTCCTGGTGGATGCGGTCGCGCAGTTCGTGGACGATGTCGACGAAGTGCGGCTCGAAGGTCGTCTCCAGGGTACGCGGCCGCGGGAGGTCGATCTTCTTGGCCAGCACGATGCGGCCGGGCCGCCGGCTCATCACATAGACGGTGTCGGCGAGATAGACCGCCTCGCGCAGGTCGTGCGTCACCAGCACGCCGGTGAAGCGCTTCTCCAGCCACAGCGCCTGCATGACCCCCCACAGCTCCTCACGCGTGAAGGCGTCGAGCGCACCGAACGGCTCGTCGAGCATCAGGAGTTCCGGCTCGTGGATCAGCGCCCGGCACAGGTTCGAGCGCTGCTGCATCCCGCCCGAGAGCTGCCAGGGATACTTGTCGGCGAAATCCGTGAGGCCGACCGTCTTCAGGAGCTTCATCGCGCGCTCGACATACTCGGCGCGGTGGCTGCGGAAGCGGCGCTTGTGCGGCTCGACCACTTCCATGGGCAGGAGGATGTTGTTCATGGTCGTGCGCCACGGCATCAGGGTCGGATTCTGGAACGCCATGCCGACGCCCTTGATCGGGCCCGTCACCTTGGCGCCATTCACCCGCACCTCGCCGCCCGAGGGCGGCAGCAGGCCGGTGACCAGCTTCATGATGGTGGACTTGCCGCAGCCGGACGGCCCGACGACGGCGATGAATTCGCCCTTCTCGATGCCGAACGTGGCATCGGCAAGGGCAAGAGTCGTGTCCTTACCGAGCCGGTAGGTGAGGCTGACGCCCTGGAGATCGACGAAGGCCATTGCCTTAAGCGTCGATCACTTGGCGATCATCCGATCGGCCTTGGGTGGAAGGTAGGCGTTGCTGAACACCTTGTCGGGCGCCGGGGCGTTCGGCAGGCCGAAGGCCTCGGACACGTCCTTGACGGCGCGCGCGAAGCGGGCCGGGTCGACGTCGCCCATCCCGTTGGCCTTGACCCAGGGAGTGAGGATGTTGGTCTCCAGCGAGATCTGGAGACGCTCCAGCTCGAGCTTCTCGTCGATCAGGGGATCGCGCTTCTTGGCGGCAGCAATGCCGAGCTGCGGGTTGGCGATGACGTCCTTCCAGCCCTTCAGCGTGGCGGCGAGGAAGCCCTTCACGGCCTTCTCGTTCTTCATCATGTCGGCCGAGATCACAATACCGTTGCCATAGACGTCCATGCCGAAATCGACGAAGCGCATCGCCACGATGTCCTCGAAGGCCACGCCGCGCGCCTTGAGATCGAGCATCGACGAGAAATAGTGGCCGGAAATGAAGTCGACCGTCCCCTGGACCAGGCTCTGCTCGCGCAGCTGCGGCGTCAGGTTGACGTGCTCCCACTTGGTGATGCCGTTCTTCTTGGCGAAGGCCGGGAACAAGCGGAAGCTGGCGTCGAACACCGGAGCGCCCAGCTTCTTGCCCTCGAGGTCCTTCGGCGTCTTGATTCCGCTCTTCTTCAGCGCATAGACGCCGAACGGCGCGAAATCGTAGACCATGAACACGCAGAGCACTTCCTTGCCCGGGTTCTTGGCATTGTATTCGATGGTCGAATTCACGTCGGCGAAGCCGATCTGGTAGGCGCCGGTGGCCACGCGCTGCACCGCGCCGGCCGAGCCCTGGCCGGGGTCCATCGTGACGTCGAGGCCCTCCGCCTTGTAGTAGCCCTTCTCGAGCGCCACCAGGAATGGCGAGGTCGGGCCCTGGAAGACCCAGTCCAGGGTGAATTTGATGGCGGTCTGGGCATTGGCCGGCAGGCTGCCCAGGGCGAGCGCGACGGCCGCGGCACCGCCCAGCATCTTGGCGAATTTTCTCATGTTCTTGATCCCCCGTGAGTTCCCTGTCGGCGACTCTTAGGCGGACAATTCCCGCCCGCCAAGGGGATATCAGGCAGATTCTATGCCAGCCTGCTGCGTCGCGACCAGCCGGGCGAACGCTCCGCCCTGGGCAAGCAGCGCCTGATAGGCGCCCTGCTCGACGACCCGCCCGTGTTCGAACACGACGACCTGGTCGGCATCGCGGATGGTCGACAGGCGATGGGCGATCACGAAGGTCGTGCGGCCCTGCATCAGGATCTTCAGCGCCTTCTGGATGCGGGCCTCGGTGACGGAATCGAGCGCGCTGGTCGCCTCATCGAGGATCAGGATCGGCGGATTCTTGAGCAGCGCGCGGGCGATCGCGAGGCGCTGGCGTTCGCCGCCCGACAAGGTGGTGCCGCGTTCGCCAACCAGCGTCTCGTAGCCCTGCGGCTGGCGCATGATGAAATCGTGCGCCTCGGCGAGCTTGGCCGCCTCCTCGAGTTCGGCCTGCGTCGCGTCGGGCTTGCCGATGCGGAGATTGTCGGCAATCGTGCGATAGAACATGGTGCTGTCCTGGAACACCACGCCGATGTTCCGGCGCAGCGATTCCAGCTTGATGTCGCGATGGTCGACGCCGTCGATGCGGATCACGCCCGACTGGGCGTCCCACATGCGGTGCAGCAGCGACAGTGCGGTGCTCTTGCCGGCGCCTGTCGGGCCGACGAAGGCCACCGTCGAGCCGGCCGGCACCTTGAGCGAAAAATGCACCAGCGCCGGCCGCTTGCCGTCGTAGGAGAAGTTGATGTCGTCGAACTCGACATCGCCCCTGGCGCGCCCGATGTCGATGCCGTTCGGCTTGTCCGGCACGCTCGACTGCGAATCCAGCACGCGGAAGAAATCGCCCAGTGAGGGCATCTGGAAGAAAATGCGGCTGACGAAGCCCGAGGCCTGGTCCATGCGGCCGATCAGCATGGTGGCAAAGCCCATGAAGCTCACGATCTCGCCGACCGTGGCTTCGCCCCGCGTATAGAGCCAGGTGCCCATCACGAAGATCGCGATCACGGTGACTGTCGAGGCGGCGCGCGTCATCACCGACAGCAGCGCCCACCAGTTCAGCACCGGGAACTGCGCCTGCAGCGTCTGGCCGATGATGCGGTGCATCTCGCTGGTCTCGGCGCCCAGGCGCACGAAGCTCTGGATGAGGCTGATGTTGCCCAGCGCGTCGCCCGCCCGGCCCGCCAGCTCGCTGTGCAGATCCTCGACCTTCTTCTGCAGCCGGTCGGTGCGACTGACGACCCACACATTGGTCACGGCGAAGAACAGGATCAGGACCAGCAGCAGCAGGCCCAGCCGCCAGTTCATGAACAGGCTGAGCGGCAGCATGACGAACAGCGCCACCAGGGTCGCCAGGTTCTCGCGGAAGAAGGACAGCCAGATGCCGAACAGATTGTCGACGCCGGTCAGCATGATCTTGATCAGCCGGCCGGAATGCTGGGTATTGTGAAACGAGAACGGCAGCATCAACAGATGCTGGAAATAGGTCGCCATCGCGCCCAGGCGGCGGCGATGGGCCATGCGGTCGGCCTGCAGCGAGACCACCATGTTGGCGGCGATACCGCCTAGCCCGACCAGTGCCCACAGACCAAGTATCTCGCGCGCGTCCTGCCACAGGACATCGACGGGCTTGTCGCGCGCGGTGGACAGCAGGTCGATGACCTTGCCGAACAGCACCGGCTCGTAGAATTGCAGGGCGGCCACCGCGACGTTGGCGATGGCCAGAGTGATGGCCAGGCCCTTCTCGGCCCGGAGCAGACCAATCACACGGCCGTAGACGCGGAAGAATTCCATCTGCTTCGTCCGCGTCCGTTACTGTCAGGCTTTAGGGTCGAGAAAGCGCTCGACGGTGCGAACAAAGAAGCTCACGCCGAACGGGATCGCCATGTCGTTGAAGTCGTAGCGCGAGTTGTGCAGGCTGACCGTCCCGGGACCGCCGCCATTGCCCAGCCAAACCATGGCGCCCGGCACCTTCTCCAGCATGTAGGAGAAGTCCTCGGCCCCCATGCTGGGCCGCGTATTGTCCTGGACGGCGTGTTCGCCGCAGACCCCGGCGGCAACGTCGGCGGCGAAGCGGGCCTGCTCGACGTCGTTCACGGTCGGCGGATAGCCCGGCTTGTGCTCGACCTCGATCTTGACGCCGTGCATCCGGGCCGCGCCCTCGCAGATCTCGTCGATGCGGCGCTTCACCAGCTCGCGGTTCGCGGGCGTCGTCGTGCGCGTCGTGCCGCCGATATGCGCATCGCCCGGAATGACGTTGTAGGCGGAGCCGGCATGGAAGAAGCCGACGGTCACGACCCCCGAATCGATCGGGTCGATGTTGCGCGAGACGATGGTCTGGAGCGCCATCACGATGTTCGCGCCGACGACCATGGGATCGAGCGTGGAATGCGGATGGGCGGCATGGCCGCCCTTGCCCGTGATCCGGATGTCCCAGCGATCGGCGGCGGCCAGCAGCGGCCCGCCCTTTGTGACGATGTGGCCGACCGGGACGCCGGGCTTGTTGTGGATCGCGAACACCGCATCGCAGGGGAACTTCTCGAACAGCCCGTCCTCGATCATCACCTTGGCGCCGCCGCCGCCCTCTTCGGCCGGCTGGAAGATGAAGTGGACGGCCCCTTCGAAGTTCCGCGTCTCGCTGAGCACCTTCGCGGCGCCCAGCAGCATGGCGGTATGACCGTCATGGCCGCAGGCATGCATGCGGCCGGGATTGGTCGACCGGTGCTCGAATTCGTTGGCTTCGTCCATCGGCAGGCAGTCCATGTCGGCGCGCAGCCCGATCGACTTCAGCGAATTGCCCTTGCGCAGGGTGCCGACCAGGCCGGTCTTGCCCAGGCCCCGCGTCACCTCCAGCCCCCATTCCTGCAGCTTGGCCGCCACCACGTCGGAAGTGCGGTTCTCCTCGAAGGCGAGTTCGGGATGGGCATGGATGTCGCGGCGGATGGCCGAGATCTCGCCCTGGATTTCGAGTGAACGCGGCAGAACAGGCATCGGGTACTCCGGTTGGAACCTGGGTCATCTTAGCCCAAAGTGCCGGACATGTTGTCCCTTAACGAAATCGAGGCTGCAGCGGCCCTCGTGCATGCCGCGATGCCGCCGACGGCCCAATATGCGTGGCCCCTGCTTTCGCGGCGCACAGGATGCGAAACCTGGGTCAAGCACGAGAACCATACCCCGACCGGCGCCTTCAAGGTGCGCGGCGGGCTGGTCTACATGGACCGCCTGAAGCGCAGATCGCCCCACACTGGCGGCGTCGTCAGCGCAACCCGCGGCAATCACGGCCAGAGCATCGCGCTGGCGGCGGCCCGCAACGGCATCGCCGCCACCATCGTCGTGCCTCACGGCAATTCGGTGGAAAAGAACGCCGCCATGCGCGCCTTCGGGGCGGAACTGGTCGAGGCCGGGAGCGATTTCGATGCCGCCAGGGAGGCCGCGATGAAGCTCGCCGGCGAGCGCGGCCTTGCCATGGTGCCGTCGTTCCATCGCGACCTGGTGGCGGGCGTCGCCTCCTATGCGCTCGAACTGTTCCGCATCGCGCCACCGCTCGACACGGTCTATGTGCCGATCGGGCTGGGCTCCGGCATCTGCGGCACCATCGCCGTGCGCGACGCGCTGGGACTGGGAACGAAGGTCGTCGGGGCCGTCTCGACCGAGGCGCCGGCCTATGCGCTGTCCTTTGCCACCGGCAGGGTCGTGGCGACCAACAGCGCCGACACGATGGCCGACGGCATGGCCGTGCGCGGCCCCGACGCGGAAGCACTCGAGGTCATCCTGAAGGGGGCGGACCGGATCGTGCAGGTGAGCGACGCCGAGATCGGTGCGGCGATGCGGGCCTACTACGAGGACACGCACCAGCTCACTGAAGGTGCCGGCGCCGCCGCGCTCGCGGCGCTCCTGCAGGAGCGCGATCGGGTCGCGGGCCAGCGCGTCGGCCTGATCCTGAGTGGCGGCAACATCGATCGGCCGGTCTACCTGCGCACGCTCGCCGGTGGCTGAGGCGCCCAGACGAGGTCGCTCTTCACCGCCTGCATGATGAAGGAGGAGCGCGTGCCGCGGACGCCGGGCATGCGCAGCAGCGCCTTCATGGCGAACTCGCTGAAGCTCGCAAGATCCGGCGCCAGGATATGGAGCAGGAAATCCATGTCGCCGGTCACGGCATAGCAGGCCACCACCTCGGGGCGCGCGCGGATCGCCGCTTCGAAGGCCTCGACCGTCTTCTCCGAATGATCGTCGAGCGTCACCTGCACCATCGCCTGAAGGGCGAGCCCCAGGGCCGGCGGTGAGACCAGAGCGGCATAGCGCTCGATCACCCCCTCTTCCTCCAGCCGCTTGACGCGCCGCTGGCAGGGCGTCGGCGACAGGCCCACGCGCTCGGCGAGATCGACCATCGGCAGCCGGCCTTCGGCCTGCAGGGTGGTGACGATACGCTTGTCGATGTCATCCAGCTCGATCATGGTGATAATCTCTCAAGTCGGCGTATTTTTGAGATGATATCCCTGAAATCAGCCTTTCCGAAGCCCCACTTCGCCGGGATTCACCAGCCAGGCAACTCCATATTCACGATATGAGCATTGCCCCACTTGAGAACCTGCGCGGTGACTATGCCGGTATGGCGCCGGACTGGACCGTGCCGCAGCACCCCGATCTCCATTCCGACGAGGAACAGGCCGTGTGGCGGCTGCTGGTGCAGCGCCAACGCGCCCTTGCCGAGCGATATGCCTGTGCGGAGTTCCTGGAGGGGCTCGAGGCGATCGGGCTGGGCGACACCATCCCCGACTTTGCGGCGGTCAATGCGCGGCTTCAGCCGCTCACGGGCTGGCGCATCGTCGGCGTGCCCGGGCTGATCCCCGACGCCGCCTTCTACGACCATCTCGCCCATCGCCGCTTTCCGGTGACGGTCTGGATCCGCAAGCGCGGGGAGATCGACTATCTGGTCGAGCCCGACCTCTTCCACGACTTCTTCGGCCACGTGCCGCTGCTGACCAATCCCGTGTTCGCGGACTACATGCAGGACTATGGCCGGCGAGGTGTCGAAGCGGGCCCCAACGTCCATCTGCTGGCCCGCCTCTACTGGTTCACCGTCGAATTCGGCCTGATCCGCACGACGCAGGGCCTGAAGGCGTATGGCGCTGGGATCCTCTCATCTGCAGCGGAGGTGAAGCACGCAATTGAAGGCAGCGAGGTAGAGCGCCTGCCGTTCGACGCGACGCTTGCGATGAACCGGCCCTACGAGATCGACAGGCTGCAGAGCACCTACTTCGTGCTCGACGATTTCCGCCAACTCATAGACCGGCCGGCGCGTCACTGAGTCAAGAGAACGAGCCCATCGACGGCGACGACGCCCTCGCCTTCACGCTTCACCAGCAGCGGGTTGATCTCCGCCTCCGCCACGTCGGCGAACTGCTTGTGGGCCAGTGCGGAGAAGGCGGCGATCGTCTTCGCGAGCGCCGCGACATCGCCCTTCGGCAGGTTGCGATAGCCGCGGATGGTGGCAAGCCCCTTAACTTCGGCGATCATCTCTAACGCCTCGCTCTCGTCCACGGGGGCTAGTCGTGTGGAAGCGTCCTTGTAAATCTCGGCCAGTACGCCGCCGAAACCGACCGTAATGGCCGGGCCAACCAGGGGATCTCGGCGGAAACCCAGGATAACCTCCACCAGCCCACGCTCCATTCTCTGGATCAGGAACCCCTGCAGCCGCGCACCGGGCGTGTAGGCCTTCACCCGCTTCTCGATCTCGCGTGCCGCGACGGCGGCGGTCTGGCCATCGGGAATGCCGAGCGCCACGCCGCCCGCTTCCGTCTTGTGCGGAATGTCGACCGACAGGATCTTCAACACCACTGGTGCGCCAACCTCGCCAACCGCAGCAGCGACGCGCCGGGTGTCGGGCACCGTCAGCGACTTCGCCATCGGCACACCGAGCGCGGCGAAGAAGTCGGCGGCGCGGCGTTCATCGAAGCCGGACGCACGACCTGCCTCCAGTGCTGCGAGTGCGTCGATCGACGGTTCGGCAAGACGCGGAACGGGTCGTGGCGGCGTCCGCAGCAGGCAAAGCGCCATCGCCTCGGCGCAGGATTCGGGATGACGAAAGGCCGGCACTCCAGCCGCCGTCAGCAGTGCCAGCGACGTCTCGGCCGACGGCGTCAGCGCCACGGCGAACGGCTTGGCCGATCCGGCGAAGCGTAGCAGCGGCTCGACGGCGAGCTCGGGATTGAACTGCGCCGAGGAGCCGACCACGAAGATCGCGGCATCGTTGCCGTCGTCGGCCAGAAGACGCTCGATCGTGCCCGCCACGATCTCGGGCTTGGCGCCCGCCAGGGTGAGGTCGACCAGCTTGCCATCGCCAGCCGCGATAGCGAACGGTTTCAGCCATTCCACGAGATTGCGCGGCGGCCCCACGATCTCGAGCCCGGCCATCGCCATACTGTCGACTACCATGGCGGCGCCGCCGCCCGTCGTGGTCGCCACCGCGACGCGACGGCCGCCGCTCCTCGACTTCGCGTGACCGATCAGCAGCGACGGCACGTCGATCAACGATTCGAACATCGAGACGCGGGATATGCCGTGTCGACGGCAGAAGGCATCGAAGGTCGCATCTGACCCGGCGATGGCGCCCGTATGCGACTTCGCAAGCTCCTGGCCAATGTCGGAGCGGCCGAGTTTGTAGGCGATCACCGGCTTGCCGGCCTCATGCGCGCGACGCGCCGCGCGCGCCAGCCGGTCGCCGTCACGCAAGGTCTCCATGAACAGCAGGATGGCCCTTGTCTTCGGATCGTCGACCAGCAGGTCCGCGATCTCGCCGACCGCGAGGTCGACCTCGTTACCGACGGAGATCAGCCGCGAGAAGCCGATGCCGCGCGCGTCGGCCCGCGACAGCAATGCGCCGATCAGGCTGCCGCTCTGGCTCACGACGGCCCAGGCGCCGCTGCGCAACTTGTCCACGGCAAAGGCCGCATTGGCCGTCAGCGCCACGGCGGGATCGGTGCTCACCGTGCCGATGCTGTTGGGACCGACGAGGCGGATGCCGGTCTCGCGCACGACCTTCGACAGTTCATCCTGCAACGACGCGCCGGCCGCGCCCGCATCGGCGAAGCCGCCGGCCAGGATCGAGGCGACCTTGACGCCGCGCCGGCCGCAATCGGCGAGCGCGCGCACCGCGGCCGCGCCGTTCAGGAGGATGTAGGCGTGGTCGATCTCACCCGGGATCGCGTCGAGATCCTTGTAGGCCACCTCACCCAGTATTTCGCTGCTAGACGGATTGACCGGCAGGATCTCGCCGCTGAAGCCGTGCTTGCGCAGGAAACGCTGCGGCCGCGATGTCGTTTTCGTGACATCCGAAGAGGCACCGATCAGCGCGACACGTCGCGGCTCAAAAAGGGCGGAGAACAGGACCTTGGGATCGCTCATGGCCCGAGTATACTCCGCGCATGCTCAATCGCCGCTCCTTCGTCGCCGCGACGCTCGCCGTCGCCGCCACCCCCGCCGCCGCCCAGACTTCGGGTCAAGCCGCGCCGTGGCCCAGCAAGCCCCTCAAGCTCGTGGTGCCCTATGCACCTGGTGGCACGACCGATGTCGTGGCGCGGATGGTGGCCGAGTATCTCGGCCAGAAGCTTGGCCAGAACATCATCGTCGACAACAAGCCCGGCAAGGGTGCCATGGTCGGCACGGCGATCGTCGCCAAGTCTCCGCCCGACGGCTACACGCTGCTGATGTCGGTGATCTCAGGCCTGTCGATCTCGCCCACGCTCTATGGCGGCGGCGACTTCGATCCGATGGGCGACTTCATCCATGTCTCCATCGCCTCGACCAATCCCAGCGTCCTGGTCGCCAACCCAAACTTCCAGGCCAAGACCTTCAAGGAGTTCATCGACTACGCCAAAGCCAATCCCGGCAAGGTCTCCTACGCGACCTCGGGCGCGGGCTCGAGCAACCATCTGCTGGGCGCGCGCCTCGAACAGGTGATCGGCGCGGGTCTGGTCCACGTTCCCTATCGCGGCGCCGGGCCGGCCATGATCGACACGATCGCCGGCAACGTGCCGGTGATGTTCGACTCGCTGCCCTCGGCCGCGCCGCACATCAAGGCCGGCAAGGTAAATGCGCTGGCGGTGAGCGGCGAGACGCGCAGCCCCGCCTTCCCCGACGTGCCGACGATGAAAGAGCTGGGCTACCCGGACCTGATCTCCTATTCCTGGTTCGGCATCTCTGTGCCCGCGAAGACGCCGCAGCCCATCGTCGACCGGCTGGCGACGGAGATGCAGGCCGTGCTGAAGGAGCCCGCCGTCATCAAGCGCTGGGAAGAGATCGGCGCCGAGGGCAGCACGATGACGCCCGCCGAGGTGACGCGCTTCATCCAGGGCGAGATCGACAAATGGACCCCGGTCGTGAAAGCTTCGGGCGCCAAGCCGGGATAATCGAACGAAGGAGGAGACGACATGACCATCCGACGCGTGACCTCGCCCAACGTTGCCGAACCGCCGCCCGAGCGCTGGTCGAACTGCCTCGTGGTCGATGGCGTCGCCTATGTCTCCGGCATGACCGCGCGCGGCCCCGATCCCGAGGCGCTGGGCAAGATGGACGAATACGCCCAGGCCAAGGTGATCTTCGGCAAGATCAAGTCGCTGGTCGAAGCCGCCGGCGGTGCCATGTCCGACGTCGTGAAGATCACGATCTTCCTCACCCGGATCGCCAACAACACCAAGGTCTGGCAAGCCCGGCGCGAATTCTTCACCGGCGATTTCCCGGCTTCGACGCTGGTCGAGGTCAGCGCCCTCGCCGCGCCGGAGATCCTCGTGGAGATCGAGGCCGTCGCCCATATCGGCAAGGGTCGGCGCTAAGCCAACTCGATATCGTACCGAATGAAGCCTCGGTTGACGGCCATCTTGTCGTAGAGGAGCCGCGCGGTCGCGTTGCTCGCCTGCGTCTGCCAGTAGAGCCTCGGGCAGCCTTGCACCTTCGCCCAATCGGCGACCGCCTGGATGAGTGCCCGCGCCACGCCCTTGCCGCGCACCTCGGGCGCGGTGAACAGGTCCTGCAGGTAGCAGACATCGTCGGACGACGTGTTGGCATGGATAAGGAAGTGCGTGATGCCGACCAGGCGCCCGTCGAGGCGGGCGCCTAGCGCATGCATGCGCGTGTCCCTGGCGAACTCGTTCCAGGCGCGGTCGTACATCGCCTGCGGGAGTGTGCGCTCGTAGAAATCCATGTAGGCGCGGAACAGCACTTCCCACGGTGCGCGGTCGGACGGTTCGAGCTTGCCGATGGTGAGCATCAGGTGTGACTGAACATGGTCTTGCCGGGCACGGGCATGGTGGCCTTGAGGATCGTGCCGGCCTCGACCTTCTCGCTGCGGCGCGACACCACGACATAGAGGTCGTGACCTGAGAACGCGACGTTGGTGCAGAAGATATCGTCACCGCAATCGACGTGATGCGTCGGCCGGCCGAGAGCATCGAAGCGCCAGGCCGTGGTGCTGGGATGGGCGATCACCAGCCCGCCCTCCTCGTCCAGCGCCATGCCGTCGGGACCGGCATGGCCGCCGCTCATCTGGATGAACAGCCCGACCTTGCTCGCCGTACCGTCGCCCATCAGCGGCAGGCGCCACACCGCGTTGCCGCGCGTGACACCGACATAGAGCACGGTTTCGGCCTTGTTCATCACCAGCCCGTTGGGACTGGGCACGGTGTCCACCAGCATCGTGAGCCTGCCGGCCGTGTCGTAGCGATAGACGCGACCCGTCGGGTCGTGCAGGCCGGTCTGGCCCTGGTCGGTGAAATAGAGATCGCCGTTCTGGGCAAAGAACAGGTCGTTCATGCCCTTGAAGCTCTCCGAGCCGCGCGTCTCGATGAGCGGCGTCACCTTGCCGGTGTCGGAATCGAGCAGGACGATGCCGCGCTTGTAATCGGTGATGAAGATGCGGCCGTCCTTGTGCATCTTGAGCCCGTTCGGCCAGCCGTCATACTCGGTCACCAGGGTCCACTCGCCTTCAGGGCTGATGCGGAAGACGCGCCCGAACGGAATGTCGGTGACGTAGAGATTGCCCGCGCGATCGAAGCTCGGCCCTTCGAGGAAGGAATCGAGCAATTGCCCCACCGCATTGGCGTCACCCCACGACGTGCGCGAGGGCTTGCGGAACTTGTCCGGCAGCCGCGTGAATTCGGTCGCAGGAACAGGCTTGGTCATTCCGTACATGATGTCTCTCTCCCGGAGGCATTGTCTCGTTGCTCTCCCCCTCCCGGCCTCCCCCGTAAGACGGGGGAGGAGAAGGAAAAGTGCTACGCCGCCTTCACTTCGCGTTCGGCCTTCAGCGCCCGCACCGTCTGGCGCAGCGCGTGGACCGTCTTCTCGATCTCCGCGCCGCCATGCATGGCCGACACGAAGCCGCCGGGCGAGCCCATGACGTCGACGCCGTGGGTCATCAGGCCCATGCGGATCTTGCCGGTGAGCGGACCCGCGCCGCGCGCGCCCTTGAGTTTCTCGATCGGCACCTTGTGCGGATCGAAGGTCGCAGGATCGATCGGATCGCCATAGGGATTGGGATAGATCAGGAAGGTCGAGCTCTGGCCGTAGATGCCCCACGGCACGCCTTCCTGCACCAGCACCTCTGTCAGCGCCGCACGCAGTTCGGCAGCCGTCCTGTTGGCCTTCTCGGCGAGGTCCTCGTCGCGCACCAGCGACAGGGCGGTGACCGCCGCGGCGGCCGACAGGGGATTGGCGTTGAAGGTGCCGGGATGGAGGATCCGCTCGATCTTGCGGGCCGCGGTCGCGGCGTGATCGATGCGGTCCATGATTTCGCGCTTGCCCGAGACCGCGCCGCCCGGCAGGCCGCCGGCCACGATCTTGGCCTGGATGCAGAGATCGGGCGTGATGCCGAACGCCTTCTGCGCGCCGCCAGAGGACCAGCGATAGCCGGTGATGACCTCGTCCATCAGCATGACGACGCCCTTCTTCGCCGTGGCATCGCGCACCGCCTGGATGAAGCCCGGCGGTAGCGGCACCTGGCCCCACGACGCACCCGACGGCTCGAACATGACGGCAGCAATATCGTCGCGCTCCTCGATCACCTTCACGACGGCAGCGACGTCGCTGCTCGGCATGACGATCGAAAGCGAGCTCACCTCCTGCGGCACCCCGGGCGTCGTGCCGCCGTCATAGGTCGCGCCCGCGCCGGCCGTCACATGATCGTGCCAGCCGTGGAAGTGGCCGACAAAGCGGAGGATCTTGTCCTTGCCCGTGTGGGCGCGCGCGAGACGGATCGCCATGTGCGAGGCCTCGGTACCGGACGCGGTGAATCGCACGCGCTCGGCGCAGGGCGTCAGCTCGCACACCAGCTCGGCCCAGCGCACTTCCAGCTCGTGGCTGGAGCCGTAATGCGTGCCGAGTTCGATCTGGCGCTTCACCGCCTCGACGACGGCGGGATGCGAATGGCCGAGCAGCATGGCGCCGTGGCCGCCGAAATAGTCGACATACTCGTTGCCGTCGACGTCCCACTTCCGGGGCCCCGCGGCGCGCGAGACGTGGATCGAATAGGGGTCGAGGTAGCGCGCATCGTGGGTGATGCCGCTCGGCAGCACCTTGTGGGCGCGCTCGAACAGCGCCGCCGATTTGCCCGTCCTGGCCTTGTAGTCGGCGACGACGGCCGAGTTCGTCTGCGATGAATCATTTTCTTGCACGGTCATACCTGCCCTCAACCCAGCTAATGGCTGAGCATCGCTTGTCTCGCTTGTTTCGCCAAGGGCCTCGCGTCACAGTCCGCCGTCTCAAGGTGGAGGAACGCCGTGAACGCCAAGCCCCGTGGCCGCCAATTCTTCAACAATCCCGGCCCGACCAACATTCCCGATCGCGTACTTCGGGCCATGGACCGGCCCGTAATCGATTTCATGTCGGAGGAATTCGTCGCCATCCATCACGCCTGCCACAATGGCGTGAAGCGCGTACTCAAGACCGACCAGAACCTGTTTCTCTACACCTCGACCGGCCACGGCGCCTGGGAAGCCGCCCTCGCCAACCTGTTCTCGCCCGGGGAAACCGTGCTGATGGTCGAGACCGGCTACTTCTCCGAAAGCTGGACCGAGATGGCGCACCATCTCGACATCAAGGTCGAGACGATCCCCGCCGACCAGCGCAAGGGCGCCGACATTTCCCGGATCGCCGAGCGCCTGGCCGCCGACAAGGAACACACGATCAAGGCGGTCCTGACCGTCCACAACGAGACCGCGACCGGGATGGTCCTGCCACTGGCCGAAGTGCGGCGCGCCATCGACGAGGCCAAGCATCCGGCGCTGCTGCTCAGCGACACGATCTCGTCGCTCGCCAGCATGGAATACAAGATGGATGCCTGGGGCATCGACCTCACGGTCGGCGGCAGCCAGAAGGGCCTGATGCTGCCCACCGGCATGTCGATGACCGGCGTCAGCAACAAGGCGCTGGAGGTATCGCGCAAGTCCAAGACGCCGCGGCACTACTGGAGCTGGGAGATGATGACCGGCCGCGCGCCGCAGAAGTTCGTCGGCACCGCGCCCGTGCACATGTTCTTCGGCCTGCAGGAATCGCTGAAGATGCTGGAGGAGGAAGGCCTCGACGCCGTGTTCGCACGCCATGCCCGCCTCGCCGAGGCGACGCGCGCCGCAGTGCGCGTGTGGGGTTCCGACGGCAAGGGTCCGCAGCTCTTCTGCCAGAACGAGGACCGGCTTTCGAACTCGGTGACCGCGGTGGTGATGCCCGAGGGCGTCAGCTCCGATCCGCTGCGCAAGGCCGCCATCGATCGCTTCAACCTGTCGCTGGGCGGCGGGCTGGGCAAGATGATGGGCAAGATGTTCCGCATCGGCCACATGGGCGACCTCAACGAGCCGATGCTGCTGGGCTGCCTCGCAACGACCGAACTCGCGATGAAAGCCTCGGGCGTGCCGTTCGTCTCCGGCGGCGTCGAAGCGGCGATCGAATCGCTGTCGGGCTAGATCCCTCGCAAAGGCTCGGGATGACGGCCGCGGGCCGTCAGAACGCCGGCTTCTTTCCGGCGAGCGCCGCCGCAAAGGATTCCGGCTTGAGGGCCGAAAGCGGCGTGCGCGCGGTGATGGCTGCGGCGAGCTTGATGCCGACGACGGCGACGAACTGCAGCGTCTCGGGATCGAAGGCATAGAGCTGGCCCACCGTCAGGTTGAACCACCAGGCGTGCAGGGTCAGCGTGCCGGCCCTCACCCGCTCCTCGATCCAGCTATAGCCCATCAGATTGTTGACGCTGTTCACGACAGCGGCCTGTTCGACGGCGCGCGTGACCTCGTCGCGCGGCCGGCCCTTGAGCTCCTCGACGACGAGGTCGCGCGTGTCTTGCGCAATGCTGGTCCAGGTCGAGAGATAATCGTAGTGCGCATAGGCACCCCGGCTGCCGTCGACCAGCGCGCCGATGCCGCCGCAGAGCGCGTGGCCCAGCACGACGATGTGCTCGACGCCGAGGCCGCGGACGGCAAACTCGATGGCGGCAGAGGTACCGTGATGGCGTTCGTCGGGGGGAATCTGGGCCGGCGGCACCATCGCCGCCACGTTGCGCACGGTGAAGATGTCGCCCGGCTTGGTCTGAGTGAGAATCCCCGGATCGATCCGCGCATCGGAACAGCCGATGATCAGGATTCTGGGCGACTGGCCTTCCGTCGCGAGCTTCTCGAACAGGTCGAGATGCTCCTGATAGTAACCAACCCGGAAGTCCGAGAAGCCCTTGAGAAGCCGTTCGAATGCCATGACACGCCTATGCCCGTTTGCGGCCCACGGCGACATAGACGATGATGTCGCGGCGCACAAATCAGCACACTGGATGACATGACCGAAGAACTGCTTTTCGAGAAGCGTGGCGAGATCGGCTGGGTCACGTTCAACCGGCCCAAGGCCCGCAACGCGCTGACCTTCGCGATGTACGAGGGTCTGGCCGAGATCTGCGCTCGTGTGGGCAGGACCGGCGAGGTCCGCGCCCTGGTGGTCACCGGCGGCGGCGACAAGGCCTTCGCGGCCGGCACCGACATCGCCCAGTTCCAGAGCTTCGAGAGCGGCGAGGACGGCATCGCCTACGAACTCAAGATGGATCGCATCCTGGGCGAAATCGAACGCTGCACCGTGCCCACCATTGCCGCCATCAACGGGTTCTGCACCGGCGGCGGCGCGGCGATCGCGGCGGTCTGCGACCTCAGGATCGGGTCGGCGAGCGCCCAGTTCGGCTTCCCGATCGCGCGCACCCTCGGCAACTGCCTGTCGATGGCGAATTACGCCCGCCTGGCAGCCCTCATCGGCCCCCAGAGGGTCAAGGAAATGGTGCTGCTCGCCAAGCTGATGGACGCGCCGTCAGCGCTGGCCTGCGGCCTGATGAGCGAGCTGCTGCCCGACCAGGCGGCCCTGCTCGCCCGCGCCGGCGAACTGGCGAATACCATTGCCGGCCATGCCCCCCTCACGATGCAGGTCACCAAGGAGGCGCTGCGCCGCCTGCAGGCGCGCCTGGGCGACGAGAACATCGACGATCTCGTCAGACTGGCTTACGGTAGCGCCGACTTCCGCGAGGGCATGGCGGCCTTCCTGGGAAAGCGGGCACCCAAATGGTCAGGCGCCTGACAGAGGAATGATACGGAGGACGTAGATGAAGCGGATTGCCACTCTCTCTTTGGTTCTTGGAATGGGCGCTGCCGTCGCCGCCTGCCAGAACCCGCAGCAGGTGATCGCGAACAAGGAAGACATGATGGTGGCGGCGGGCTTCAAGTTCGTGCCCGCGAACACGCCGGAGCGCCAGGCGGCATTCAAGAATCTGCCGCCGCACAAGTTCTCGCGCGAGATCAAGAACGGCCAGGTGTTCTACGTCTATCCGGACCCGACGGTGTGCGTGTGCATCTATGTCGGCAACTCGGCGGCCTATGGCACCTATCGCAACAACGTGTTCCAGAAGAACCTGGCCGACGAACAGCAGATGACGGCCAACATCAACTCGATGAACGACTGGGATTGGGGCCCCTGGGGCGGCTACCCGTATCCCGGCTGGTACTACTAGGACTTTCTTCCGACGAGGAAGAGTGCGATCGCGGCCGCCTGGATCAGGGCGGCCGCGACGAACACCAGCATCCCTTCCGCTGGTGACAGCGTCCGCAGCCAGCCGAAAGCCGCCGGCGCGAATGCATAGGTTCCCTGCCCGACCGCCACGATCAACGGTACGACGCGCTGAACGTCGGCCGTGCTGAATTCGACCTGCGCGATCAGCGGCGGCAGCGACGTGGTATTGCCGATCCCCGCGCCGAACAGCAGCACGCCCACCACAAGCAACACCACATCCGTTCCAGCGGCGCACAGCAGCGCCAGGGATCCCGCGATCTGCACGACGTGACTGAGGCAGGCGACCAGTCGCCGGTCGCTGCCCTGCGGCATCAGCCATCCGACCATCGTCCGGCCTGCAATCGCCGCCACCGTCGCCAATCCCATCAGGATGCCGGCCGCCGGTCCGCCGAACACCGGCACGAGTAGCGAGAAGAGATGGGCGATCAGGCCGATCTGCGCGAACAGGCCGAGCGCCATCGCCGCGGCCAGGGTGAGGAAGCGACGGTCGCGCCACAGCAATGCGCCCGGCAGGCTGCGCTCGACCGGCGCCGACGTGCCGACCGCCTGCGTAAGGATCTCGCCATCCTGCACCTGCCCGAGCGACTGAGGCGTGTGCGCGAAGACATGATCTGCGAGCAACCAGATCGTGACCACCATCACCCCACCGATGACGGCGGCGGCGATGGGAAAGCCGAACGCCGCGATCGCCGCGACCCACAACGGAGAAAAGACGACACCGCCGATGCTGGCGCCGTTATAGGCCATCGAGAGGGCCGCCGGCCGCCGCACCGCATACCACGGCGCCACGATGGCATTCACGGCGGCGGCACCCATCGCGACCCAGCCGGCGCCGCTCAGGAAGGTGGCCAGCAGGAGCTGCCACGGCTCGCGCGCGACCGCCCAACCCAGCACGCCGAGCGCCAGCAGCACGGCGCCCGACTTGGTGACCGCCGGCAGGCCGAATCGGCGATAGAGAGAAGGCAGGTTGGCCACGACGACGGCGCCCACCAGGAAGTGCAGGGTGATGGCGGACGAGACCAGCACGAGCGACCAATCTCGCGCCTCACGCACCGCCTGGAGATAGATGGGCGGCCCATAGAATCCGAGGCCCCAGCCGAACACGGCGAGGGTGAAGGCAGCTGCGACGACGCGGCGGCCGAAGAAGGGCGCGGGAGAAGCGAGATTTGTCATGCGGCGGACACTGCCGCCGGCAAGCGCGCCGTTGTTGCGGCGGGGACCGAAGCATCATGTTCCCCTCCCCCGATAGGGGGAGAGGAGGAAGAAAGTCAGAAACTCGCCTCCACGGCTCCGAGGCCAACGAACTCACCGCGCGCGTGCGAACCCGGTGGGAAATAGAGAAGCCCCGTCCACGAGCCTGTCGTGATCGCCTGCCCCGCCCGAAGGCCCCCACGATGGTGGACCGCGTGGTCGATCATCCAGGCGAGCGGGCGCAGGGGATCGATCGCACCGAGGCCGCCCTTTTGCTCGACGATCGTCTTACCGTCGACCACCAGCTTCACCTGCAGGTTCGGCCAGTCGAGCGACTTCCAGTTGCCGATCCGATCACCCACGACCAGCGCATGGTTCATCTGGTTGTCGGCCAGCAGCCACTCCGGATCGGCGTTCTTGAAGTCGGCGAGGCGCGTGTCGACGATCTCCATGCCGACGAAGGCATCCCCCACCGCCGCAAGCGCTTCCTCGCGCTCGACCGGCAAGGTGCGCGCAGGGATGTCGCGCGCGATGTGGAAGGAGATCTCGACCTCGACGCCGATCATGTGCATCGCCTTGCCGTCGAAGCGCGCCGGTGATGGCACCAGCGCGCCGGCCAGGAGCGGCGCGGGATTGGGCTCGGCGGTCGGCGTGCGCGCGCCCACCTTCCAGCCGGCGACCGGGCCGGTGGCCGCCGCGACGCCGTCCTGGACCGCATAGACCGCAGCGCGGTCCTTCAACGCAAAAGGCGGCGTCGCCTGGCGGCCCGAACTGCGCGCCTCGAGGAGGGTCCGCACCGCGTGGGAAATGTCCTGGCTCATGCTAAGGTCTCGCAAAACGACAAGGGAAATGGAGAGGAGACGATGCCCTACGCCAGCGGCCGCGTCATTCACGACGCCGATGCCCACATCATGGAAGTGCCAGGTTTCCTCGAGGAGTATCTGGAGGCGAGACACCGTGCGACGGTCACCGACCAGGTCCTGTTCCCGCGTCATGAGGGCTTCCACAGCACGCGTCTCAAGGCCGATCCCGCGCAGGAGTTCGATGAAACGCAGATCATGCTGCGCAAGAACTGGGAGGCGCTGGGCTCGTCGAGTCGCCGGGACCGTCCGCGCTCGATCGACCTGCTGGGCTTCGCCAGCCAGCTCATGTTCACCACGGCGCTGCTCAACTACTCCTCGGTGCTGGAAGGCGGACGCGACGTCGAGCTGACCTATGCGGTGGCGCGCGCCCATACGCGCCACATGGTCGAGTTCTGCTCGGTCGACCGGCGCCTGCTGCCGACCGGCTACGTGCCGCTGGTGGATTTCGAGCGCACCGCGCAGGCCGCTCGCGAGGCGATCGAACTCGGCGCCAAGGCGTTGATGATTCCGTCGCGTTGCCCTGACGGCCATTCGCCCAGCCATATCGGTTTCGATCCGCTGTGGGCCATCGCACAGGAAGCCGGCCTGCCGATCGTTTTGCATGTCGGCGGCGGCGGCAAGCTCCTGGAAGAAGCCTACTTCAACAACGGCCTGCCGCCGGTCCCCGACTTCCACGGCGGCGACGACAATTTCAAGTCGATCGACTACATGGCGATTGCCTATCCGCCGATGAAGGCGCTGACGGCGCTGGTCGTCGACCGCGTGCTCGACCGCTTCCCGGCGCTCAAGTTCGGCGTCATCGAGCAGGGCGCGTCCTGGGTGCCGGGCTGGATGCGCAACATGGACAGCGCCCACAACGCCTTCTATCGCAACGAGGAGCGCCTGCAGAAGATGTCGCTGAAGCCCAGCGAGTTCGTGCAGCGGCAGGTCAGGGTCACGCCCTATCCGCACGAGGATACGGGCTGGATCATCGCCAACACCGGCGACGAGGTCTGCCTCTTCTCCTCCGACTATCCGCACGTCGAGGGCGGCCGCCATCCCATCAAGCGCTTCGAGGCGTCGATGGAGAAAGCCGGCACAAGCGAGGCGCAGAAGCAGCGTTTCTATTGCGACAATTTCATCGACCTCATGGGCGCCGGTCTCGCGTCCGAACTCCGTCACCCCGCACAGGCAGCCGCATGACCTATTCGACACTCCTCACCGAACGCACCGGACCGGTGCTCAAGATCACGACCAACCGGCCGGAGGTGCTGAACGCACAGAGCCGGGTCCTGCTCGAGGAACTCGACCATGCCTTCCAGGCGGCGGTCGACGACAACGACGTGCGGGTCATCATCCTGGCCGGCGCCGGCAAGCATTTCTCGGCCGGGCACGATCTCGGCAGCCCGCAGGAGATGGAAGACCAGAAGAAGACGGCGCTGGAGCCCGGCTTCAAGGGCGAGTATCGCCGCCTGTGGGAGCGCTTCTTCGAGAACACGATGCGCTGGCGCGACCTGCCGAAGCCCACCATCGCGCAGGTCCAGGGCTACTGCATCATGGGCGGCATGATGATCGCCTCGGCCTGCGACATCATTATCGCCAGCGAGGATGCGCAGTTCGCCGACCGGGCCGTGAAGTGGGGCGGCAGTCACGTGCAGTATTTCTCGATGCCGTGGGACTTCGGCCCGCGCAAGACCAAGGAGTATCTCTTCACCGGCGATTTCATCAGCGCCGCGGATGCCGAGAAAGCGGGCCTGGTCAATCGCGTGGTGCCGCGGGAGAAGCTCGAGGTGGAGACGATGGCGCTGGCCCAGCGGATCGCCGAGCGCGATGCCTATGCGCTGAAGCTCGCGAAGGCGTCGGTCAACGAGACCCAGGACGCGCAGGGCTGGCGGCAGGCGATGGAGAACGCCTTCAAGAACTACATGCTCACCATCCCGCATCGAATCGAGATGGGAACCTACGGACCCGCCGCCCGCGAGAAGGCGCCGAAGGATCGCTTCGGCGTTCTCAACAAGAAGATCGGCTGATCGCTCAGCGCTTCGGTGTCACGACCGGCGGACGGGCGGGTGCGGCGAGCCCGTCCGGCACCTTGAAGGTGAGCGTCGTGACGAACCGCATGCCGTCATAGGGCGCGGTGCCGTGCGTGCCCGGCGTGTTGTCGGCCAGCGACACTTCGATGGCATCGGTGCCTTTCCACGGGAGCTCGACCTCGAAGGCGCCGGGCTATAGGCGGGAGAAAACGTCGGGCAACTGACTCGACGAGACGGGGAGACGACATGGAACTGCCGAAAGAAGGGCTCGCCTGGCGCGAGATCGAGGCGCTGCTCAACGACGCCAAGAAGGACGACGTCTCGTGGCGGGATGCCCGCATGGCAGTCTACTACTACTACCTTGATGACGAACTTGCCGATGTTCAGAAGCGGGCCTATGCCGCCTTCTGGACCGAGAACAGCCTCGGCAAACGCGCCTTCCCCTCCCTGGCGAAGCTCGAATCCGACGTCGTCGACTTCGGCCTGGCGCTGCTGAACGCACCGGACAATGCGGCCGGCACCTTCACGTCGGGCGGTTCGGAAAGCATCTTTCTCGCAGTCCAGACGGCGCGCGACTGGGCCCGCGAAACCAAGGGCATCCGCGAGCCCAATTTCGTCGTCCCGCGGACCGCCCACCCGGCCTTCAGCCGCGCCGGCCACGCGCTCGGCGTCGATGTGCGCCGGGTGCCCACGACGCGCAACGACTTCAAGGCCGACATCGGCGCGATGGCATCCAGGATCGACGACAACACGATCGGCCTCGTGGGATCGGCGCCCTGCTACCCGTTCGGCGTGTTCGACCCGATCCGCGAGCTGGGGGCGCTCGCGATATCGCGCGGCCTCTGGTTGCATGTCGATGCCTGCGTCGGCGGCTTCCTGTCGCCTTATGTCAAGCGGTTGGGCCACGCGCTCCCCGACTGGGACCTTTCCGTGCCGGGCGTCATGAGTCTCTCGGCCGACCTGCACAAGCACGGCATGGCCGCCAAGGGCGCCTCGCTCATGCTGCTGCGCTCGAAAGACCTGAAGGAGAAGTACCAGACTTTCGATTTCCGTGAGTGGGAGCGCGGCCCCTACATCGCCTGGACGATGCAGGGCACGCGGCCAGGCGGCGCGGTCGCCGCCGCTTGGGCGACACTCCAGCATCTGGGCGACGCGGGCTACCTGCGCTGTGCCCGGATGATCATGGACACCAAGAAGGCGCTGATCGACGGCATCGGCCGTATCCCGGGCCTGGCTGTTCTGGAGCCAAGCGAACTCTCGATCTTCGTCACACGTTCGGCCGATCCGGCGCTCGACATTGGGGCGGTATCGGATGCCATGGGCACCCGTGGTTGGCTGATCGGTCGCCAGGTCGAACCGCCCGGCATCCATATGCATCTGAACCCCAGCCACGAACGCATGGTGGACGAATACCTGGCCGATCTCGCCTGGGCTGTCGACCAGGTCCGACAAAGCGGCGCCCGGTCCGGTCACGCCGGGTCGACCTACTGACGAGCGACGCAGGGCTCGAGACAACGAAAGGCCACCGACGAACTGCGGTGGCGTCGGCGCTGGTCGAAATTCAATGAACTGCTCTTGAACACGGCTACAGCCAGCCGTCAGTCGAAACCGGTTGCGTGACGGAAGTGCCGATATCGATGCTCCCGGAATGGATTTCCACTAAATTGACCGAGCGTCTGTTCATTCAAAAACGCCCGAGACTGACCCAGCGTTTCCGGATCCGTCCATGAAGGGCTGTGCCCCAACGAGGAGGAAAACCAGGCCATGACTGCCAACACAGGAACCCGACCAGAGCGCCCTGCAGAGGTTGGCGCTGTTTTCGACGCCATCGTCGTGGGAGCGGGATTCGCCGGCATGTACATGCTGCATCGCCTGCGCGGGCTTGGCTTTTCG
Source organism: Rhodospirillales bacterium (assembly GCA_947466085.1). Classification (GTDB taxonomy): domain Bacteria; phylum Pseudomonadota; class Alphaproteobacteria; order Reyranellales; family Reyranellaceae; genus Reyranella. The sequence goes on from CANIEC010000044.1 coordinate 26,682, forward strand.
GCGCGGGTGTATGAAGCCGGCGATGGTGTGGGCGGTACATGGTACTGGAACCGCTATCCGGGTGCTCGCTGCGATGTCGAAAGCATGCAGTACTCGTTCTCGTTTTCCGAAGAACTGGACCAGGAATGGAACTGGTCCGAGAAGTACGCGCCGCAGCCTGAGATCCTCTCCTACGCCAACCACGTTGCCGACCGCTTCGATCTCCGTCGCCACATCGTGTTCGACACGCGCGTAGCTGCGGCGACTTTTGACGAAGCTGGAAATTGCTGGCGTGTTGAGACAGACCGCGGTGACAAGGTAAGCGCGAAGTTCTGCATCATGGCGGTCGGATGCCTGTCGGCACCGAACCGTCCGAACTTCAGGGGCCTCGAAGATTTCCGTGGGCCGATCTATCACACCGGCGAATGGCCACAGGCGGGCGTCGACTTCACCGGTCTCCGCGTTGGTGTCATCGGCACCGGCTCGTCAGCGATCCAGTCGATCCCGATCATTGCCCAGCAGGCGTCAGCCCTCACCGTCTTCCAGCGGACGGCCACCTATTCCGTACCGGCCTGGAACGAAAAGCTGACACCGGAATACCGGCAATCGATCAAGGCCGATTACCCAGCCCTCAGGGCAAAAGCCCGCGCCCGCCCGACAGGCTTCTATTTTCCCTTCAACATGGAGTCCGCGCTCGAGGCCAGCCCCGAGGAGCGCGACAAGCAATACGAAGAGGCCTGGGCAAGCGGCGGATTGCCCTTCCTGGGGTCGTATGGAGACCTGCTGTTCGAGAAGGCTGCCAACGACACGATTGCCGACTTCGCCCGACGCAAGATCCGTAGCATCGTCAAGGACCCAAAGACTGCCGATCTGCTGTGCCCGGACAATATCTTTGGCTGCAAGCGGCTGTGCGTCGATACCGGCTACTTCGAGACCTATAACCTGCCGCATGTAAGGCTGGTCGATGTCTCGAAAACGCCGATCGAGCGCTTTACCGAAAACGGCATCGAGGTGAACGGCGTCGAGTACCCTCTGGATGCCGTTGTTTGTGCCACAGGCTTTGCCGCAATGACCGGATCGTTCGACAAGATCCGCATCACCGGTCGCAAGGGCCTGACGCTTGCCGAAAAATGGCGGGCGGGTCCTCGCGCCTACCTGGGCGTGGCTTCCGTGGGCTTTCCCAACCTCTTCATGATTACCGGTCCCGGCAGCCCCTCGGTTCTCGCCAGCATGATCCAGGCGATCGAGCAGCACGTCGACTGGATGGCAGACTGCATGGGCCACATGCGGGACATCGGTGCACAGACAATCGAGCCGGTCCTCGAGAGCGAGGATGCCTGGGTCGAGCACGTGAACGAGGTTTCGAAGGTCTCCCTGCGATCGACCTGCAGTTCCTGGTATGTCGGCGCCAATATCCCCGGCCGGCCACGAGTCTTCATGCCCTACATCGGTGGCTTCCCGGTCTATGTGCAGAAGTGCAACGAGGTCATGACCGGCGGCTTCACGGGCTTCGTTCTGGAAGGTGCGCCCGCGAGCAACGCCGAGCCGAAGGTGCGGTTTACCGAACGCTGGCGGGTTCCGCTCGACATTGAGGTGATTTCACCGGCAGCCGTCGCCGCAAGGCGTGTCCCGGTGGTCTAGAATCCCAGATGGCGGACATCTGACCTCACACGAGAGGACCAGGCCCGTACGGAGCCAAGTGCCGGAGAGGAACTTCCATGCCCGTTGACCCACAGATCCAGGCCTTGCTGGATCGCGGAACCGGTGTCCCGGCCACCCACACGCTGCCGGTGGCCGAAGCGCGGCGGCAATACGAGGCACGCATTGCTCTCATGGCGCCGCCCGCCCCTGTGGCGACGATCGCCGAACGCAGCATCGACGGGCCGGGCGGCCCCCTCAAGCTTCGCATCTACACGCCCGTCGGCAGCGGGCCGTTCCCTCTCATGATGTTCTTCCACGGCAGTGGCTTCGTGCTGTGCAGCCTGGACACGCACGACGGGCTGTGCCGCAACCTGGCCGCCGGCATCGGCTGCGTCGTGGTGTCGGTCGACTACCGGCTTGCGCCCGAGCACAAGTTCCCGGACGGGCCGGACGACTGCCTGGCGGCGACTCGCTGGGCGGCTGCACACGCAGCTGAACTCGTCGCCGACCCGGCGCGCACAATGCTGGCCGGCGACAGTGCTGGCGGCACCATGGCCGCCGTCACTGCGCTACGCGTTCGGGATGAGGGCGGGCCAGAGCTGTGCGGCCAGATGCTGCTCTACCCGGTCACCGACTACCATACGCCCGGCACGCCCTCGTACGCCGAGAATGCCGATGGGTACGGCCTGACCCGCGACACCATGAAGTGGTTCTGGGGGCATTACCTCACCAGCCCCGCGGAGGCGGAGAGCCCGCACGCCTGCCCGCTGCGGGCACCGGACGTGTCCGGCTTGCCGCCGGCCTTCGTGATGAGCGCCGAGTACGATCCCTTGCGGGACGAAGCCGAGCTTTACGGTGAACGGCTGCGGGCGGTCGGCGTGCCGACCGAGATCACCCGCCGCGCCGGCATGAACCACGGCTTCCTGTTCTGGGTAGGCCTGGTTGCCGGCGCCGATGTCGCCCTGGCCGCGGCATGCGCATGGGCGCGGCGGAACTTCGAGGTTGCGCGCTGATATCGCGGCCGCGCGGTCAGTCGACGGCGCGACCTTGCTCAGCGCTTGTCGTAACTGGTGGCGATGCGAATGCCTCGTGGCGCACCTCGGCCACAACGCGCCTGATGCGATCGCAGGCCTTTGACAGACACGCGCATACGGCCCGGACGCAAAAACGCCGCCCTCTTACGAGGACGGCGTTTTCAAATTGGTTGCGGGGGCAGGATTTGAACCTACGACCTTCAGGTTATGAGTGACTGCAAAGGGCTTGCGCAGGATTGCGGGGAACTTCCTTTTTCTTCGTGTTTTCAATGGGTTAGTTGACTATCAGGGGCCCTGTCACCACGGTGTTTTGCGCAGGCACTCGCCGCGACTCTCGCCCTCTTGCTTCCACAGTGCTTCCACGGGCGGGCGCGGTCGATGCCTCGAAGTAGAGCGAGCATTCGAACGGGACCGCGCCTCATGCCGAGACTCACCAAACGCGTGATCGAAGCTGCCGAGATCCAGGCGGCCGAGCACTTCATCTGGGACGACACTCTTCCCGGCTTCGGCGTGCGCGTCCTGCCGAGCGGACGTAAGGGATACATCGTCCAGTATCGGGCGGGACGCCGCTCGCGGCGCATGAGCCTCGGCCCCAGCACGGTGCTGACCTGCGAGCAGGCGCGCACCCGGGCGATCACCATCATTGCAGCCGCTAGGGGCGGCGATGACCCGGCGGCGAGGCGGGACGCCGACCGGCGGACTGCCACCGTCAAGGAACTCGCCGATCGCTTCGACAAGGAACATGTGTCGCTGCGGATCAAGGAGAGCACCGCAAAAGGATATCGCCGCCTCTTGCAGCTGACGATCCTGCCAGCCCTCGGCCGTCATCGTGTCACCGAGGTCACTCGGGCCGACATCGCCAAGCTGCACCATGACCTGAGGCATATCCCCTACGAGGCCAATCGATGCCTCGAGGTAATCTCCAAGATGTTCAGCCTTGCCGAGATGTGGGGCCTGCGGCCGGACGGGTCGAACCCACGCAAGCACATAAAGAAGTATGCTGAGGAGAAGCGCGAGAGGTTCCTGAGCCCTGCCGAGCTCAAGAGGGTCGGCGAGGTCCTCCGGGAGATGGAGCGCGAGGGGATCGAGCTGCCCTCTGCGATCGCGGCCGCGCGCTTGTTGATCCTGACCGGCTGTCGCCTCAACGAGATCATGACGCTTCAATGGGAGCATGTGGACCTGCCGGGCAAGGCGCTGCGGCTGCCGGATTCCAAGACTGGGGCCAAGGTCGTCCATCTCGGTCAGCCGGCGATCGATGTGCTGGAGAAAATCGCCCGGGTGGAGACAAACCCCTGGGTAATCGTCGGCACCCTCCCCGGCGCCCGGCTGACCGACCTTCAGCCCTTCTGGCAGCGGGTCCGAGCACGAGCCGGCCTGGACGACGTCCGCATCCACGACCTCCGGCACACGTTCGCCTCGACCGCCGTGGCCTCCGGCCAGGGCCTGCCGATGATCGGCAAGCTACTCGGGCACACGCAGGTTCAGACGACCGCCCGGTACGCCCATCTCGCCTCGGCGACCGTCAAGACAGCAGCCAGCGATGTTTCTGCGGAGATTGCCGCCTCATTGAATGGTCAAGCTGCTTAGCTGGAGGGAAAGGATCTGAAATCCAACGGTCTCTTATGCGGGCGAGGCCGTCGCCGGTGTAATTCCCGCCTCGGCGCCAGCAGCTACTCCACCGTCCCCGTCACGTAGGCCAGGATGATGCGCGCCAATCCATAATCGCACCCCCCTGCCCTGTCCTGCCCCCGGCGACGGCATCAAGGGCCGTCC
>CANIEC010000045.1 GCA_947466085.1 Rhodospirillales bacterium
ACCGGCATGGAGCGGCCTTCGATCCTCATGCATCTGGCCTTGCGTCAGCCCGGCCGTGCGTGGCTGGCCGAAGACGTGGGCGGCAAGATCGCGGGCTTCGTCCTGGGCCGCGAAGGCCGGGTGGCGACGTCGCTGGGACCGGTCGTGGCCGACCGAGAGGCCATCGCCCTGTCGCTGATCTCGCGGGCAGCCTCGGCCGCGCCGGGACCGTTCATCATCGACGTGCCGGCGGCGCATCAGGCCGTCCGCGCCTGGCTCGAGGGGCAGGGGGCGACCTCGCCCCGCGGCTACATGCGCATGACCCTGGGCACCGCCAAGGGCCTGGACGACCCCTCGCACGTCTTCGCTCTCGCGGGCCCTGAATTGGGATAGGATGCCGGCATGAGCACCGACAAGGCCCTCCACTGGCGCGATCTTCCGGCGCCGGTCCTGTCCCTGCTGCGGCAGGGCACCGTCATCCCCGCCCATCCGCTGGCGCTCGACACCGATCGCAACTTCGACCGGCAGTCGCAGCGCGCGCTCAGCCGTTACTACCTGGATGCCGGATCCGGCGGGCTGGCAGTGGGCGTGCATTCGACGCAGTTCGCCATCCGCGAGGTGGGTCTTTATCGCCCGGTCCTGGAACTCGCCATCGAGACGGCGCGTGACTGGACGGACCGGCCGCTGGTCATGATCGCGGGCGCCGTCGGGAAGACGGCGCAAGCGGTCGAGGAAGCCCGCACGGCGCGGTCCCTCGGCTATCACGCGGTGCTGCTGTCGCTGGCGGCGCTGAAGGGCGCCGGCGAGGACGAGCTGATCGAGCATTGCGCGGCGGTCGCGAAGGAGATGCCCCTGATCGGCTTCTACCTGCAGACGGCGGTGGGCGGCATCAAGCTGTCGCGTGAGTTCTGGACCCGCTTCGCCGCGATCGACAATGTCGTGGCGATCAAGGTGGCCCCGTTCAACCGCTACCGCACGCTCGATGTCTGCTTCGGCATTGCCGCCGCGCACGCCGAGGAACGGATCACGCTCTACACCGGCAACGACGATCACATCGTGGCGGATCTCGTGACGCCGATGGTCGTGCGCACCGGCAATCGCGAGGTGACCCTGCGTTTCCAGGGCGGGCTGCTCGGCCACTGGAGCGTGTGGACGCGCGGCGCCGTGAAGATGCTGGAAAAGTTGAAGCTCTCGGTCTCGAACGGCGCGATCCCGCCCGAAGTCCTGGCGCTCGATTCATTTGTCACGGATTGCAACAGCGTGGTGTTCGACGTGGAGCATGATTTCGCGGGCTGCATTCCCGGCTGCCACGAGATCCTGCGGCGGCAGGGTCTGCTCAAGTCGGTCGAATGCCTCGATCCGCACGAGAAGCTGAGCCCCGGCCAGAGCGAGGGCATCGACCGGCTCTACGCGACCTATCCCGAGCTGCACGACGATGCCTTCGTGGCGGCGAACCTCGAACGCTGGCGGAACTGAAGCTTTGGAAGACCTGTTTGCGACACATGATGGGCTGGCTGTCGCGGAGCTGATCCGCAGCCGGAAGATCGGCCCGCGAGAACTGCTTGACGACATCCTGGCTCGGCTGCGCGGAGCCAATGGGCGGCTGAACGCGATTACGGATTTCTACGAAGGCGAGCTGCTCGAGAAGTCGGTCGCGGCGGCGGGCGACGGGCCGTTCAACGGCATCCCCTTCGTCGTGAAGCAGCTGATGGCCGATTGCGCCGGTACGCCGACCACGGTCGGCTCGCGCTTCTTCGCGAAGGAACCGGTGGCCGCGCAGGACAGCGCAGCGGTGGCGCGCATGCGCCGTGCCGGCCTCGTGATCGTAGGCCGCAGCAACACCAGCGAGTTCGGCCTCGCGCCGACGACGGAGCCCGCCTTTGGCGGCGCCACAGTCAATCCCTGGCGCGCCGACCTGTCGCCGGGCGGCTCCTCCGGCGGCTCGGCGGCCGTGGTGGCGGCGCGGGTGCTGCCGATGGCCCATGCGACCGACGGCGGCGGCTCGATCCGCATACCGGCCTCGCTGTGTGGCCTGTTCGGGCTGAAGCCTTCGCGCGGCCGCATCAGCCTGGCGCCGATCGGCGAGACGCTGGCCGGGGCGGGCGCCCAGCTGTGCGTCTCGGTCTCGGTGCGCGACAGCGCGGCGCTGCTCGACGCGCTGGCGGGCGGCGAACCGGGCGATCCCTATCGCGCGCCCGAGGCCGAAGGCTCCTTCCTCGAGGCGACTCGACGGTCTCCGGGGCGGTTGCGCATCGCCTTCCTGCGCAAGCCGGTCGGCTGGGAGACGATGGATCCGGCTCTGGTCGCGGCTGTCGAGCAGGCGGCGAAGCGGTTGGAAGCGCTCGGCCATTACGTCGAGGAGGCCGTACCGGACTACGATCCGGTAGCGACCGGCATCGCCTTCGGAACAGTGATGTGCGCCAACACCTTCACCAACATCCAGGTCCGCGCCAACGGCCGCGCGCCGGGACCGGGAGATCTGGAACCGGTGACCCGGCTCTATGCGGAGAAGGGCGGCGGGATCAGCGCCCACGACTATATCCGCGCCGTGCAGACCTTCCACCGCACCGGCCGGCAACTCGGGACCTTCTTCGAGAGGTTCGACATTCTCCTCTCGCCGACGATTGCCCGCACGTCGCTGCCGCTTGGGACCGTACGCATGGATGGCACTCTGGAGGAATACGAGGCGGGGCTCGCGCCGATGGTGGCCTTCACCTCGGTCTGCAATGCCGCCGGGGTACCGGCCATGTCGGTGCCGCTCGAGTGGACCGAAGACGGCCTGCCGATCGGCATGCATTTCGTGGCACGCTACGGCGCCGAAGCCACTTTGTTGTCACTGGCCGCCCAGCTCGAGCAGGTGCATCCATGGCGCGAGCGGCGGCCTGAACAGGTGACGTGATGGCAATTTCCTGGCGGATGGCGGTTGCGGGATTCGTCGCCGGCGTGCTGAGCGTGCTGGTGTTTCACCAGTGGGGCTTCTACGCCGCCGCGGAACTCGGCTTCGGCCGGCCCAATCTCTACAGCCTGCGGCCAGTGCCGCCGTTGGGCGTGCCAACGATCGTTTCGCAGGGCTTCTGGGGCGGCTTGTGGGGCATCCTCGGCGCCTTCGTCGTCGCACGCCTGCCTGGCATCCTGAACGGGGCCCTGGGCTGGATCCTGTTCGCAGTCACGCTTGTCCTGGCTGTGAACTGGTTCGTCGTCCTGCCGATCAAGGGCGCGCCGGTCGGCGGCGGCTGGCGGCTGCCGGGCGTGGCGGTCGTGCCGATCGTCTATGCGCTCTGGGGCTTCGGCATGTGGGTGTTCTACGGGCTCGTCCGCAGGCTGATGAAGTAGCCGTGCCCGCGGGGCTGGCGGCTGCGGTCAGAGCTTGCGCATCACGATCTGCGAGCCGCCGCCCCAGATCGGGAGATAGGCCATCTTGTAGCCCGCGCCGCCGGTCACGATCGGGTGGATCGCCTCGGGGGAGGCGGCGACGTCCTTGCCCTGGTCGAACAGGTATTGCTGGACGCGCTTGATGTCCCAGCCCTCGTGTCGCGCGATCTTCTCGGCGAGTTCGAGCGGCAGGAGAAGGACCTGCTCGCCGCGCCCGCTCTTGCGGCTCTGGCCCGACATCACGATCTCGGCCCGCATGCCGGCGACGACCGGGTCGAGGATCGCCTCGGGTGTGGCGCCTTCACCGTCGCCCGGCAGCACCTCGGCGGTGCCTGAAATGCCCATCACCGTGAGGGCGCTCTCGTCTTTGCCGAGGCCGTGGCGTTGGGTGAAGGTCGGGAAGGGACCGTCGCTCCGCTCGGCGAAGCACAGCGTGTACTTGGCGGGCTGGCCCATCGTCGCCATGTCGCCGGTGTCCGATCTGGCGCCGCCGATGTTGCGCAGGCAGAGCTGCAGGGCGCGGCCGATGCAGGCATTGGCGCGGTTGCCGGGACCGATGGCGTTGGTCAGCGCATTGACGCCCAGTTGCTGCGCGATCGGGCCGTGGAGGCAGAGCGCGACCGCGGCACTGCCGGTGGTCGTGGCGACGCCGAGGAGATTGAAGTCAGGCTCGAGCACGGCCTGCGCCGCCGCGAGCACGACCGGCAACTCGGCCGGCACGCCGCCCGCGATCACGCACTGGTAGGCGACGGACTCGGGCGTGATGTCCCCGAACATCGGCGGCATCATGCCGAGGGAGTTCGCCCGGTCGGCGATACCGGCGATCATGGCGTCGAGCCGCCTCTGCGTGGGCGGGACGAGCGGGAGGCCGTCCGAGAGTTCGGCCTCCGCCAGGATCTGCTGTGCGCTCTCCCAGGCCGTCGACTCGTCGACGACCGGCCAGCCGCACCACTCGTTCATCGGGCGATGCGCGTGCAGGCGACGGTGGTGCCGCCGAACGACGGAATGAACGCCGAATGCTTGCCCGGACCGCCCGCCACCGTGATGTGGATGTCCTTCGGATCGCGGCCGATCGACAGCCAGTCGCCGTCCGGCTTGTGGCCCGTGGTCTCGTACGTCACGAGGTTTTCCTTCGAGACGCGCGAGAGATGGACTCGCGAGCGCTTCCACAGTTCCTCGCGGATGCTCTCGATCGTGAACCCGTCGCGCTTCAGGGTCGCGGCATGCTCGGGACCGATGATGACGAACATCGGGCCCTTGCCGTAGATCGTGTTGGAGCCCGGGTTGGACATGCCGCCGGCGAAGGTGGTCAGCAGTCCGTCGCCGGTGGTCGAACCATGGTCGTTGAGGTTATGCGGACCCTCGCCCGACATCACCGTCACGACCGAGTCCGTGGGGGCAAAGCCGCGCTGCACGTGATAGGGCGCCCAGGGGTTCTCCTCCTCGTTCTCGCCGAAGCAGAAGGTGAACTTGGCGGGATTGCCCTGGGTCGAACGGTCCATCTCGCCCGGCTTGGCGCCGGCCACGTTCAGCAGCATCAGGCCGAGCGCGCGGCCGATCGTGGCGTTGGCCTGGCGCCCCTGGCCGAAGCAGTTGGTGCCGCAGTTGATGTTGAGCTCATGCCGGATCGGGCCGCTCACCATGACCATCGGCGCGCAGGAGTGCGTGGTCGCGAGCGTGCCGTGCAGATTGTACTCCGGGTCGAGCACGCCGCGCAGGGCGGCGGTCACGACGGGGAAGTACTCGGGCTTGCAGCCGGCCATGACGGCGTTCGCGGCCAGGGCCTGCAGCGTCGGAACGATCTGGCGCGGCGGCACCGGCGGGTAGGGGCGGTTGTCGCCGCGGACGGTGTCGACGAACTTCGCCACCTTCGCCTCGGTGGGCACGAAGAGCGGCATGCCGTCGCTCCAGCCCTGTTCGTTGGCGTACTCGTTGAAGGCCTCGACATCCATGTCGCCAATGTCGATCACTTCCTGTTCGGCGATGTCCTTCATTTGCCCGTGGCCTCGGTCAGTCCCTTGGTCGCTGCTTCGATGCGTTCCCGCAGCTCTTCGGCATTGAGGCCGCCGACGGGATGCTTGACCACGATCATGCGCGCCTCGACCTTGCGGGCTTTCGCCTGCGCCAGGACCAGCGGTTTGAAAGTCTCAGTGGCGATCACGAAAGCGGTGATGCCGAGCTTCTCGAGTTCGAGGCTGTCGTGGAAACTCCACGATGAACAGCTTCCTCAATCCCCTAAGGCTAGCAGCGCGGCCTTGTAGTTCTTCGCGACCTTCTCGATCAGTTCCTTCGGCGCCGGCTGGCTGGCGCTGTTCTTGGCATGGAAGTGGATGTTGTCCACCGGGCGATGCGCGCCCAGCATGGCGCGGACGCCTTCCAGCAGCTCACGGGCATTCGGCTTGGAGTTGGAGATCAGCGCAATGGCGTCGGTTGCCCAGTTGACGGGCTGCAAGGTCACCTTGGCGGGACCGGCGGCGGCCATGCCGAAACTCGGATTGAAGATGCGCATGATCGTTTCCTCCACGCTATTTGTTCAACGCCGCGACGACCGATTTGGCGACGCGTTGGCCGTCCGCGATGGCATTGGCCAAGTATTCCCTGGAGCCAGACCTGACATCGCCGGCGGCGAACACCAGCGGCTGGGCGGTCTGGCCCGCCTCGTTCACAACGATATGCCCCGTGGCGTCGCGTGCAAGCGAATCCGGCAGGAATTCCGCAGCGGGAGACCGGCCTTCGTAAACGAACACGGCATTCGTCGGAATGCGGTTTCGCTGGCCGTTGCTTTCGACCGTGACCGCCTCGAGCCCGTTGCTGCCTTCGAGCCCGACGATGCGTCCGGACAGGGCGGTGACGCCTTCCGGGACCGGGCCGGTCGGCGTGCCGAGCATGGTGATCTCGCCGGCGATGCCCACGAGGACGGCGGCCTCGTACGGCGCCCAGCCTGTGGCGCCGGCGATGATCACCGGCTGGCCGGCATAGAGCGGGCCATCGCAGTTCGCGCAGTGGGACAGGCCGCGCCCTTCATATTCTTCCTCGCCGGGAAGGCCGAGCTTGCCCTTGCTCATGCCGGTGGCAACGACGAGGGCCCGCGCCGTGTGGCGGTCTCCGTCGGCGGTCTCGATCTCGAAGGGGCCGCTGCCGGAAAACGCCGTGACTTCGCCGAAGCCGATTTCGACGCCGGCGACGACGGCATCGTCGGTGAGCCGCGAGGCCATCGTCGAGCCGTCGAAGATCTCCTCGAAATCGTGGATCTCGCCGAGGTTCATGATTTCGCCGCCGGGCGCGAGCTTGTCGAGGCAGAACGCCTTCAGGCCCGCGCGGGCGGCTTCGGTGGCGGCGGTGAGGCCAGCCGGGCCGGCACCGATGACGATCACGTCGTAGGAAGGGGTGTCCATGGCCGTCTTTAATCGGCACTTGGACGAAGGAGTGCAAGGGACAATTCGGCCGGGCCGCGCCAGGCCGGCGCCGCCCGGGTATCCCCTCACGCCCGATTGTGGTCCACGATTTGCTGGCCGCCCATCTTGAGCTTGCCAGTTCCCGAGAAAGCATCGTAGGTCGCAAGGACAGGGAGACAGAAACAAGGCATGGCGTATTTCACGCAACAGCTGATCAACGCTATCACGCTGGGCGCCATCTACGGGCTGATCGCCATCGGATACACGATGGTCTACGGGATCATCGGCATGATCAACTTCGCGCATGGCGAGGTGTTCATGATCGGTGGGTTCATCTCGCTGATCGGCTTCATCATCTGCGGCAGCCTCGGCATCAGCTCGGCCCCCATCGCCATCGTCCTCGTGCTGCTGCTGGCCATGTCGTTTTCCGCCGTCTACGGATGGGCAATAGAACGAACGGCCTACAGACCGTTGCGGGGCTCGTTCCGGCTGGCCCCGCTGATCTCCGCCATCGGCGTGTCGATTGCCCTCCAGAACTACGTGCAGCTGGCGCAGGGGGCGCGTCCCAAGCCCGGCGGACAAGTCGTGTCCGGCGGCTTCAACCTCTTCACCGCCGACGGCTTCGATGTGCGCGTCACCTGGCTGCAGATCATCATCGTGCTGGTGACGGTCGTGCTGATGGCGGGCTTCACCTGGGTGATCGCGAAAACCTCGCTGGGACGCCAGCAGCGCGCCTGCGAACAGGACATGAAGATGGCGGCGCTGCTGGGCGTGAATGTCGACCGCACCATCTCGCTGACCTTCGTGCTGGGCGCGGCCTTGGCCGCCGTCGCCGGCATGCTGTTCCTGATGTACTACGGCGTGGTCGACTTCTTCATCGGCTTCCTGGCCGGCATCAAGGCCTTCACCGCGGCGGTGCTGGGGGGCATCGGCTCGCTGCCCGGCGCCATGCTGGGCGGGTTGCTGATCGGGCTGATCGAGGTCTTCTGGGCCGGCTACTTCTCGAGCGAGTACAAGGATGTCGCGGCCTTCGCGATCCTCGTGCTGGTGCTGATCTTCCGGCCGAGCGGCCTGCTCGGCAAACCGGAGATCGAGAAGGTCTGACGGATGGGTCCGCGTCTCCCTCTCATGCTGAAGGATGCGGGCCTCACCGCGTTCGTTGCCGCCGCGCTGGGCATCTTCATCGTCGGCTTCCGCACCGTCGACCAGGGCGGCGGAAAGGGGCTGGGCTTCGACTATCACCTCGTCGACCTCGTCGTGGCGGTGTTCGTCATCTTCATCGGCCGTCTCGGCCTCTCGATGGCGGCGAACGGGCTGCGCTGGCCCGCCATCGTGCTGGGAGTGGCGATGATCGTGGCCGGCGCCTCGCCGATGAAGCTGCCGTCAGGCTTCCTGCACTGGTTCGTGGCGCTGGGCGGGGTGCTGCTGGTGATCCGCGCGATCTGGCCGTGGGCCAGCGACGCCATGGGCGTCGCGGCGCGGACGCCGTCCGGTGTGGCCCTGGGAAAGGCCGGCACCAAATGGTTCGGCTGGCTGCTGCTGGCGGCGGCGGTCCTGATGCCGTTCACGCCCTTGGCCGACCAGAAGACGATGGATCTCGGTGTGCTGATCCTGACCTACGTGATGCTGGGCTGGGGGCTCAACATCGTGGTCGGCCTCGCCGGCCTGCTCGACCTGGGATACGTCGCCTTCTACGCGGTCGGCGCCTATGCCTACGCGCTGCTCAGCACGCATTACGGGCTGGGCTTCTGGACGGTCCTGCCGCTCGCCGGGATGATGGCGGCACTGTTCGGCATCGTGCTGGGATTTCCGGTCCTGCGGCTGCGCGGCGACTATCTCGCCATCGTGACGCTGGGGTTCGGCGAGATCATCCGCCTCGTGCTGCTCAACTGGTTCGACCTCACCAACGGACCGGCCGGCATCGGCTCGATTCCCGGTCCGACCCTGTTCGGCGCCGTGTTCGCCGAGACGCCGCCGCCGGGCAAGCAGACCGTGTCGGAGATGCTGGGCATCGCCTTCGACGGCAACCACCGGCTGATCTTCCTCTACTATATCATCCTCGGCCTGGCGCTGATCACCAACCTCTTCACGCAGCGCATGCGGCGCCTGCCGGTGGGCCGTGCCTGGGAGGCGCTGCGCGAGGACGAGACGGCCTGCCAGGCGCTCGGCATCAATCCCACCAACACCAAGCTCACGGCCTTTGCGATCGGCGCCATGTTCGCGGGCTTCGCCGGTTCTTTCTTTGCCGCCAAGCAACGCTTCATCAGCCCCGAGAGCTTCGTGTTCATCGAATCGGCGATCATCCTGGCGATCGTCGTGCTGGGCGGCATGGGCAGCCAGATCGGCGTCGTGTTGGCCGCAGTGCTGCTGATCGGCCTGCCCGAATGGTTCCGCGATCTCGGCAGCTACCGCATGCTGGCCTTCGGTCTCGCCATGGTGCTGATCATGGTGTTCAAGCCGCGCGGTCTCATCTCCCATCGCGAGCCGTCGATCCGATTGCATCCCGCCGGCTCGGGAGGCGGCGGATGACGGCGCCCCCGTCGGCAGGGCCACTGATCGAGGTCGAGCACCTCACCATGCGCTTCGGCGGGCTGGTCGCGATCGACGACGTGTCGTTCACAGCCCGGTCGCAGGCCATCACGGCCGTGATCGGGCCGAACGGCGCCGGCAAGACGACGGTCTTCAACTGCATCACGGGCTTCTACAAGCCGACGATCGGCCGGCTGACCCTGCGCAGTGCCGGCCGCGAATTCCTGCTCGAGCGGATGCGCGGCCACGAGATCGGCCAGAAGGCGAGGGTGGCGCGCACCTTCCAGAACATCCGTCTGTTTTCCGGCATGACGGTGCTCGAGAACCTGATGGTGGCGCAGCACAACAAGCTGATGCGCGCGTCAGGCTGGAGCCTGCTGGGTCTCGTCGGCGCCGCGGGCTTCCAGCGTGCCGAGGCGGCCTCGGTCGAACTGGCGCGGCTGTGGCTGGAACGGATCGGCCTGGTGGCCGATGCCGACCGGCCGGCCGGCGAGCTTCCCTACGGCGCCCAGCGGCGTCTGGAGATCGCCCGCGCCATGTGCACCGAGCCGGTGCTGCTGTGCCTCGACGAGCCGGCGGCCGGCCTGAACCCGCGCGAGTCGGCCGAGCTCAACCAGCTGCTGGTCTCGATAAGAGACCGCGACGGGATCGGCGTGCTGCTGATCGAGCACGACATGAGCGTCGTGATGAACATCTCCGACCACATCGTCGTGCTCGACTACGGCCGCAAGATTGCCGAGGGAGCACCTGTCGCAGTGCGCAACGACCCGGCCGTCATCCGCGCCTATCTCGGCACCGACGAGGAGGCGCTCGATGCCTGAAGCCTCGATCCTGTCGGTGAGGGGCGTCGAGACCTTCTACGGCGCCATCCAGGCCCTGCACGGGGTCGACCTCGAGGTGGCGCGCGGCGAGATCGTGACTCTGATTGGCGCCAATGGGGCGGGAAAATCCACCCTGCTGATGACGATCTGCGGCAATCCCCGGGCGCGGGGAGGCACGATCACGTTCGACGGCGAGGACATCACGGCGCTGCCGACCCACCAGATCGTGCGGCGCGGCGTGGCGCAGGTGCCGGAGGGGCGGCGCATCTTCGCGCGCATGAGCGTCTACGAGAACCTGCAGATGGGCGCGATCCTGGGCGATCCCGCCAACTTCAAGTCGGACCTCGACCGCGTCTTCGCCATGTTCCCGCGGCTGGCCGAGCGGCGCGACCAGCGCGGCGGCACCCTGTCGGGTGGCGAGCAGCAGATGCTGGCGATCGGCCGTGCGCTGATGAGCCGGCCGCGGCTCTTGCTGCTCGACGAGCCGTCACTGGGCCTCGCCCCCCTGATCGTGCGCCAGATATTCGATTCGATCGGCCGCATCGCGCGGGAAGAGGGCGTCACGATCTTCCTCGTCGAACAGAATGCCTTCCACGCGCTGCGCCTGGCCGATCGCGGATACGTGCTGGCCAACGGGCGGGTACGCCTCAGCGGCAGCGGCCGGGAGCTGCTGGCCAACCAGGAGGTCCGCGCGGCCTATCTGGAGGGTGGCCACGCATGAGCCCGCTCGACACCTTCATGTTCGACTGGTTCGGCGACACGCTGTTCAACGTCGTCGTGTTCAACCTCGTGCTGATCGGGCCGGCCTCGTTCGCGGCCGGCCATGCCGTGGCGCTGACCTGGCGGCCCTGGCCGCAGATCGTGTTCTACACGGGGCTCCTGTCGGCCACGTTGCGCTTCCTCGACTATGCCCTGGCGGGCGGCGAGCTTTTGTCGCTGGCAGGCTTTGCACTGGGCTGGGCTGTACAACTGGCGATCGCAGCCTTTGCCTACCGGCTCACGCGGGCGCGCCAGATGGTACGCCAGTATCCGTGGCTCTACAGGCGCAAAGGCTTGCTGGGCTGGGACGACCGGCCTTAATGTAACGGTCATGCTCCGCAGCAGCGGAGGGGGCTCAATCAACAGGGAGACTCGGATGAATAAGTTGTACGGCACGCTGGCCGTTGCCGCCGTTGCGCTGATGGCGACGCCCGTGTTTGCCCAGATCAAGATCGGCACGGCCGGTCCGATGACCGGCTCCAATGCCGCGTTCGGCGAGCAGCTCAAGCGCGGTGCCGAGATGGCGGTCGCCGACATCAATGCCGCAGGCGGTGTCAACGGGCAGAAGCTGGAACTCGTGATCGGCGACGACGCCTGCGACCCCAAGCAGGCGACGGCGGTCGCCAACAAGATGGTGTCGGACAAGGTCGTGTTCGTGGCCGGGCACTTCTGCTCGGGCTCGTCGATCCCGGCCTCGGACATCTACAAGGAAGGCAAGATCCTGCAGATCACCCCGGCTTCGACCAACCCGAAGCTGACGGACGACGCCGCCTCCAAGGGCAACACCACGGTGTTCCGCACCTGCGGTCGTGACGACGTTCAAGGCGCGACGGTCGGCGCCTATATCCTGAAGAACAAGAAGGACGCCAAAGTCGCGATCCTCCACGACAAGTCGCCCTACGGCAAAGGCGTGGCCGACGAGACCAAGAAGGCGCTGAACAAGGGCGGCCTGCGCGAGGCGATGTACGAGGCCTACAACGACACCGACAAGGACTTCGCGGCGCTGATCAACAAGATGAAGCAGGCGAAGATCGACATCATCGTACTGGGCGGCTACCACACCGCCGGCGCGCTGATCATCAAGCAGGCGCGCGAACAAGGCCTGGCGGCGCAGATGATGGGCTTCGACTCGCTCGAGACGGCCGAGTTCGCCCAGCTCGGCGGCGCGGCCACCAACGGCGTGCTGATGTCGTTCCCGCCCAAGGCCGAGGACGATCCGAAGAATGCCGCCCTCGTGAAGAAGTTCCGCGACGCCAAGTACAATCCGGAAGGCTACACGCTGTTCAGCTATGCCGCGGTGAAGGCGTGGGCCGATGCTGCCAACAAGGCGAAGTCGACCGAGGCGGCCAAGGTCGCCGCTGCCCTGCGCTCGGGCAAGTTCGAGTCGGCCGTCGGCGTGCTCGAATTCGACGCCAAGGGCGACATCAAGGACGCCGTTTACGACATCTACGAGTGGAAGGACGGCAAGTCGTCCCCGATAAAGAAGTAGGGCAAATTGCCCTTTGGAGAGGAAGGCCCGGCGTAGTCGGGCCTTTTTCGTTCCATTTCAGGGTCTTGTGGGTCGCCCTCCACGATTTTGCGGAACGGTGACATCGCAGCCCCGGATATGGTATCGGGGGGCTCAATAGCTAGAGGGGGTCGATCGTCGATATGCCGGGGGGCGCCATCGCGGTCGCGTCGGATCATGCCGGCTTCGACCTTAAGGAAATCCTGAAGCGCGACCTGCAGGAAACGGGTCACGAGGTGCTGGATCTCGGCACCCATTCGACCGCATCCGTCGACTATCCCGACTTCGGAAAGGCCATGGGTGACGCCATTGCTTCCGGCAAGGCCAGGCGCGGCGTCCTCGTGTGTGGCAGCGGGATCGGCATTTCCATTGCGGCCAATCGCAATCCCGCGGTTCGCGCAGTACTCGCGCACGATGTGACCTCGGCGCGCCTGTCGCGCGAGCACAACGATGCGAACGTCATCGCCTTCGGCCAGCGCCTGACCGGCGTCGAGGTCGCCCGCGAGGCCTTGAAGATGTTCCTCGCCACCAAGTTCGAAGGCGGCCGCCATGTCGGCCGCGTCGAGAAGCTTTCAAAGGGTTGAGTATCATGAGCCAAGCCGCTGCCAAGATGGGTGATTCCCCGCTGCCGATGTTCACCATGGGCGTCGCCGAGTCCGATCCGGCGATCGACGCCGTCCTGAAGGGTGAACTCCATCGCCAGCGCGAGCAGATCGAGTTGATCGCCTCGGAGAACATCGTCTCGCGGGCGGTGCTCGAGGCCGCGGGCTCGGTGCTGACCAACAAGTATGCCGAGGGCTATCCGCGCCGCCGCTACTATGGCGGCTGCGAGGAGGTCGACAAGGCCGAGGATCTCGCGATCGAGCGCGCGAAGAAGCTCTTCGACTGTTCGTTCGCCAACGTGCAGCCGCACGCGGGCGCGCAGGCCAACCAGGCCGTGTTCCTGGCGCTGCTGCAGCCGGGCGACACGTTCCTCGGCATGGCGCTCGACCAGGGCGGGCATCTCACCCACGGCTCGCCGGCCAACCAGTCGGGCAAGTGGTTCAAGGTCGTGTCCTACGGGCTGAAGCCCGACACGCACCTGATCGACTACGAGCAGATGGAGGAGGCGGCCCGCCGCGAGAAGCCGAAGCTGATCATCGCCGGCGCCTCGGCCTATTCGCGCCACATCGACTGGGCACGCTTCCGCAGGGTGGCCGACGAGATCGGCGCCTACTTCATGGTCGACATGGCGCATTATGCCGGCCTGGTCGCGGCCGGCGTCTACCCGAGCCCGCTGCCGCATGCCCACGTCGTGACGACGACGACGCACAAGACGCTGCGCGGCCCGCGCGGCGGCATGATCCTGTCGAACGACGCCGAGCTCGGGAAGAAGATCAACTCGGCGGTGTTCCCCGGCCTTCAGGGCGGTCCGCTGATGCACGTCATCGCCGCCAAGGCGGTGGCGTTCGGAGAGGCCCTGAAGCCCGACTTCAAGATCTATGCGCAGAACGTGATCGACAATGCGCGCGCGCTGGCGGCGACGCTGACCGAGCGCGGTCTGAAGATCGTCTCCGGCGGTACCGACAGCCACGTCATGCTGGTCGACCTGCGGCCGAAGAAGGCGACGGGCGTGTCGGCGGAGAAGGTGCTCGACCGCGCCGGCATCACGACCAACAAGAACAGCATCCCGGGCGATCCGGAGAAGTACACGATCACGTCGGGCGTGCGCCTCGGAACGCCGGCCGGAACGACGCGCGGCTTCGGGGTCGCCGAGTTCCAGCAGGTCGGTCATCTGATCGCCGACGTGCTCGACGGCATCGCCAAGAACGGTCCGGATGGCGATGCCCAGGTCGAGGCTCAGGTCCGCGCCAAGGTCCATGCCCTTTGCGCACGCTACCCGCTCTACCGTGACTGACAAGGCGCAAAGCCGGAACAAACAGGGGAACTAGATGCGCTGCCCATTCTGCGGTCACGAGGACACACAGGTTAAGGACTCGAGGCCGACCGACGACAATTCGGCGATTCGCCGGCGGCGCTACTGCCCCTCCTGCGGTTCGCGCTTCACGACCTTCGAGCGCGTCCAGCTGCGCGAGCTGACGGTGGTGAAGAAGAACGGGCAGCGCGTGCAGTTCGATCGCGACAAGCTGGCGCGTTCCATACAGGTCGCCTGCCGCAAGCGGCCGGTCGATCCGGAGCGGATGGAGCGCGTGGTGAACGGCATCGTGCGCCGTCTCGAAAGTTCCGGCGAAAGCGAGATTCCCTCGACGCAGATCGGCGAGCTGGTGATGGACGCGCTGCGCGCGCTCGATCCGGTGGCCTATGTGCGGTTCGCGTCGGTCTATCGCAACTTCCGCGAGGCCCGCGATTTCGAGGAGTTCATCTCCGACCTGGCCGATACCGCCCACTTCAAGGACTGACCCTGATGATGCGCGCGGCGCTCGCGCTGGCGCGGCGGTCGCTCGGCAGCACCTGGCCCAATCCCGCCGTCGGCTGCGTGATCGTGCGGGACGGGCACGTGATCGCCCGTGGAAGGACGAGAGACGGTGGCCGTCCGCACGCCGAGGCCGACGCGATCGCGGAGGCGGCAGGGGCCGGCCTGTCGCTGAAGGGCGCCACGGCGTACGTCACCCTGGAACCCTGCTCGCATCACGGCCGCACTCCGCCCTGTGTCGACGCACTGGTGGAGGCCGGCATTGCACGTGTCGTGTCCGCGCTCGAGGATCCGGATCCGCGGGTGATGGGGCAGGGGCATGCGCGGCTGAAGGCCGCCGGCATCGCCGTCGAGGTCGGCGAGGGCGCTGCCGACGCGGCCGAGATCAATGCGGGCTTCCTGTTACGAGTCCGTGAAGGCCGGCCGCGCTTTCACCTCAAGATGGCGGGCTCGCTCGACGGTCGCATCGCGACTGCCTCCGGCGAGAGCAAATGGATAACGGGCGAGGCCGCGCGGCGCGACGGCCACCGGCTGCGGGCCATCCACGACGCGATCCTGGTCGGAGCCGTGACCGCGGCCGCCGACGACCCGGAGCTCACCTGCCGTCTCCCGGGCCTCGCGGCACGCTCGCCCGTCCGCATCGTCCTCGATTCGCAGGCGCGCCTGTCGCCCGGGTCCAGACTCGCGACGTCCGCGCGGGTGACGCCGGTGTGGCTGGTCTGTACGAAGGGTGCACCGGCCGATCGCCGGGAGGCGCTGAACGCGCTTGGCGTCGAGATCGTCGAGGTCGAGGGGGGCAGTGACGGTCGGATCGATGTCCTGGCGGCCGCACGGGCGTTGGCCGGGCGGGGGCTGACAAGGGTGCTGGTGGAAGGCGGCGGGCAGGTCGCCGCGTCCTTCCTGAAGGCGGGCCTCGTCGACGGCATTTCGAGCTACCGGGCAGGCCTCGTCCTCGGTGGAGACAGCCGCTCTGCGGTTGGCGGACTGGATATTGCACGCCTCGGTTCCGCGCCCCGGTTCCGGCTGGTTTCGGCGCGGTCCCTGCAGGGCGATACGCTGGAAACCTGGCGGCGGGAGGACTAAGTAGCGCGCATGTTCACAGGCATAGTGACTGATATTGGCGAGATCGTCTCGGTCGACCCGGGTGGCAAGGAAGGCGACCGCCGGTTCGTGATCGCCACGAAACACGACATGACGCCGATCGCCATTGGCGCCTCGATCGCCTGCTCGGGCTGCTGCCTCACCGTGATCGAGAAGAAGGACGGCCGGTTCGCCGTGGAGGTCTCGGCGGAAAGTCTCGACAAGACGCACCTGGGGGACTGGACGGTCGGCAGCCGCCTCAACCTCGAATTGTCGTTGAAGCTCGGCGACGAGCTGGGCGGGCATCTGGTCTACGGTCACGTCGACGGCGTGGGCAAGATCGTGTCGATGATGCCGGAAGGCGGCAGCGTGCGCTTCGTGTTCGAGGCGCCGACCGAGGTGGCGCGATTCGTTGCGGCGAAGGGCTCCATTGCAATCGACGGTACTTCGCTCACAGTCAATGAAGTGGACGGCAATCGCTTCGGGGTGAACGTGATTTCACACACCCAGGCGGTCACGACGCTGGGGCACGCCCGGGTCGGCCAGAGGGTCAACCTTGAGGTGGATATGCTCGCGCGTTACGTTGCGCGATTGTTGGAGCATCAGAAATCATGAGTGCGCTCGAAAAGGACGCTTGGCGGATCACCTTCGGCGAGGTCAAGGCCGCCGCGGAGGACATCATTGAGGAGGCCCGCAAGGGCCGGATGTTCATCCTCGTCGACGACGAGGATCGTGAGAACGAGGGCGACCTGGTGATCCCGGCCCAGTGGGCGACGCCCGACGCGATCAACTTCATGGCCCGGCACGCGCGCGGCCTGATCTGCCTGGCCCTCACGCGCGAACGGGTCGAGCAGCTCGGCCTGCCGCTGATGTCGCAGAACAACCGCACCCGTCACTCGACGGCGTTCACCGTCTCGATTGAGGCGCGCGAGGGCGTGACCACCGGCATCTCGGCGGCCGATCGTGCGCGCACCGTCTCGGTCGCGATCGACCCGTCATGCGGGCCGCAAGACATCGTGACCCCCGGCCACGTCTTCCCGCTGGTTGCCCGCGACGGCGGCACGCTGGAGCGCACCGGCCACACCGAGGCTGCCGTCGATCTTGCCCGTCTGGCGGGCCTCAATCCGGCAGGCGTGATCTGCGAGATCATGAACGACGACGGCACGATGGCCCGCCGCAACGACCTGATCACCTTCGCGCAGCGCCACGGGCTCAAGATCGGCACCATTGCCGACCTGATCGCCTATCGCCGCCGCTACGATTCGATCGTGAAGCGCATCAGTGAGACCAGGCTCGACAGCACCTGGGGCGGCGACTTCCGCTGCGTCGTCTACGTGAACAAGGTGACGATGGCGCAGCACGTCGCCCTGGTGAAGGGCGATCCCGCGGCGGGCGGTCCCGTGATGGTCCGTATGCATGCGGTCAACCTGTTCACTGACACGCTGGGGCAGCGCAGCGGCGGCCGGGGCGGCGAGATCGAGGCCTCGATGCGCGAGATATCGAAGGAAGGCCGCGGCGTCATCGTGCTGATCCGAGAGCCACTCACCGTCGTTCTGGCCGAGCAGCGCCGCCGCGCCGGCGAGCCGATCGAGCCGTCGGGGCAGGAGTTGCGTGACTACGGCGTCGGCGCCCAGATCCTGCTCGATCTCGGCGTGAAGGAAATGGTGCTGCTCAGCAATTCGCAGAAGAGCGTCGTCGCTCTCGAGGGCTTCGGCCTCACGATCGTCGCCCAGAAGCCGGTTCCCGGGCGCGCAAAGGTCTGAACATGTCGACACGGACTGAAAATCCGACCGCCCGGCCGGCGGTCGCGGGCGTCAAGGGCGCGCGTATCCTGATCGTGGAGTCGCGCTACTATGCCGACATCGCCGATGCGCTCATCGAGGGCGCGGAGCGGGAGATCAAGAAGAACGGCGCGAAGTCGGAGCGCGTCGTCCTACCGGGCGCCTTCGAAATCCCCGGCGCGATTGCGCTGGCGGCCGGTAAGAAGGGCAAGCGCTACGACGGCTATGTCGCTCTGGGCTGCGTGATCCGGGGCGAAACCACGCACTACGACTATGTCTGTGGCGAGAGCGCGCGTGGTCTCATGGATCTCGCTGTCCAGAAGAAGCTCGCCATCGGCTACGGCATCGTCACCGTCGAGAATATCGAGCAGGCGCGCGCCCGCGCCTATACCGACCGCGGCGACAAGGGCGGCGACGCGGCCCACGCCTGTCTCGCCATGGTGGCACTCGGCCGTCGCTGGAAGAAAACGTGAGTGACGCCAAGCCGGCCGGCCCCAGCCGTCGCCAGGCCGCACGGCTGGCGGCGGTGCAGGCACTCTACCAATGGCAGGAAGGGCAGGACGCCCCGGCCGAGATCGTCGAGCAGTTCCTGAAGGTCCGGACCGGAGAGGCGGGCGAGGGCGGCATGCGCCGCGACGCCGACCGGCCGTTGTTCAAGGACGTGGTCGAGGGCACCGCGAGCAAGCGCGACGAGTTGGAGGCGCTCGTGTCGGCCTCTCTGGCGCAGGACTGGACCTGGGCGCGCGTGGACCGTCTGGTGCGCGCCATTCTCCTCGCCGGCGCCTATGAGCTCGCGCACCGCCACGATGTGCCGTTGCGCGTCGTCATCAACGAGTATGTCGAGATCGCCCACGCCTTCTACGACAAGGGCGAGCCGAGCTTCATCAACTCCGTTCTCGACCGCGTGGCGCGCCAGGCGCGGCCATCCGACCAGAAGTAGATCGTCATGGCGCGGGTGCGTCGGGTCGGCGAATTCGAACTGATCGCCCGCTACTTCGCGCCGCTCGCCCGTGAATTCGAAGGGGCGGGAGGTCTCCAGAGCGACAATGCCTTCCTGCCGGCGGACGCGCGGCATGACCTGGTGGTCAAGACCGACACGATCGTCGCGGGTGTGCATTTCCTGGCCGACGAACAGCCCGGGCGCGTTGCCGCCAAGGCCCTTCGCGTCTGCCTCTCCGATCTGGCCGCCGGTGGCTCTACGCCCTTCGTCTATCAGCTGTCGCTCGCTCTGCCGACGAACTGGCAGGAGCCCTGGGTCGCGGCCTTCGCCAAGGGCCTGGCCGCCGACCAGCGTCGCTTCGGGATCGCTCTCTGTGGCGGCGACACGGTCGTGACGCCGGGGCCGCTCACGATCACGATTACCGCCTTCGGCCGAGTCGCTCGCGGCAAGGGCGTGACCCGGGCCGGCGCGCGGGCGGGGGACGAACTCTGGGTGAGCGGCACGATCGGCGACGGGGCGCTCGGCCTGCTGGCGGCGCAAGGCGCCCTGCCGGCGCTGACGGCACGACAGCGTGCGTATCTCGAGGATCGCTATCGCCGGCCCCAGCCGCGCTGCACGCTGGGACCGCTTCTGCCGGGTATCGCGACGGCGATGGCCGACGTTTCCGACGGGCTGTTGGCGGATTCGGTCCACATTGCCGACGCCTCCCGCCTGGCCGTGAGCATCGAACGTGACGACGTGCCCCTGTCGCCCGGCGCCCGTGCGGCGGTGGCGGCGGATCCGCGCCTGTGGGCGAAGGTCCTGGGCGGCGGCGACGACTATGAACTCGTGATGGCGGTGCCCGTGCGTCGGCGGGCGGCGTTGCAGGCCGCTGCGGGTTCGGCCGGCATCCGGATCACACGCATTGGCTGCTTCGCCCGCGGTAGCGGCGTCGCGGTGACGGCTGGCGGCAGAGCGATCAAGGCAGCCCGCAAGGGATACGTTCACTTCTAGTGAATAGCGCCTCCTCATAGCTGCACTGCACGACACGCCATGACGCGGGCAGGGCGCCCGACTAGAGTGCCGGCCCAATGGATGGATCTTCGAAGGTGCAGGAAATGCCCGCGGCCTCCGACGGGCGCATACCGCGCCGGTCGATGCGAAACATCGCCCTGCTGGCGATTTGCCAGGCGCTGACGCAAAGCAGCAACACGCTGATGTTTGCCTCGTCGGCGCTGGCGGTTCTCACCATCGTTTCGCCGGACATGCGCATGTGGGCCAACCTGCCGGTCACCATGCAGCATCTCGGGGTGATGCTGTCGGTCTTTCCGGCGTCGCTGCTCATGATGCGACGTGGCCGCAAGTTCGGTTTCCGCAGCGGCTCGTTGATGGGCATGATCGGGTCTACGCTGGCCGCCGTCGGTCTCGGCCTCGGCAGTTTCCCGGTGATGTGCTGCGGCGGCCTGTTCCTCGGCTACGCCATCGCCAACATGCAGCTCTATCGCTTCGCGGCCGTGGAGCTGGCGCCGGCCGCACATCGTGCGCAGGCGATCTCGTATGTCACGGCGGGCGGCGTGCTGGCCGGCATTCTCGGTCCGACCCTGGCCCGCTTCACGCCTGATCTCTGGTTGCCGCTCTTCCAGGCGAGTTTCTGCGCCGTCATCGTCATCCACGTCTTTGTCTTCATCGTGCTGGGCTTCATCGAATTCCCGCAGGTGAAGGTGGAAGATTCATCCGGTCCCCAGCGTCCGCTCTCCCAGATCGTCACTCAGCCGGCGTACATGGTGGCATGCGCCGGTGCGATGATCGCCTTCGGCGTGATGTCCTTCGTGATGGCTGCCTCGCCGCTGGCGATTGTGCAGTGCGGCCTCGCGGCGACAGAGGCTCCGGTGACGATCTTTGTGCACGTCATGGGCATGTTCGTTCCGTCGTTCTTTACCGGCAACCTGATCGCGCGCTTCGGGATCTTCAACGTCATGATCGCGGGCATCGTGCTGCTGGTGGCGGGGGTGATCGTGGCGCTGATGGGGATCACCGAATGGCACTTCCGCGGCGCGCTCACCCTGAACGGGGTGGGCTGGAACTTCCTGTTCGTCGGCGCGACCACGCTTCTCACCACGACCTACCGATCGGCCGAGCGGGGCAAGGCCCAAGCCTTCAACGATTTCATGGTGTTCGGCGTCACGACTGTAGCCAGCCTGATGGCCAGCGTCGTGCTCGAGCTTAAAGGGTGGGCTGCCCTGAACTACGTCGCACTCGCCCTGGTTCTGGTTGCGCTGCTCGTCATCGGCGTTTACCGGTTGCGGAATCCGTCACGCGCCTGAAGCCAAGCCCTTGAGGCAACGAGGCTTTTCCTTGTCTTCGGTTGCGCGTGCACGGCCCATCTGTCATTTTTCCGCCCACATCGCGCCCGGGGGGAGTTCTCGTGCTTCAGGTCGTGGTGTGCGTAAAAGCGACGAAAAAACAATAGGTTAGGGAAACATGTCCACGGTTCTTTGGGGCGTCATCGGCTGCGGCTTGATTGCCGTGCTGTATGGCGTCGTTACCGCATCGCGGGTAATGGCGGCCGACGCCGGCACGCCTCGCATGCAAGAAATCGCGCAAGCCATTCAGGAAGGCGCCGCTGCGTATCTGCGCCGCCAATACACCACGATCGGCATCGTGGGCATCGTCGTCCTCGTCGTTCTCGCCCTCCTGCTCGGCAAGTTTGCCGCCATTGGCTTCCTGATAGGCGCCGTTCTGTCGGGAGCCACGGGCTTCATCGGCATGAACGTCTCGGTTCGCGCCAACGTTCGTACGGCCGTGGCGGCCCAGAAGAGCCTGGCCTCTGGTCTCGACCTGGCCTTCAAGGCGGGTGCGGTGACTGGCATGCTGGTGGCCGGCCTCGCCCTGATCGGCGTCGGCGGCTACTACGCGGTCCTGCTCAACATGGGTATCCCCGGCGGCAGCCGCACCATGATCGATGCGCTCGTCGCGCTCGGCTTCGGCGCGTCGCTGATCTCGATCTTCGCCCGCCTCGGCGGCGGCATCTTCACCAAGGGCGCGGATGTCGGCGGCGACATGGTCGGCAAGGTCGAAGCGGGTATCCCGGAGGATGACCCCCGTAACCCGGCGACCATCGCCGACAACGTGGGCGACAATGTCGGCGACTGCGCCGGCATGGCCGCCGACCTGTTCGAGACCTACGCGGTGACGACTGTCGCCACCATGGTCCTGGCCTCGATCTTCTTCGCGGCCGATCCGGTCCTCGTCGGCAAACTGATGGCCTATCCGCTGGTCATCGGCGGCGCCTGCATCATCACCTCTATCATCGGCACCTACTTCGTCCGCCTGGGCTCGGACGGAAACATCATGTGGGCGATGTACAAGGGCGTGATCGTGGCCGCCGTGCTGTCGATCCCGGCCATCTACTTCGCCACCGACCGGCTGGTCGGCATGAGCACGGTCCTGACGGTTGGCGATCGCTCGTTCACCGGCATGTCGCTGTTCTGGTGCTCGCTGGTCGGTCTGGCCATCACCGGCCTGATCGTCTGGGTCACCGAGTACTACACCGGCACAGACTATCGCCCCGTGAAGGCCGTGGCGCAGGCCTCGGTCACCGGTCACGGCACCAACGTCATCGCCGGTCTGGCGATGTCGATGGAAGCCACGGCCGGCCCTGCGCTGCTGATCTGCGCCGGCATCGTGACCTGCTACATCCTGGCCGGTCTCTTCGGTATCGCCATCGCCACGACCGCCATGCTGGCGCTCGCGGGCATGATCGTTGCCCTCGATGCCTACGGCCCTGTCACGGACAACGCCGGCGGCATTGCCGAAATGGCGGGCCTGCCGAAGGAAGTGCGCAAGAACACCGATGCGCTCGACGCGGTCGGCAACACCACCAAGGCCGTCACCAAGGGCTACGCCATCGCGTCGGCGGGCCTCGGTGCGCTGGTGCTGTTCGCGGCTTACACCTCGGACCTCGACTACTTCATCGCCGCGGGCAAGCTGGGCGTTAAGGCTGTCGATTTCTCGCTCAAGAACCCGTACGTCGTGGTCGGCCTGCTGGTCGGCGGCCTGCTGCCGTACCTGTTCGGCGGCATGTCGATGCTGGCCGTCGGCCGTGCCGCGCAGGCGGTGGTCGAGGAAGTCCGCCGGCAGTTCAAGGAGAAGCCCGGCATCATGGCGGGCACGGATCGGCCGGATTACGGCCGCGCCGTCGACATGCTCACCAAGTCGGCGATCAAGGAGATGATGATCCCGTCGCTGCTGCCAGTGCTGTCGCCGATCGTGCTGTTCTTCGTAATCTCGGCGATCGCCGGACGCTCCGATGCCTTCGCGGCAGTCGGTGCGATGCTGCTCGGCGTGATCGTTACCGGCATCTTCGTCGCCATCTCGATGACGGCGGGTGGTGGTGCCTGGGACAACGCCAAGAAGTACATCGAGGAAGGCCATTTCGGCGGCAAGGGATCCGACGCCCACAAGGCGGCGGTGACCGGCGACACCGTTGGCGACCCGTACAAGGATACGGCGGGTCCGGCGGTCAATCCGATGATCAAGATCACCAACATCGTGGCGCTGCTGCTCCTCGCCGTCCTGGCGCACTGAGAGCAGACGGAAAACATCCACAACGAAAAGCCCCGGCCGAAAGGCCGGGGCTTTTTCTTTGAGGCGCCCACTGGGCGCCGGGCCACGCCAGCCGCTGCCGGGCCGTCAGGTTCCGCTGCCGCTGGTCGGCGCGCCGGGGTTGCTGCCGCCCTGCTGCTTGGGGCCGGTGAAGCGGCCGACATTGCCCAGCACCTGCTCGAGGATCGTGAGTTCCTTGCCCGAGGTCGGCGTGATGCGCTGGACCATCTGGATGTTCTGTGCGTCCTTGAGGTCGTAGTTCTTGATGGCTTCGATGCGGCCCGCTTCGCTGAACGTGACCTGGATCACCGTCTGGGAACTGACCTTGGGCTTGGTGTAAGCCCAGTACTCCTGAGTCTCGCTGATGTAGTACCAGATGTTCGGATTGAAGGTCGCGACGGCCGAGGGCGATCCGATCAGGCGGACCACGTCCTCACGGCTCTGCGCGCCGACTTCGAGTTTTTCGACCGAACCGGGCGTCGCGGCGAAGCCACGCTGGTAAACAGTGTTCTCGCAGCCGCCCAGCGCAAGGGCGGAAAGGGCGAGGGCGCCAGCGAGGGCGAGCGGGGCGGTGCGACGCATGGACTGCTTCTTGGCTTTGCGGGAAGAGGGACCGCAAGATGTCGCGATGAAGGGGCCGGGTCAACCGGTTGTCCTGCGACCAGCTGGGGAGGGAGTCGTTCGTGTTCCGTCGACGCAAGCCAGAGGATGATTTCGCCGCTGCCCTCTACAAGCGCGTGGCCGAGCAGGCGCGCATGCCGGAACTGTTCGAGGACTGCGGTATCCCCGACACGCTGGACGGCCGCTTCGATTCGTTGGCGCTCCATGCGGCGCTGGTGATCGATCGCCTGCGGCGCGAGCCGGACGGCGAGGCATTGTCCCAGGCCTTCTTCGACGCCATGTTCCGCCATCTCGACCTCACGCTGCGCGAGATCGGTATCCAGGACCTGGGGGTCGGCCGGCGCATCAAGATCATGGCGGAGGGCCTGCATGGCCGCGCGCTGGCCTATCGCGAGGCGCTGAACGGTGGTGGTCCGACGCCGCTTGCCGAGGTCTTGCGCCGCAATGCCTATGGCGGTACGTCGCCGCAGGATTCCGAAGCCGTGGTTCGGCTCGAGGCTTACGTTCGGAACTACGCGAGATCGCTCGGCACAACGGCCCGCAACGACTTGATAAAGTGAATTCATAAAATGACACAAGCCTCAGAAAAGACAGTGAAATCTGAAATCGAGCGTATGGTCGATCTGGACAAGATCGGCACCAACGGGACGGCGCTCGAGATTTCCACGGCGGAAAGCGAGCGAGATGCGCTGGCCAAGCGCTTCGGCTTTCTGGGCCTGCCGGCCTTCTCGGCGCGGGTGACGGTGGACCGTCGTCCGGGAGGACAGGTCGTCGTCGAGGGACGTCTAAAGGGCCGCATCGTCCAGGCCTGCATCCTCAGTCTTGACCCGGTGACGCAGGAGCTGGACGACGCCTTCCGGCTCGTCTTCGCCGAGAATGTGGCGGAGGAGCGCGACCCGGACAGCGGAGAAGCGCTGTTGAATGCCCAAGGCGATGCCCCCGAGCCGCTGGTCGGGAACATGCTCGATGTCGGCGAACTCGTGGCCGAGCAGCTGTCTCTGACCGCAGATCCCTATCCGAGACGGCCCGGAATCAAGCTCGAGGACGTACTGCCCAAGCCGAAGGGCGGGGCCCGCCGCGCGGCACCCGAGCAGCGCCGACATCCCTTCGCCGGTCTGGCGGCCTTGAAGGACAAGCCACGCCGCGGCCGGTAAACTGTTGCGGCGGTAAGACGTTTTGGCTAGAGAAGGCCGCCCGCCGCGCCTATAGAGCGCGGCTGCAGCTTTTTTGGGGGCATGCCCTGCTTGTATAAAGCGGTCGCGGCCCTCGTCGTGGAGATCGTCATGGCAGTTCCCAAGAAAAAGGTTTCGAAGTCCCGCCGCAACATGCGTCGCTCGCATCATGCGTTGCCGACCATGGCATTCATTGAATGCAAGAACTGCGGCGAGCTGAAGCGCCCGCATATGGTTTGCTCGCATTGCGGCTACTACCGCGAGGACATGCCCGTCCTGGCCGACGCCGCGTCGGCCGAGAAGTAGTCCGACGCACGCCGCCGGCAATGCGCTGGCATTCGACAGGCGGAGCGCGACGGTGAGTGCGAAGAAGATCGTACTCGCACTCGACGGCATGGGCGGCGACCACGCTCCCGATGTCATCGTGAACGGCGCGGACATCGCCCGCGAGCGCTATCCCGGCACGTCGTTCCTGCTTTTCGGTGATGAGCCGCGCCTCAAGGCCCTTGTCGACAAGCGCAAGGGGCTCGCGCAGGTGCTTGAGATCGTTCCGTCGGAAGACGCGGTGCTGGCGGACGACAAGCCGGCCTTCGCGTTGCGCCGCCGCCGCAAGTCCAGCATGTGGATGGCGGTCGAGGCGGCGGCCCAGGGCCGTGCCGACACGATCGTGTCGGCCGGCAATACCGGCGCGCTTCTCGCCATCTCGATGTTCTCGATGCGCATGCTCGAGGGCGCAGACCGGCCGGCATTGGCTTCTTTCATGCCGACGTCGCGGGGCGAGACCGTGATGCTGGATCTCGGCGCCAATCTGGAATGCGATGCCGAAAACCTCGCGCAGTTCGCCGTGATGGGCAGCGTGTTCGCGCAGGCGCTGCTCGGCCTCGACGCCCCGAAAGTCGGTTTGCTGAATGTCGGCTCGGAGGAACTCAAGGGGCACGAGGAGTTGCGGCAGGCGGCGGCGTGGCTGCGCCGCGAAGGCTCGCCGGTCAATTTCCATGGCTTCGTCGAAGGCAACGACATCGGTGCCGGTGTGACCGACGTCGTGGTCACCGACGGATTCACGGGCAATGTCGCGCTGAAGGCGATCGAGGGCACCGCCAAGCTGACCTTCCAGTTCGTGGGCGACGCCTTCCGCACATCTACCTTCGCCAAGATCGGCTACCTGTTCGCAGCCGGTGCGTGGCGCAAACTGCGCAAGCGGGTTGATCCGCGTCGCTACAACGGCGGCGTGTTCCTCGGCCTCGACGGGGTCTGCGTGAAGAGCCACGGCGGCACGGACGCGCTGGGCTTTGCCTATGCGATCGGCGTTGCGGTCGACCTGGTCCGTTACGAATACAAGAGCAAGCTCGTCGAGGGGCTGGCACGGCTGCACGAGATCACCTCGGCGGTCGAAACGCCGGCTGCGTCGCTGCAGGCCACCGGAGGAACTGCGTGATTCGTTCTGTCGTCCAGGGCTGCGGTTCGTATCTACCCGAGCGCGTCCTCACCAACGAAGAATTGTCGAAGTCCGTCGAGACCACCGATGAGTGGATCCGCCAGCGTACCGGCATCTGTCAGCGCCACATCGCGGCAGAGGGCGAGTTCACGTCCCATCTCGCCATCAAGGCCTCACAGCGCGCGCTCGACCATGCCGGCCTCAAGGCGTCCGACCTCGACCTGATCGTCCTGGCGACGGCGACGCCGGACCAGACGTTTCCCGCCACGGCGACGCGCGTGCAGGCCGCCCTCGGCATGACCAAGGGCGCGGCGTTCGACGTTCAGGCTGTGTGTGCGGGCTTCGTCTACGGCGTGTCTGTCGCCGACAGCCTGATCAAGAGCGGCCTCGCCTCGACCGCCTTGGTGATCGGCGCGGAGACTTTCTCGCGCATCCTCGACTGGGACGATCGCGGCACCTGCGTGCTGTTCGGCGACGGCGCCGGCGCGATCGTGCTCAAGGGCGAGCAGGGTACCGGCACGTCGAGCGACCGGGGCATCCTCGCCAACGCGCTGCATTCCGACGGCCGCCATCACGACATCCTCTACGTCGACGGCGGACCGTCCTCGACCCGCACCACCGGCTTCCTCCGCATGGAAGGCAAGGAGGTCTTCAAGCATGCCGTGGTCAACATGGCCGCCGTCGTGGGCGAGGTGCTGGAGAAGGCCGGGCTCGAGGCCAAGGACATCGACTGGCTGGTTCCGCACCAGGCCAACAAGCGCATCATCGACGGCACCGGCCGCAAGCTCGGCCTGCCGCCGGAGCGCGTCGTGGTGACCGTCGACAAGCACGCGAACACCTCCGCTGCGTCGATTCCGCTGGCGCTCGACGTCGCGGTCAAGGACGGCCGTATCAAGAAGGGCGACCTGCTGCTGCTCGAGGGGATCGGCGGCGGTCTGTCCTGGGGCGCGAGCCTCGTTCGCTGGTAATGCGAGAATTATAGCCAACGGAACGTGAACAGGCGGCGATTCAAGTCCAGCCGCTATCCCACTGATATTGACCGCTTTCCCACCTTAGAGTAAGGATTAACTGGGGGAAGAAGAGGTACCGGAGTGGACGGCCGGACTATCACGCGCGCCGATCTCAGCGAGTCAGTGTTCCAGGAAGTGGGCCTGTCTCGCAATGAATCCAGCGATCTCGTGGAGACTATTCTCTCCGAGGTGGTGGAAGCGTTGGCGCGCGGCGAATCGGTGAAGATCTCCTCGTTCGGGAGTTTCACGGTTCGCGACAAGGGGCAAAGAGTCGGCCGCAACCCTAAAACCGGGCAGGAAGTTCCCATCCTGCCGCGGCGGGTCCTCGTCTTTCGAGCGTCGAATGTCCTGAAATCACTGATCAACGGGGCGCCCGGCGAGAACAAGGGGTAGTTGGGAACACGAGGGGATCAGAGATGGCCGTTTCGGTTCAGACCGTCGAAAGACGGGTCGAGAAGTCGGCACAGGCGTTCCGTACGATCAGCGAGGTCGCGACCGAGCTCGACGTGCCGCAGCACGTGCTGCGGTTCTGGGAAAGCAAGTTCACCCAGGTTCGCCCCCTGAAGCGGGGCGGTGGGCGGCGCTACTACCGGCCGGAAGACATCGATCTGCTGCGACGCATCCGGACGCTGCTGTACGAAGACGGCTACACGATCAAGGGTGTCCAGCGCCTTCTCAAGGAGGGGCGCGGCCGCCTGCCGGCACAACGTCTCGACCTCGCGGCCGAGAGCGCCCTGGAGAGCCTGCGTATCGTGTCGGCGCGAGCTGAGGCCATGGCCGGCGGCACCCGCCAGCCGCTGCCAAGGACCGGTCCCCAGCCCTCGACCACGACGCCGCGCGCGGCCGTCCTCGATCTCCACAAACGCCGTGAGATCGAGTCTGTGCTGGAAGACCTCGAACAGGCGCTGACGCAGCTGCGCAGCACGCTGAAGACGCAGAACTAGGCCTTCGGGGCTGGAGCATCGCCGGGGGGCGGCGCTCTAGAACTTGCAGGTTGGGCGTCCAAGGACCACCAGATCGGGTGGTCCTTGTAAGAAAGTGTATCAAGTAACTGATTTCATTTGGTTTTTGCCCGGGTGGGCGTATCGTACCCGGCGAGGGGCCTTCAACGGTATCGTCAAAGGGGGACGTCACCGTGCTTGTTAATCGCGATTTCGCGCGCCATTACGCGCGCTCATTTGAACTAAATTCTTTTAATGATAATGGTTTGGAAGTCGATCTTCCCACCATACATGAACTTCTGTACCTGAAGCGTGGGCTCAGTCAGCCGGGCGGTAAGCTGCCCCTGTTCGATCTTGACGGGCAGGAAGTCGATCCTGACGTCGTCAATCGATGCCTGCAGGCGGGCTGGGCGCAGCCGTGGTTCAAGAACCCGCTGAAGCCGGAATGGCTCGTCTGCAAGCTCACGGAACGCGGGCGGCAGGTCGCGTCCGCGCCGTAACCAACCATGTTACGAGGGCTGCTGCTGCCAGCAGCCCACCGGCCAGGAGGAAGGCGGCACCGGGTAGGGTGTCGATCGTCCAGGCAAACAAGACGGCGAAGATGCCGGGCGCGATCAGGCCCGCGACGCTGCGCGAGGCCGAGGCGGCGCCTTGGAGCTGACCCTGCTCCGAGCCGCTGACATGACGGGTCATCATGTCCTGCAGGGCCGGACCGGCCACGCCCCAGAAGGCCATCACCGGAACGCCGGCCCAGAACCAGGGTCCGGTGGCGGCCAGCCCATAGATCGACATGCCGGTCGCGCCGGCAAGCAGGCCGACAACCACGGCCGCACGGGCACCGATGCGCCTGACGATCGGACCGATCAGAAGTCCCTGCACGACGGCGGTGCAGACGCCCACGAAGGCAAGGGTCAGGCCCACGGTGACCTCTCCCCAACCGTAGCGATGCCCGGCATAGAGCACGAACACGGCCGGCAGGACCTGGTGGGCGAAGTTTCCCAGGAAATCCACGGACGCGAGGCCGAGCAGCTGGCGCTGTGAGGCCAGGAGCTTCAGCGATCCGACCGGACTGGCGCGCTTCCACGAAAAGGCCATGCGCTTTTCCGGCGGCAGCGATTCGGGCAGCACGAACCATCCGAACGCCGCATTGGCGAGACAGGCCGCGGCCGAGACCCAGAACGGCAGGCGTGGATCGAGACCGCCCAGGAGGCCGCCGATCGCCGGCCCGACGACGAAGCCCAGCCCGAACGCCATGCCGACCAGACCGAAGGCCTTGGCCCGTTCGTCGGGCTTGGTCACGTCCGCGATATAGGCGAAGGACGTGCCGATCGTGGCCGAGGTGATGCCCGAGACCACACGGCCGACGAACAGCAGCAGGAGCGAGGGCGCCAGCGCCATGAAGATGTAGTCGAGGCCCAGGCCGAGGCACGAGATCAGGATGACCGGCCGGCGGCCGTAGCGATCCGACAGTGCGCCGAGGAGGGGCGAGCACAGGAACTGCATCAGGGCCCAGACCGTGGCGAACACGCCGAACATCTCGGCGGCGCCGGCCGTGTCGCCATTCATGAACCCCAGCACGATGGTCGGCAGCACCGGGATCATGACGCCCAGCGCCAGCACATCGAGCGCCACCGTGCAGAAGATGAAGGCGAGCGCGCGACGCGTATTCATGTCGACATATGGCAGGGGAGTTAGTTGGTCGGGGCGACAGGATTTGAACCTGCGACCCCCAGTCCCCCAGACTGATGCGCTACCAGGCTGCGCTACGCCCCGACCGGTGCCGCCGGCCGGTAGGCCCGCGGCACGGGGGCTTTAGCGCGAATGGCAGCATTGCCGCAAGCCGCGCTTGCAGGGAACAGGGCGACAAAGGATACAGGCTGCATGATCGATCCCGG